>DPYP01000437.1:0-210 GCA_003545375.1 Lentisphaeria bacterium
GCGGGATCACCCAGCGCAGCCACTGCAATTGTTCCTGCTTGGATACGTTCTCAGCCGCTATTGAGCGCTGACCAGCGGCAAGAACCAGTACGGTACAGATTAAACCAACAACCAGCTTAGGTCTTTTCATGAGATCCCCGTAATCCGCGACTCCGTACTCCGTTCGCGGCATTTTCGTCTTGTTGTTCTCCGTGTCACTTCCAGGCTACC
>DPYP01000437.1:575-16037 GCA_003545375.1 Lentisphaeria bacterium
GTCTTCTTCGTTTCCTCCGCAGCTTTCCCCTTTAACCTCAGGTCCAGGCCGCAGATCACCACCCGCCCTTTGTCAACCTCACCGACGACCACCACCGGATCGCCGCTTGGAGCCGCTCTGGCCACAGCCACGCCTTTTGGACCGAGCTCGTATTCGACGCTGAACCCGGTGCCAGGCAGCTCCTTGTTCATCTTGATCCCCTGCGCCATTGGATGTTCATCCACCACCAACCAGGGGACGAAATCGTAATCACCACTGTGGTTCTTGAACTTACAGATGTCTGGGTATCTGGTAAGCCCCATCTCCCCCAAAGCCGCCGTAATGATCAGCCCGCCGCCACCGCGCACATAATCTCGGTACGTATCCATCAGGGCATCACTCATACGTCGTCCCTGTTTGTCACGTTTCAATATGGGCAGTACCACCGTTTGGCAAGCGTCAATCATCGCCTTGTTGGGAGAAGACAGCGGCTGGACGTCCATGCCATCCACGGTTTGAAGATAATTGAGAATCTCAATCGAACCGTAACCGGCCTGTACAACCCCGACGCGCAAGCCCTTGCCAGTGAACTTTGGCATCGTGGTCTCTACCATTTCATCATCCGTCAACGGAAGCTGCTTGGCAGCAACGGATCCCGGGACCCAGTCTTTGGGGCGCAACGCCCGCATCCAGACATCTCCTTTGCAGTACTTCATTTTTCCGCTGAGCCGTTGCGCCGCATGACCTTCAATGTCCGCGACGAGGAAATAGCGAAGACCGGGATCGTGCCGGTCAAGGGTCAAGGTGTAAATGTGCGCTTTGTTGGTGCGATATCGCGTGATCCCCTTGTGCGTGTCAACACTCAGCTCAGTCAATTGATCCGGTTTGTCAGCAGGCGCTGAAGCCAATACCGCCCGAAAGATATCCAGGCTATAGTGGCTGGCATTCTTGAAGGTCACCTCGTAGACGCCCGTGACCAGGACTTGGTCGGTGACATCCCACGTCTTCGTTACCTTCGCCTTGTCCGCGAAATCCTGGCTTTTCCAGACACCAACTTTCTTGCTAAAGTAACTCGATGCGAAACTGCGAATCCCGAACGGGGCCAGCGCATCGCTGATCCCGTAAACCGTCTTACTGACCGCCGCCAGGGTTTTTTTGTAGCGGTTCTTTTTGCCCTGATTATAGAATTCGAGATCGGGAAGCGATCGTATCCAGCGCTCCAATCCGTCAATGGTTTCGATCCCGGCGCTGCCCAGTCTGGTCAGCGCGTTCTGCACGTCGACGCGCTGGTCGTAGGTGGGGGTTGCAACAGTGGAGACCTGCGTGGTAATGAATGCTGCCTCTTTCATCATTCTCACATAACCTTGAATGACCCGCGTCTCGGCGATCATCGCCGGTTCACCAAGGCGTTCGGCAATTTTCAATGCCTTCTCGCAGACCGTAAGATCCTCATCGAAACGCTGCATCGTCGGGAAGTACTCGAACATCCCTTTCTTTCCCAGGCCAGGATCCAAGCGAGCAGCCACCATGTTGGAAAGTATGGCGCCGTGGTTGAAGTCATACATCGCTGCACCGTAGAAATCCCATCCCACCGGCCCGAGCAGCACAGCCCACTCGGCAAATGCAGCAGGGTCGCTGATCCCCCGCCGCGTCGCATAGGCCGCGGAGAACTCGCGCTCGTCGCGGCCCCTGGCATTCCACGACCACTCAGCAGCCGCGGTCACGTTGAAGTCATAAAGGCGATTGCTGTACACGGCGTAGCCACACAGGCATTCCAGCTTCTTGTCCACAAACTCGTTCATGCGGTACCTGATGAACTGCGGCGCAGTCCACGGCGTCACCGCACCAAAGGACGATGTCAGTTGCGGCACCACGCCCAGCCACCTGCCCTTGGCCGCGAAATCCTCCAACAGGGGGTAGATCATCGGTTTCTGCAACGAGTTATAGGTTGCCCAACTGGCATAAAAGATGACACCGACGTCTTGCGGCACTTCAGCCAGCACTTTGTCGTTGCTCGTATAGGTACCCTGGGTCAGAACAATGCGTACAAACAGCTTTGGATACTGCTTTCGAGCGATTCGCCAACCGTTGACGTAGGCGCGAGCCTCCAAGGCATAGTGCATGTTCTCACCTGCCCCGAGACACTTGTCGCATCGGCACTGGTACCGCCTTCCCTCCGTCAGCCAGCAGTCGACCTCCTTGGCGCCGGCCTTCGCCATGGCGCACATGAAATCCGCCAACACCTCGGCCATCTTGGGCTCCGACGGGCACGGGACGGTCTTCAAATCCCTCTCTCCGAGATCCATTACGACCTGTCCATCGACTTTGGTCTTCCCTTTGTTGAGGTGTGGATAGACCTCAAACAAGTTGGTATACTCCCCGAGGATTGAGTAATGCGTGATGTAGGGCACCATCTCGAACGCATGACGGCGAGCAGATGCGATCCGCTCAGGGTAGAGTTTCGTGACGTCGCCATGGCCGTCTTCCAGAATGCGGTAGCCGACGTGGTATACGGCCATGTTCATCTTGTGGCGGGCCATCCATTTGATTTCCTCGGGTGGAAACCAGGTAATCGCGCCCGCTTCACCGCGTTGCGCCATATCGGGCCAGTCGGTTACGGAGACCAGGGGTATCGTCACCGTACCATTCTCAGACTCTCCGCCCCTTTCCAGCAACTGCCGCAACGTTTGCGCGGCGTAGAAAACGCCGCGCTCATGCAGCGCGGTGAGCACCAGACGGTTTTGGCCGACGGGGCGAATGAGGTACGCCTGATCCCGGTTCGGGAGGTTGCTGAGCTCAGTGGTATCAGTGAGCGTGACGTCCCCGATCTTCCCGCCAGCATCGCAGACGCCGATAAGGATTTCAAATGCTTCCCCGTTTCCGTCCGCGCCACCTTTTTCCCTAAGCAAGGCGATCAGTTGGTCCGCAGCGGTTTTCTCCATCTCACCGGCACTCTGGCGCAGGGTGATTTTCACCTCGGAGGCTGGTAGTTCGACTTTACGATTGATACGGATCTTCTTCGGCAGCGGGATCACCCAGCGCAGCCACTGCGACTGTTCCTGTGTGGAGACGTTCTCAACCGCCATCGCGCTTTGGGCAGTAGCAGGAACCAGTACAGTACAGATAAAACCAACAATTAGTTTAGTGCTTTTCATGGTAAACCATTCCTGCCTTTTTCGATTCTGCTGACGCCCAGGGCGAACCGTTTTTCTCGGCCGACTCTACAATTGGGTTTTCGTGCAAGACGCCCTCCCGTGGGACGGGCGTCCTCGGCCGACATTCGGATCCGTACAGTACAGTACAATGCCACTAGGAGTTAGGTTTGAGACACGGCGAAGGCCTGCCTTTTGTCTACCGGTACTCGCCTGAACACCGGCAGCGGCGGCAAACCATCGCGTCTTTCCCAGGTGACCTGGACCGGGTCACCAATGGCTACGTTGCCGCCTTCAATGCGCGTCAGCAGCCGCGGGCCCACGTCCAATTCCACCACCGCGACCTGGTACGGCGGCTCGAACTCCGGAGCGATCTGCAGGTGCACCGTGGTCACCGAGTACACGGTCGCAGCGCCACTCACCGGCGCCCACACGACATCGTCCGAAGCGCACACCATACAGAACGGCCGCGGGTAAAATTGGTGGCATCCGCAACCGCCGCATTTCTGAACCACCAGTTGGTGCCGCGAAGCTGCCGCCCAAAACGGCCTGCTCAACGGGTCGCCATAAGGAATCTTATTGCCATCACATGGTTCCATTCTTGGTCTCCTGGCATTCCGCACGGGCTGCCGGCCATAAAATAAGCGAGTCTTCAGTGGTCACTCTTGTTTCAGGACTAGCTGCTGCCCAACACCACCGTTGCCGATGTTGACAGCATTCCGCCGATGCCGTGTGCGACACCGATCTCGGCATCCTGCACCTGCCGGTCGCCGGCCTCACCGCGCAACTGGCGCACCGCCTCGATCAACAGCAGTACCCCGAGCGCACCGGGGTGATTGTACGACAACCCGCCGCCGGACGTCATCGCCGGCAAAGCGCCGCCCGGCGCCAGCCGCCCGTCACTCACGAAATCTCCGCCTTCCCCCTTTGCACAGAATCCCAGATCCTCAAGCGCCAGCAACACGGTCAATGTGGTTGCGTCGTAGGGTTGGATAAAGTCGACGTCGTCAGCGGTGATGCCGGCCATGGCGAACGCTTCGGCGCCGGATACCTTGCCGGCCGTCACCGTCAGATCCGGCATCGACGCCATGTGCCAGTGGGTATGGCTCTCACCGGCGCCCATGATGCGGACCGGTTTTTTCGCCGCATCCTTGGCGCGGTCCGCATGCGTAACGATGACAGCACCGCCGCCGTCGGTGATCAGGCAACAGTCCAGCCGCCGCAGCGGCGTCGAGATCATTCGCGACGATAACACGTCGTCGATGCTCAGTGGATCCCGCTTCCATGCCTTCGGGTTTTTCTGCGCCCACTGCCGTGCAGCCACTGCAATTTCCGCGAACTGTTCGGGTGTACTGCCGTACTGATGCATATGCCGTGCCGCCATCATGGCGAAATACCCGAGCGGCTTCGGCAATCCGTAGGGCGCCTCGAACTGCGCTGTCAGGCTGGTCGCATCCGCCTGCCCGACCATCGAGCGCGAGCGCCGGGTACGCTGACGCGAGGCATAGCCGATCAAGGCCACCTCGCAGCGGCCGGCCGCGATCGCCGGCATGGCATGGTGCACGAAGGCCTCGAAGGCCGCGCCACCCAGATCGCTCGAATCCGCATAGCGCGGTTGGATTCCGAGGTATTCACCGACCTGCACCGACCCTTGTTCGCCCATGTAGTTGACGAAGATGCCGTCGACATCCTGCAGTGTCATGCCCGCCTCCGCCAGCGCCTCGCGGGCCGCCAGCGCCAGCATCGACAACTCCGTCTGGTCATGTACCTCGCCGAGCGGCGTCTCCGCCGCACCCACGATGTACACCGGATTGGCGCCAAACTCAGTCATGATACGGCTCCTGTCGCAGTCCTTGAGCCTCGTCGAAGGGTCGGACAGCGCGCCTCGACCAACGCCGAGCGCCGGATCTTACCCGAAGGTTGGCGCGGCAGCGCGTCGACAACCTCGAAAGACTTCGGCACCTTATAGGGCGCTAATTGCCCGCGACAGTGACGGTCCAGATCCTCGTTACTTGGAGGATCCGCCGATGACACCGGCTCCACCACGGCGTGGACCCGTTTACCCCATTCGTCATCCGTCAATCCAATGACCGCACAGTCGCCGACCTTTGCATGCTCACAGAGCACCCCTTCGATCTCGGCGGGATAAATGTTTTCGCCGCCGCTGACGATCATGTCGACGCGGCGGTCCGCGAGATAAAGATAACCCTCCGCGTCGACGCAACCGAGATCGCCGAGACTTGAGAAACCATCCGGAGTACTCTTCAGGTTTTCGGAACCGATATACCTATAATACGGCGGCTCCGCATCGCGACGACGCAGAAAAATCTCGCCGATCTCGCCGCACGGCAGTTCGTTGCCTTCGTCGTCGAGGATCTTGAGGTCGGCGTTGCGCGGCAGACCGCTACTGCCGCGGTGCACAATCCAGTCATCGCCGCGGATAGTGACAATGCCCACGTTCTCGGCGCCGCCATAGGCGTCATAAAGCTGTTCGGGACCGATAAGATCGATCCAACGCTGCTTGAGCACCGGCGAACACGGAGCCGCCGTGTGATAGATGCTGCGGATACTGGAGAAATCGCGACCGTCGATGCCCGCCAATTCTGCGATACGGCGCATCATGGTGGGAGCGAGAAAGGCGCAGTTGACGCGATGCCGCTCGATCAGGTCAACGGCCGGCGCCGCGTCGAACCTCTCCATTACCACCAGGGTCTGCGCCTCCGCAAGGCCACTGAACGTGATGAAGAACGGGGCACTATGGTACAACGGCCCGGCCACCAGTTGCACCATCCCAGCCGTCCAGCCGACGAGTGCGAACAAGTGGTTTGTGCCTGGTGTAAACACCCAGGGATTCGGATCGACGATGATCTTCGGCAACCCCGTCGAGCCTCCCGATCCCACCGCTTTGCCGGGGTGCGCGATGACATCAGGAACCGGCGCATCCGACATGCCGATCATCGCTCGATCGAGCTCGGCGGACCTCAAAAGGTCCCCGACATCCGTCTCCCAGTCGGCAATGATCACTGTCGGATTGGCCAACTTCAGGATCCTGCTGCGTTCGCTTTCCGGCATCCGCGGATAAAGTGGCAGCACCATTGCCCCCACCTTCCATGCGGCGATGGCAGCGACAATGTGGTGCTCGCCGTTTGGCAACCCAATGACGATTGTCGATTCGGTAGCCACGCCGAGATCGGCCAATACGCGCGCGGACTGGTTCGAACGCCGGTCGAGCTCGGACCAGGTTAACGCCTGTTCTCTGCCACTCGGGTGCGACACGAATACGATCGCAACCTTGTCGGGATGTGCCGCCGCCAGATCGGAGATTCGGCGTCCGTACGAAACGGTTTTGGGTTCAGTCATGCAGAATTTTTTCACACCGTTACACCCTACCATCGGTGTCATCGGTCCAGGTTCGGGAGTCCGGAACCGGCAGCCAATTGCCTTCGCTGCTGATGGATTGCTGGCTGACCAAACCGGGCAAAGTCATGTCCATCGCTTGATGAATGCCGATCGGACATGGGCGCCGGCTCTCGACGAAGTCAATGAAATCCAACACCTCGAAAAAATCCCCGCCGCCGTGGCCCGCCTGCTTGGCAATCTCGCTGCCGGACTTGTACCAGTCCGGCAAGTATTGCTCCACAATCTCATCCAGCGCTTCCCACTTGTAGGTGCAATCGTAGCCGCTCGCATTCGGCCCGCCCTCGGGATCACGATGCTGCAACCAGATCTTGTCCTGATCGGTGAGGCCCCGTGATGATTCATAACATCCTGTCGCTCCCTGCAGTGAATACCCCGACATGTTATGGGGGCGAACGCTGAGCATGTCAACCCTGATTTTTACCAAGCCGCCGCCGCTCATTCGGCAGAGCATGACACTGGTGTCTTCGGCTTCGTACAAATCTCCCTTCGCATCCCGATGATGATGACCGCTTCCGGCGCAGCACACCGAGGTCACTCGCCGGCCGCTGAACCACTGCAGGACGGGACCAAGACTGTGCGTACCGTAGGTGATGCCGTTGATCCCGGTCTGCCATTTGCGCCGCCAGATGGTTCTCTCGTTCAGCTTCTTCAATTCGTGCAGGTACTCACCTTCGGCGTAATAGAGATCGCCGAACAAGCCTTGGCGAACCATTTCACGTACCGCTACATTGCTGCGCAGGTAAGTAAAGTTCTCCCCCATCATGTAGACGGCGTTGCTGCGCTCGCAGGCAAGAACAAGTTCCCGGCATTCGGCGATTGAAATTCCGGCAGGAACTTCACACAAAACCGAGATGCCCCGGTCCAAGGCAGCGATCGACTGCGGCACATGAAAGTGCATCGGGGTTCCTATTATCACGGCGTCGACGCAGCCGTCGTCCAGCATCGCCTGGTAATCCGTGTACTGCCTTTCGGCGCCGAAACGGGCAGCGGCCTCCGGCAACCGCGCAGCGTTGGTATCACAAACAGCTGTAAGGCTGACGCGGTCCGCAATGGCGTCACAGGCGACCTTAAAGCCCGATCCCCGGCCGCAGGCGCCGACGATTCCAAGTTTTAGTTTGCTGCTCACTGTCTTATTGCGTCGACTCTGCTATTTTGGGCCTAATCGCATGCCGCCGTCCAGACGGATCACCTCACCATTGAGCATGCTGTTTTCGACGATCGTCTGGGCCAGGTGCGCGAACTCGTCGGGAATACCCGGACGGGTAGGGAATGGCGTCTGTGCAATCAGCGATTCGCGAATGTTCTCCGGCGTCGCGATGCCCCTTGGCGTATCGAAGAATCCCGGTGATATCGTCATCACGCGGACGCCGAGCACGGCGAGATCACGAGCCAGCGGCAGCGTCATACCCGTCACGCCGGCCTTGGCAGCGGCATAGGCCGCCTGACCGATCTGTCCATCTTGCGCCGCTACTGACGCGGTATTGATCACTACCCCGCGTTCGCCGTCGCCGTCCGCGTCGTTGCCGCTCATCGCATGGGCCGCGAGGCGCGTGGTGTTGAAGGTACCGATCAAGTAGCTGTGGATGTACTCCGCGAATTCCGGCAGCGGATACGGCCCGTCACGGCCCACCGTCCGGCGCGGCGGACCGGCGGCGCTACCGCCGCAGTTGACCAGAATATGGACACCGCCAAAGGCGGCGACAGTCGCGTCCACCGCCGCCGACACCGCCGCCTCGTCCGCGACGTC
Organism: Lentisphaeria bacterium; assembly: GCA_003545375.1. Lineage (GTDB taxonomy): Bacteria > Verrucomicrobiota > Lentisphaeria > JABSQK01 > CAJWLW01 > CAJWLW01. The sequence continues at coordinate 8,874 of DPYP01000437.1, forward strand.
GGCGTGAGTAAAGCGTACCCGATTTCCCAACTCCTCCATGAGTGCAGCGCCGCCTTCGTCGTTCACGTCCAGGATCATCGCGTTGGCGCCCTTGCCGACAAATCGGCGCAGCGTCGCCTCACCGAGCCCGGATGCGGCGCCGGTGATAATGGCAGTATGATTTTGAAGGTGCATGCCTGCGTCGCTGATTTCGGGGTTAGCTGCAGATTCAAAGATTGCCGTCATGAATCGCATGAAGACATTTGACGACATCTTTTTTCGAAATTGGAATCGGGTTGGGATTAAGATGTCCGCTGTCGGTCATTACAACGTCAGCTGCTTCATCAACGGGTGCTTTCAGTTGAAGTTTGTCAAAACCAAGTTTTTCAATAACTTGTTTGAATTTTTCATAGAAAATCGATTGGTTATGTTTATGGGCCACAGTCGTACATGACGACAACGAATAGCCATGCGGAACACCTTCATTAGAAAACACATAGGATAATGCATGTCCCAGTGTGGTCGAACAATTTCCCATGCCCATACCCGAAAGCATCGAACCATACGGATAATTCTCCGGTTTATCATTCATGATCGCATCATATAAAACATCAAACGCCTGTTTACATAACGTTCGTGTAAGATCATTCCCTAATTTACTGTCATGTGCTTCTGTTGCTTGCGCACAAGCGTCGCATACAGAGTTCTTGACTATTTGTTCTGGAGTACCCTCGAGAAAATATGAATCGACGATCGCGCGATCTGCAAGGAATCTTTCGTCAGGACCAAGAAGTTTTTTCTTGCCATCAAACTTCAGCACACAATACGTTGTCATCTCAGCGCCAGTACCAAAAGTGGTAGGAATCAAGATTTTTTCCAGGCCAAATTCAGAGGCTGCATATTTCGCGACATCCATAGAACTTCCGCCGCCAAGACCAATTAATGCGGATGGATTTTTCACCTTGCACTCAGCGATTACAGCATTCACATCATCAATAGAAGGTTCGGGTGTAACTCTATCGAACAGCATATAATCCTGGATCCCCATCCGATCCAACCATTCCCCGGATAACTCTGGTGGCGCCGTCGTTACCACTAAAGCATTCCTGGGATAGTCAGCCTCAGAAAGTGCGTTTTCACCAAATTGAATCACGCTTGGTATTCTTACGGTGTGCATAGTTTATGATGATACTCCTGAGATTTGTTCACGAACGCGCGGCTCAGCGACTCGCCGAAGCGAAGGCGAGTTTGGCCGCCGCCGATTGTTTGCGTGGTGTCTTTATTCGCGCCTGTGCCCGGATTGGCGTATCGGGCATGGGCACGAAGTGTTCTCGTCTTCTTCGTCGATTTCTTTTTATCGCCAACAGGGGTTTGATACAGATCCTCAGCCCCCTCTGCCGTTGCCATAATGGCCAGCCAATCCGCCAGCGTCTTCGACACCCGCTCCGGGTGCTGTCTGCTGCGGACGGTAAAACCGGGCACATCATCGCGCCCCGTGGGCATGGCCAGGTCACTGTAGCGCAGGTCCAGGCTCCAGCGGATGTGGTCTGACAGATTCGGGATCGACCGGTGGATCGTCTTGTGCTGAATCAGCAAGACGCTCCCCTTCTTCACAGGGCACATCACCTGCTCGCCTGCAGGGAGATCCGCGTCCTCGATCCCCAGGAAATTGCGCGCCGGTCCCAGCTCGCGAACATGCCTGATGAGCGGCGCCCGGTGGCTGCCTGCGATCACCTCCATGCACCCGTTCTCCGCCGTGGCGTCCACCAGCGGGATCCAGAAATTTATCATAAAAGTCTCCTCGGCATCCGGCTCCAGATAGCCCAAGTCCTGGTGCCAGGGCACCACGGACGCGTCCTGGTTGGGCAACTTCGGCCGGATGTTGAACTGGGGATGCGCCAGAACCTCGCCGCCGATCATCGACTCCACGATGTCCAGGATCTCCGGATGCGTGGCCACCCGAAAGATCCCCTCCGTCTTCAGCTTTCCGGTCAACCCCTGAAAAATCGGGTCTCCCAACGCCGTCCCGGGGTCTCCCAACGCCGCCGCCGCGCGGGCAAGCCGGCGCTCGAAGGGCTCGTCCTCAAACAAATCCGCCAGCAAGCCTTCGGCATGGGCTTCGTGAACGTTCCGGTCGACCGTCGCATTCAGCTCATCGATCAGAGTTTGGAAATCGGCCGGCGGGATCACGTCTTCCACCAACAGGTAGCCCTGTTCCTTATAAGACACAATTTGATCGGCACTCAAACCAGCCATAACCCCTCCCTGACAGTCTACAGGCGGATCGTTCAAATCTGCGATTGGTAAATTGCATCCACCAGTTCCATCGTCTTCAGCGCATCCTCGAAATTCGTCTCTGGCTGTTTACCCGTCTGGACACACTTGATAAAATGGGCATTGGTATCGTAAGGGCCATATGCCCGAAACGTCTCCTGGCTTTTACAAAGCTTGAAAGGATCGAGCACCTCGAGGGGTTCGACCCGGTCGTCGGCGAAGACCTGCCCGCCTTCCTCCGGATCGCCAAAACAGGAAATCCCGGAGCTGTGGATCTCCACCGTGAAAACCCGGCGCCCGGTCATCCAGTTCGTCAGCAGCACCCCGGTGGCGCCCGAAGAGAACTTCACCAGCGCCAGGTGCACGTTGCATTGATCCGCGTCCACCCGCCGGACGTCGCTGGCCACGCTTTCCACCTCGCCGCCACAGAGATAACGGAGTGTATCTACTGCGTGGACCGCATCCCCCGACAGGATATCCATCACCCCCCGGCAGTAGGTCGCCTGCCCCACCGAGTTTTTGTAAAACGTCGCCACGGCCGAATGTACGGGGCCCCGTTTCTCACACAATGCCTTGCCCCGGCGGACCACGGGTGCGAACCGCCGCTGAAAGGTTACCCCCGTAAGCGCCTTGTGATTGCGCGCCAGGATCGCCAGTTGTCGCGTCTGTTCGGAGGTGAGCGCCGGCGGTTTCTCCACGACCAGGTTGCGGCCCATCTCGAGTACGGTTGCCGCCACGTCATACACGTGTTGCGTAGGCATAATCGCATAGACCACGTCCGGCTTCTCGGTTTCGATCATCTCCACGTAATCGGTGTACCGGCCCCGGATTCCGTATTGTTCCGTCACCGCCTGGAGCCGTTCCGCATCCAGATCGGCCGCGGCCACGATATCCGCATCCGGGTTGGCGGCCAGGGACGGGTAGTGAACCATCCGGGCCCTGCTCCCGGCGCCGATGAAAGCCACGCGCACCTTTTTCCGGGAACGCCGGGACCGCTTCGCCTTTTTCGCCTGCTCGCTTTTTGCCATCCCTATTCCCCTTCGTGTTCCGCCCGCATCGCATTGAAAAACCGCACGTCGATCCGCGCCAGGTCGATCACCGTCTCCACCGTCTCCCCACTGTATTCGCTGTGGAAACTCACCGGCCCTTCAAAGTCCAGCCGGTCGAGCGTTTTCACCAGGGCCGGCCAGTCACCGAAGCCCTGTCCCAATCGCATCATCCCCAGCGTGGGGGGGCCCTGCTCGGTCCGTCCCATCGGCCGCTGCCGGATCACGTCTTTGAACGCCAGCACGGACAGGTAATCCCGCACGATATCCAGCGCCATATCGATCGGTTCCCCGCAGACCGACAGGTGACCCGGGTCGGCAAATACCCCGATGTGCTGCGGGTCGAACCCCTTCACTAGATTCATCGCCGCGCACGAATTCAGCCCCATCGACTTGCCGGAATGATTGTGCACGACCGTCTTCACGCCGTGTTTCTCGGAAAGCTTCTGAAAGCCCTCCATCAACCCCCGGATCTCGTCCAGCTGGTCCCAGTAGTGCACCTCCGGGCGCCAGTGCCAGTACCCGAGTTTGATATGACCTACCCCCGCTTCGCCGCAGGCGCCGAAGTAGCGGTCCGCATAATCGATGTCCGGCCGGTTAAAGTCGCCCGGCGCCGTTACCAGGGGGATGCACAGCCCCGCCGCTTCAAACTGCTTGGCCACTGCGGGCAGTTCCTGGTCGATATTCTCAGGATTTACCGGATACCCCGGGCGCACGCACAGGTCGGCCCCATGCACCCCTGCGGAATGCAGCGAAGCGATAATTTCGGGGACATCCAGGCCTTCCAGGTGCTTGGTGAACATGATATAGGTTAATTGCATTTGAATCCCAATTGAAAGGTTGAAGCATCCCTCCCCGGCCTTCTCTTCCCAGTTTTTAATATACCACATTCAATCCAAAGATCGCGTTGGAATATCGGCAATGACGAATGCCGATCGCGGCAATTGAATACCAGCAGACAGCGGGGCAGCGGGTTGGGGTGAGCCAGTAGGGCCGGAGCGGAATCCGGCCCTACGATACGATAGTCATGGCGTACTTGGATGTCCTCGGGTCGAAAACATTCCGAGTGTCGGAAAGGAAGTCTGCACTTGATATAGTGTCGTCGGCTGTCAGCTCCTTATTGTGCGGGCGCCAGCGCACCAGCGCTATGTCCTGTGGGATATGGTTCTGTGCACCCGGCGGCGGCGGCGAGCTGCGATAACCGGTTCCGAAAACGGTGATCAGCGAGCCGTCCGGCAGCAGTACCGTTGACGTGCGCTGCGGGCTTGCGTACCAGGCATCAGGTCCTTTTCGATTTCCCTTCCATACAGCCAGAATGTATTTATGATCCAGATCCCACGTCCGTCCGTGATCATAACTGACGACGGCCTCGATACCGAATTGCGGATAACCATCAGCCGTATCCACATAGCCTTGGCGAACCACATAGGTGAGCACAATGTCACCGTTGTCCAGCGTGACCATGCTCGTCTGATGACGACCCCAGGCATACAGCATGCTCAGTTCAGACCATGTCTTCCCGTTGTCCCCGGATACGGAAGTGCCGATTCCGGCGAAATGGTCGATGCCCATGTGCTTCGGCAGGTACTGCTCGAGGCTCAGCCTGCAGGCCGCCACCATATCGCCGTTTGCGGCACGGTGCAGAACGATTTCACCGGTCCACCCCCATTCCGCAATCTCGCGGCATGCGCTCCACGTGCGGCCGCCATCATCGCTCGATCGCAGAAGGCAGGCTTTCCCCGCGCCTTTACCGGTTGCCCACAATCGCAGGAGCTTGCCGCTCGTTGGCTCTCTGTCGACCAGAAACAGCGAGTCCTCCTCCAGTGCCGCTCCGTCTTCTATATCCTGCGCCGGTACAGCGTCTCCCTAGGTCTCGCCGAAATCGTTGCTGAACCAATACTTTAAATTCGGTCCCTGGCCATAGTTGTGAAGACGTTTGCCATGTGAACGGTCACTGCCCTTTTCGACTGCTATGTCCGCCATTTTTAAAACGGCTTTACCTTCGCCGAGATAGGTCAGGTCAACGGCCCAGGCATTGCCGATATCCTTGAGCTCGCGCCATGTTGCGCCCCGGTCGTCGCTCATCGTAACCGCACCGATCTCCTGATCATAGTGGTTGACCAGCAGCAACAGCCGATCCTTCTCAGGCATATAGATCAGGTACGGATACGTAATCACTTCCCGCAAGTGCTCAGTGATGATCTGGAACTGTGCGTTCGACTTTATGCGCGGTGCGTTGCCGTTCAACTGTTCAATCTCATGCACCTTTCAACGTCCCCTGCCGAACGGTAATGTGTAACTTACCTGGTTCCCATGGCCTTCGATAACCAGTTTGTCCGAGATGATCACGTTCGCAAAGCTCCCGCCCCAATGTATTGCTGCCAACGTAATGTAATTGACGCCGCCGTAAACCGTCCACCGGTTCTCATGTTTATGTCCGGAAAAACACCCCAGTACCATACCGTCAGCCGTGAGCATGTCTCTTACCTGCCAACCATTGTCCACGTAGGTGTTTTCCTTGCCCACCGGTGGAAAGGGAACATCCCCACCTTCGCCAGACCCCTCAGGCGGCGTGTGATGCAATTCTTCATGACAAAACACGATCTTGATTTTGCCGGAATTGTCAGCCAGGTCCTTTGTCAGCCATGCCTTCTGTACACCATCAATGAAATAGCCCCCAACAACGCCGTCGTGGCCCGGCTCTGGTGTCGTCCCGTCTCTTTCATTGTTTCCATCCAGAACAATGAAATGGTATCCGTTCACGTCAAATGAATAATACCTGTGAGGCATCCCGGTTACATTCAGGAATTCATCCTTGGTAATATGCTCTCCGCTGTGAGCGTTGGCGTACAGATCCTGCACCCCGATCTGCTCATTGCCGCCGTTGATCCAGCCGACGTCATGATTGCCAATCATGATATATGCTGGACAGGATAATTCAGAAAAGAACGCCCAGTTACGAATGAGTCCTTGCAACTGGGGCTGATGAAGGTCGGGTGTTGTCTGACCATTGGCGGTTTGACAGGTAAAGTCGCCCAGATCGATGACGAAGTCAGGCCGCCATTGAATCATTGCATCAAGGAATTCACGAAACAAACCGTCATGCCCCGCGCTTCGTTGCAGGTGACAGTCCGCACTTATGCCAAATCGAATACTCACGTTGCGTTGCCCTTTTGCCACTATTCGCTGATTGCTTCAAAACCGATGCTGTAAGGCGCATCGAGAATCTGAACGAAGAAATGCCGAAAAGTTCCGTCACGAGTGACCGGATCGCGAGTCACCACCGCGAAGGGGAGATGAATCGGAATTCGGTCCATGCGACTCACCTTGCGTGGGCAGCCGGTGTCGTTCGTCATGAATCTTTCCTGAGGAGCTCCGGCAAGAGTCTTATGGCCATCTGCTCCCATCCATTCGCACGCAGAGCGGCCGGCCTGACGGCGCGCAGCCTGGCGATAGCCTCAACGGGTCCGATCTGTTCACGCCAAGCAATATAATAACTCAGCACAAGGCCCGTCCGATCGCGACCGGCAGCACAGTGGACGAGGACCGTGCGTCCTTCTTCGATATTGGAACGAATGATCTCAAGCGTAAGCGGCAGCAACGCACGGCAGACTCGAACGCTGTAGTCATCGGGTGGCCAGGAGTCAGGAAACGGGATGCAGATGCGCGACAATCCGTTCCGCGAAGCATCTGAGTGCGGAAACAGATCGGAGGCAACCGAGAGAATTATGTCGAAACCACCGGCCTTCAGGTCGGAGAATTGCCAGGGGGCTATGCCTGGCCCCGGTCGTCCTGCGAGCGTGTTCTCATATACCCAGAAAATGTTTTTCATTGCGTACTTTCGCTATTGCTTTCCGGCGCACCA
>DPYP01000437.1:16372-19342 GCA_003545375.1 Lentisphaeria bacterium
TTCTTGAGCAGCGCCGCCTTCGCGCTTTGCGTGCTATTCCCCTTTAACCTAAGATCCAGCCCGCAGGCAACCAACCGCCCTTTGCCAAACTCGCCGACAACCACCACGGGATCACGGCTTTGGGCCGATATGGCGACGGCCACGCCTTGCGCACCGAGCTCGTACTCGACACAAAACCCCGTGCCGGGCAATTCCGTATTCATCTCGATCCCCTGCGTCAGCGGATGTTCGTCGACCACCATCCAGGGCGCGAAATCGTGACCACCGCCATGGTTCTTGAACTTGCAGATGTCCGGGTATCTGCGAAGCCCCATCTTCGACAACGCCGCCGTAATGATAAGCCCACCGCCACCGCGCACGTAGTTCCGGAAAGTGTCCATCAGGGAACCACTCATCCGTTGTCCTTGATCGTCGCGTGGCAATATGGGCAGCACGACCACCTCGCAGGCATCGATCATCGCCTTGTTGGGAGAAGTGAGCGGCTGGGCATCGATGCCATCGACGGTTTGCAGATAATTGAGAATTTCAGTCGAACCGTACCCCTTTTGCACAACCCCGACGCGCAAGCCCTTGCCGGTAAACTGCGGCAAAGTCGCCAGCGCCCATTCCGCATCCGTCAGCGGCAGCACCACGTCTGCGAGCGACTGCGGATCGGCGTCCGCCGGCCGCACCGCCCGCATCCACACGCCTCCCTTGCAGTGCTTCATCCGGCCACCCTGCAGCTCAGCCGGATGCCCCTCGATGTCGGCCACCAGGAAATAGCGACGGCCGGGATCGAGCCGGTCAAGCGTTAATGTGTAGACGTGCGCTTTGTTGCTGCGATATGCGGTTCGCCCCTGGTGTGCGTCGACGCTCAGCTCAGTGAGTTGCTCGGGCTGCTCGGCAGGTGCGGTCGCCAGCGCCGCCCGCGTCATGTCCAGCAGGAAGTGGCTGGCGTTCTTGAAGGTCACCTCGTAGATGCCCGCGACCCGGACATGATCGGTGACGTCCCACGTCTTCCTTATCTTTGTCTTCGCCTTGAAGTCCTTGCTCTTCCAGGCGCCGACCTTCTTGCGAAAGTAACTCGATTCGAAACCGCGAATGCCGAAAGGCCTCAGCGCATCACTGATGCCGTAAACATTCCTGCTGACCGCGGCCTTGGTGATCGCGTACCGCCCGTACACCCGGGTCATGAGGTCGAGGCCCAGAGACCGCTCCCATGCTTCCAGCCCGTCAATCGTCTCCAGCCCGGCGACACCCAGCCGGGTCAGGGCGTTCTGCAATTCGACGCGCTCGTCCCAGGTGGGCTTGTCGGCCACGGCGGCGATTTGCGTGGTGATGAAAGCGATCGCCTTCATCATGCTCACATAACCTTGAATCACCCGGGTCTCGGCGATCATCCCGGGCTTGCCGAGGCGTTCGGCGATCTTCATCGCCTTATCGCATGCCGCCAGGTCTTTATCGAAATGCTCAGTCGTCGGGAAGTATTCAAACATCCCCTTTTTGCCCAGCCCGGGACCGGTGCGCGCGGCCACCATGTTGACCAGCTTGCCGGAAGCGTTGAAGTCGTACATCGCCGCGCCGTAGAAGTCCCATCCCACCGGGCCGAGCAACATCGCCCACTCGGCGAACGCGTCGGGGTCACTGATCCCGCGCCGCGTAGCGTATGCCGTGGCGAACTCGCGTTCATCGCGCCCTTTCGCGTTCCAGGACCATTCCGCGGCCGCGGTCACGTTGAAGTCATACAGGCGATTGCTGTACACGGCGTAACCGTTCAGGCATTTCAGCTTCTTGTCGACGAACTCGTTCATCCGATAGCGGATAAACTGCGGCCCGGTCCACGGGGTCACTGCTCCGAACGACGCCGTCAACTGCGGAACCACACCCAGCCATCCACCCTTGGCCGCGAACTCCTCGAGCAGCGGATAGATCATGGGCGCGCGCAGCGAGTTGTAGGTCCACGAGCTGGCGTAGAAGACCACGCCCACTCCCGGGGGCACTTCAGCCAGCACCTTATCATTGGTCCGGTAGGTGCCCTGGGTGAGGAGGATACGCGCAAACAGCTTCGGATATTGCTTCTGCGCCAGACGCCAGGCATTGATGTAGGCGCGGGTTTCCAAGGCGTAGTGCATGTTCTCACCTTCGGCGAGACACTTCTCGCATGGGCACTGGAATCCCCGTCCTTCCGTCAGCCAGCAATCGATCTCGATGGCGCCCGCCTTGGCCATCGCGCACATGACATCCGCCAGCACCTCGACCATCCTGGGCTCCGACGGGCACGGGACCGTTTTCACATCCGCCTCTCCCAAATCCCGCACGACCTTTCCCTCTGGCTCTGCCTTGCCTTTGTTGAGATGGGGATAGACCTCAAACAGGTTGGTGAACTCCCCCAGAGTCGAGTAATGCGTGATGATCGGCACCATGTCGAGCGCCTTACGCCGGGCGGCTGCGATCCGCTCAGGGTGCATGTTGGGGGCTTCGCCGCGGCCGTCCTCGCCGATGTGGAACCCGACGTGATAGACGACCATGTTCATCTTGTGTCTGGCGAGCCACTCGATCTCATCGGGCGGGAACCAACTGAGGCCCCCCCATTCGCCGCGCTGCTCCATGTCGGGCCAGTCGGTTACCGAGACGAGCGGGATCGTGACCTTGCCATCACTGAACTTGTCCTCAAGCAATTGACACAGGGTCTGTGCGGCGTAGTAGACACCGCGCTCGTCCAATGCAGTGAGCACCAGTTGGGTATCGTTAACCGGATGAATACGATAAGCCTGTTCTGAATTCGGCAGCCCAGCCAGGTCGGCAGCACCAGGAACCGTTACATCCTCAATCTTCCCGCGCGCATCGCAGACGCCGATGAGGATTTCAAATGCTTTCCCCTTCCCGCCGGCATCGAAGGCTTGCCCGTCGATCGTATTGCTTTTTTCTTTGAACAAAGCGGACAGTTGGTCGGCGGCGGTTTTCTCGGTGTCGCTGGCGCCCCGGCGCACG
>DPYP01000587.1:0-6362 GCA_003545375.1 Lentisphaeria bacterium
GAATTGGCCCGCCGTGTTCTGGGACAGATCGTGGAACTGACAAAAACCTTCGGTTACCGCGAGTACTACAACTACGGTCCCGACGAGCAGAGTGTCGAGCAATGCCGGCAGCAGATCGAACCGTGGCGGTTTCTCCGCGAAGAGATCGGCGCCAAGGTATATCTGGCGGCGAGCCCGGCGGTATGGACGGGGACCGGCCCGGTCCGTGAGAAACTGTGGAACCAGTTCAAAGATGTCGTAAACCTCGTTGTCACCAGCGGCGTGCCGAACCCGGACTGGGCAGCGCGCCTGCACGAGGCCGGCTTGCTCATCTACAACTACGCCAATCCGCAGGGCGGCATCGAGGAGCCGCTGACGTACCGGCGCAACTTTGGACTCCTCCTCTGGAAGACGGGGTACGACGGGGCCATGACTTATGCGTACCAGGGCGGGGGCGGGTACATCTGGAACGATTTCGACCATGCCGAGATGATTCGCGATCATGTCATGGCCTATCCGACAAGCGACGGCGTCGTGGGCACACTGCAGTGGGAAGGCTACCGCGAGGGTGTCGACGACCTGCGCTATCTGGCGACGCTGCTGGCGGCGATCGAGGCCGCGAAAAAAGATCCCGCCCATGCCGAGCAGGCGCGGCATATCGAAAAGTGGGTCGGCACAATCGATCCGCAAAGCGATCTGGACGAGCTGCGCCGGGAGATCGTCAAAGGGATAGTGGCCCTGACACAATGACCAAATTCGAACTGACAGGATTGGGTCTTCAGCCGCAGTTGCCAACAGGTTACTGAGCCGATTCCTTGGGCATGACGATCTCGACCAGGCGATCGACCGGGGTCGTCACGGCCTGCTGCTGCCCGTTCGGCCAGGTGATGAGGAGTTCTATCGGGGCTGCGTGGGGACCCAGGCCGAAGTGCATTGTCAGCTCGTTCTGGTTGCCCTCGCCCGTACCCCCCTCCACCTGGCGGGTCAACGTCCTGCCGCCAAGCGCCACAGTCGCCTTGGCGCCGATAGCCGAGCCGGTGCCGGCCAGGTGAACCTTCAGCCAGTGGTTGGCGTTGCCGGTGTTGCGAAAGAGCTTGCCGTCCGTTACCAGATCCAGGTCGCCGTCGTTGTCAAAGTCCGCCCAGCATGCCTGGTAGGTTTTTTTCAGGCCGGCGAGCCCGGCGGCGGCGGTCACATCAGTAAATTCCCACGGCTCGGCCGGGTCGGTCGGGTTGCTGTCGTTGCGGTACAACACACAGCTGTCTCCGGGATAGACCGTGGTGAAGTACAAGTCGAGGTCGCCGTCGTTATCGTAATCGCTCAACGCCGGGCTGCCGTATGATTCCTGGTAGGCCACACCACACTGGCCTTTGTCCTGGAAATGATACTGTCTGGTCGGGCCCAAATTTTTCAGAAACCGGGATTGATGCTGGCCGGGATGGGCGAAGTTGCCGGCGAACAAATCGAAATAGCCGTCATTGTCGATGTCGCCCCAGGCTGAACCGATCGAATGTCCCCGCCCACCTGTTGCATCGATTGCCGACGCAACGTCCCCGAACGTGCCTGTACCGTCGTTTTGCCATAGTATGTTGGGTTGCAGCCAGTAGTTGGACACATACACGTCCTGATCCCCGTCCTCGTCGTAATCGCAGGACGTGACGCCGCGTGCGTAACGCTTGATCAGCTGTTGTTCAGTCACTTTGAACGCACCGTCGCCAGTGCTCAACAGTATTGTGTCGATACCGTGCTGGACCGCGCCCAGGTACAGATCGAGGAACCCGTCGCCGTTGTAATCCGCCCAACAGCCGCCGAGACCTGTGCCTGCCGGCAGCTCCGGCAGCGGTATTTTCGTGAAACCCTTGCCCGATTCGTTTCTGTACAGCTCGCGCAGGTCATAGTCGAAAATATCGAGGTCTCCGTCGTTATCGTAATCTCCCCAGACGCTCGGCCCGCCGCTGCCGCGCTCCGTGCCACTGGTCAACCCGGTAAAACCAGTGCCCCCGTCGTTGCGCCAGAGTGTTGCCCCGCAATGCAGATCGGCATAGCCGTCGTTGTTGAAATCTCCCCAGCAGGCCATCTGGTCCTCGAGACCGGAGAGGCCAACAGGCTCGGTGACATCCTCGAACGTCACCTGTCCCGGTGCGGCAAGCGAGGCGAGGAGAGAAAAGGAGAGCAAGGCTGGAAAAAGAATCTGTGCAACTTCGTATGGCTTTTTCATGGTTGTCGGGGTTCCTGGTTTTAGGGAGGTGGAGTGTTCGGCGTTCACTGACCGGCATTCAGAGTTCAGGCGTTCGGGATCCCGGAATTCGTTGTAGTTACGGAGGTGATGATTGCCTGAAACCCCAGTTCTCCATCATACCAGTGGGTTTTGATTGTCGTTGTTAAGCAGATCACCCGGCGCGAGTGAATTGAAATAGTCATCGGGCAGGATGTTCTGTTCGCCGTTGAACGTGCTGCCATCGGGCATGAATGCGGCGGTCATGGCCATGCGCCGGCCACGGGTCATGTTGGGGCCGGCGCCGTGTGCGACCAGCCCGTTGTGGAAGCTGCAGTCGCCCGCCTTCATCGGCACCGGTACGGGATCGATTCCGGCCATTTGCGGGTAGGCCTCGAAGATGCCGTTCATGTCCATGCCGATGGGGGTTATCTCGAAGCCCGCCATCTTATGAGAGCCTGGAAGAAACCACATACAGCCGTTTTCGAGCGTCGCATCGTCCAGTGCGATCCAGATGGATATCGAATCGTGTGAATGAAAGGACCAGAACGGATTGTCCAGGTGGTAAGCGGTCGGGTTGGCAAACGGCTCCTTGATCAGGGCCTGATCGCACCAGATCCGCATGGCGTCGACGCCGGCTAAACGCGCCGCCATCTGCCCGAGCTCGGTGGCACGAGTGTAGCGCTTGACCGTGTCGTTGATGCGCCAGAGATTCATGCGCTGCGTGAACACCTTGTCGTAGAAACCGTCGCCCTCGATCCACTCGAGCCCGTCGGCGATCTTGTTTTTTCCCATTGTCGAAATCGCCTCGAGTACGGCGGTTTCGAGTTCCTCGACTTCGTCCGCAGTCAGCAGATCGGGGAAAAAAAGGAAGCCGTTCCCGCGGTACGCGTTGATCTGTTCCGGAGTGAGCGTGGTTCGCATGGTGACAAAGAATGGCTAATGTTTGGTGTTCAACCGTTGCGGGCGCAAGAGATCATGAATTGCCAAACATATTACGTGGAATTGACATGAAAAGCAAAATAACTCGAAAGACCTGCCGTCTCGCCGGCATCAAGGTTGGCCTGATCTGTAAAGACAAGCTGTGGGGCATCGAATACATCGACTCGCCCAAGGGTAAAACCGCGGGGTTCAACGATTACGTCCATCGCCCTTTCGCCCTGTCGACCCGGGTGTTTCAAACCAGACACGGGGCGTGCGAGACCATTCATCAACTGCGCTGCATCGGCTACGAGCCCGGCTACAGCATGGCGTCAGTCGGGTCACCCCGAATCGTTGCGGGCAAACAGATCAAATTCAAGTATCGAGACAAGCAGACCGGGCTGCAGGTTGACGTTACCTACAGAGGTGCCGGCAAGGGTGCAGTGATCCATGCCGATGTCACGGTGACGAATCGCGGTGCCGAGCCCGTGACTATCGATCACATCTCCCCGGCGTTCCCCGGGCTGAGTACGGTGCGCAACAACGATTGGGTGGAGAACATGCACATCCACTTTGCCCGCAACGCCTGGAACGCCGAAGCGCAATGGTATGACAGGCTGATCTGTGAAGAGGGTATGAATGCCCAGTACCTGTCCGGGGATATGTCGACGTTCTTTCGGCTCGAATCGCTCGGCAGCTTTACCTCCGGTCGCTATTTGCCGATGGCGGTTCTCGAAGACCGGGGTGCCGGTAAATCTTATTATTGCGAGATTCGCTACTCCGGCTCATGGTCCATGGAAGTGGGCGCTCAGGGCAACCGTTTCTACGTCCTGCCATCCGGTCCCACAAAGGTAGATGGTCAGTTCTGGAGAACCCTCGCCCCGGGCGAATCACTCGCTTCTGTACCCATTGTGTTCGGGGTGACGGACGGCGGGTTCAACGAGGCGATAGCCGAGCTCACCAAATATCGCCGCGCCGATCTGCGGCCCAGCTGCAAGGCGGACAAAAAACTGCCCGTCATCTTCGACGACTACATGAACTGCCTTTTGGGTGACCCGACCGAAGCGAAGGAGCTTCCGGTTATCGAAGCCGCCGCACAGGCCGGCGCCGAGTATTACGTCCTCGACGCGGGATGGTCTGCGGGCCTTCGAGAAAACTGGTGGACTGCTGTGGGGGAGTGGCGTGAAAGTCCCGACCGCTACCCGAGCGGCCTGAAGTTCATCATGGACACAATTCGGGCGAAAGGCATGGTCCCCGGCATCTGGCTCGAGATCGAGGTGATGGGCGTTGACTGTCCAATGGTGGACAAGATGCCCGACGATTGGTTTTTTCAGCGCGGCGGCAGACGCGTCATTGCCGCCAATCGATATTTTCTTGATTACGCCAACCCCGCGGTGCGCGAGCATTGTCGCGGCATCGTCGACCGACTCATCGCAGACTATGGCGTCGGTTACCTGAAGATCGACTACAACATCAACCATCGCGAAGGTAATGAAGCGGGCTATGAAAGCCCCGGTGCCGGTCAGATCGCTCATATTGCCGGCTTGTATCAATGGTTCGATGAGCTGCGCGAAAAATATCCCGACCTGATCGTCGAGAACTGTGGTTCCGGCGGCGGCCGTGTGGATTCCGGCGTGCTCGAACGCGTCCATCTGCAGAGCACGACGGACCAGGTTCATTACCTGAGGATGCCCTCGATAACTACGGGGTCGCTCACTGCGGGAGTCCCCGAACAATTGCTCCAATGGGCGTATCCAATGCAGGATTCAGATCCGGAGAACGTGGCGTTCTGTATCATGTTCGGCATGCTGTCCCGTTTCGACCTGGCCGGACAGATCGACAAGCTCAGCAAACGCGGAACAGAACTGGTGCACGAGGGAATAGCTGTGTACAAGACGTATCGACGCGACATTCCCAGGATGATCCCCTTTTTCCCGGTGGGCACTTCGTTGATTCACGATAGTGAAGGATTCGTCGTGGCGGGCCTGAAAAAGGAGAACCATGCGCTCGCTTACATCATAGTCTACCGGCTGGACGGCAAGCAGCGGGAGATCGAAATTCCCCTGGAGGGTTTCGAGATGAAACAGGTGCGGGCCGCGATTCTGTACCCGTCGCAACGGCCGGGCAGCGTCAGGAAGTCACGACACGGAATCAAAGTGACGCTGCCCAGAAAACGAACAGCGAGATTGATTCAAGTGCAGCGCATGAACGCACCCGGGTGAGACGCCACGGATGACAGGGCCGTCCCAACCTCGGTCCAGCCCTGAACCTGCTACATCTTGCCTTCGCGCAGCATGTCACGCGTCAGTTGCTGCATATAGGCGTCCACGGCGGTGTTATCCCGCTGGACGTGTGCGGCATAATAGACGGAGCCGATGGCGCGACGCTGGCGGTCGCTTGTATTGCCGTCGGCCCGATGGATCGTCAGGCCGTGGTGGACCAACAGGTCTCCCGGTGCGGCGCGGACGGCGATTTCGTTGGCTTCATGCGGTCGGTAATCGACCAGTCCCTGTGAGAACCCCAGGGTATTGGAACGCGCATGCTCGAGGAGTCCGTGCTTATACGAGCCGGCGACATAGCGCACACAGCCGTTTCCCTCGTCCACTGGATCCAGGGCGAGCCACATATTCACCATTTCGATCGGCTCGATCTTGTCATAGAATCCGTCCTGGTGTGCGGGGGTGGGCTTGCCGATTCGCGGGGGTTTATTGAACCACTGCAGGTCACGGGCTACAACAGGACAGCCGAGCAAATGCGCGGCCAGTTCGCTCAGCTGCGGGTGACGGAGATAGCGTTCGAAAAACTCGTCGTGCTGATCGACACGCGGCAACTGTTTCAAGGTCGAAGCATCGCCCTTGGTTTCGTAGAACGCCTCCTCCGGAGGAAGCGTCGGTACGACCTTGGCTACGTAACGCTCTACCTCACGGTTTATCTCGTCAATCTCCTGAGGGCCGAGAAATGTACGGACGACCGCGAAACCGTCTTTTGTGAATTCTAACCTGGCTTGATGCAACTGTTCCGTTGTCATGATCTTCAGCCTATTCGTTCGGGAAACATGGCGCCATTCCCTGAAGAACCTTTCAGGCAACGGCGGTTTGCCACCGTACAATGCGTGTGTCATCGGCATTTGCCGAAAATGTCGTGCGTCCGTCAGCCGACGGAGTCGACCGACGGCTGCGGGAGTTTCCGTTCAGGCGCTCCCTGGATTGTCTCCGGACTCAATCGCCAACCGGCATGGCAAACGTAC
>DPYP01000408.1:0-6710 GCA_003545375.1 Lentisphaeria bacterium
ACGTGATGTTCCGCTTGATTGCAATAATGTCAACGCTTTTGCTGTGTCTCGGCTGTGCCAGCAACAGACGTGCGCCGATGACGGTTCTCGGCAATTCCGGGGCGGTTGCGCCAGTGCCTGCAAATGCAGCATCGTCGCGCCTGGCCAAGGCGGAATTAACGCTGGTCGACCTGCTTGTCGTTGCTGCCGAACATCCGCGTGTGCAGGCTGCTCACTATCAGCTGCGGGCTACCGCCAGCGACGCCCGCCAGCGCCTGCTGTATCCAAACCCCGCGATTGGCCTGGAAGCGGAGGACGTTCCAGCTTCCGGTCTGGACATAGATGAAGGGGGTGATCGCCTGTTCCTAACCCAACCGCTGGTAATCGGGGATCGCTTGCGGACGGCCAGGCAGCTGGGCCAGGCCGAGACCGCGGCCAGTGCTCAATCGGCCCAGGCGCTGCTGCATGATCTTCAGTCCCGCATCCGCAAGGTGTATGCTGAACTGGCATACCTGGCAATGCGGGAGCGGCAGTTAGCAGCCGTGATGGAGGAAGTCGAGGCGGCACGCCGACTTTCTGAAGAGCGCGCTGAGGCGGGTGCGGTATCGCCTGCAGAAACACAGCGAATCCAGGTTGAGCACGAGCTGTCGAGTCAGGAGCGGGAAAGTGCACTGCGGCGCCAGGCCTCGGTGCGAGGGCACCTGGAAGCGCTCCTTGCACTGGACCGATTTCCACATGACCGCCTGAAACTGGTGCTGACTGAGCCGGAGCCTCCACCGACTTGGAGTCGTCTACGTACCGCACTTCTTGAGCATCACCCGCAACTGCAGCGACAGAGGCGGGCGGTCTCGGTGGCCGAGGCACGGGAGGAACACGAGAACGCCAAGCGTGTACCCGATTTGGATATCAACGTTGCCTACAGTCGCAACCATGCAAATGACGAAGACTTTGCGGAGTTCGGAATTTCGTTGCCGCTACCTGTGTTCGATCGGCGACAGGGGCATATCGAGGCGGCTCGCAATCGAGCAGCAGCGAGTCGCTCGTTGGTATCCGCGCTTGAGCGGGAGTTACTTGCCGAGTTACAGGCTTGGTTGGCTCAGCTGGAGAACCGGCGTCGGGCGTTGCGACGCTACAACGAACACATTATTCCCAAAGGCAATGCCTCCTATGCCCAGTCGACACACCGTTATCGCGCGGGAAAAGCCTCGTTACTCGATCTTCTTGACGCCCAGCGCACACAGGCGCGGATCAAGCAGAACCGGTTGCTTGTTCTCTATGAATTGAATCTGGCATGGGCGAATATCGAGAATCTCACTGGTTCCCCCGTTATGCACCTGCAAATACAATCCAATGGAGAAGAAACACCATGAAGAACAACCTCATGCTTGCCATCATCATTGTCGTGGTCGGAGCTGGCGCCGGCTTCGCCTACCTCAAGTGCGGCAAAAGTACTCCGTCATCACCTGCGCCGGCAACTCCTGGTCCCGGTGCGGCCAATGGTCACGTGCCTGGACACGAAACTACCGGAGAATGGTGTGCCGGGCACCAGATCGCCGAGGCGGATTGCCCGTGGTGCAAGCCGTCGCTGATCGAATCGAAGGGCTTCTGCAAGGAACACGACGTGGCCGAAGCTCTGTGTACGGTTTGCAGTCCGGCTTTGATTGCCGGCTTCAAAGCCGAAAGGGACTGGTGTGCCGGGCACAAAATACCGGAATCACAATGCGCCGAATGCAAAGCGGGCAACCTCCCGCCGGACGAACGGGGTCCTAAATGACCCCCCGGCCCGTCAAAATCGGTCTTGCAGTCGTGTTGCTGGGCGTTGGCTTCGGCGCCATCGTTGCGGTGGATCGTCTGGGCTGGATCAACGGATCGGCGGCGGGCAACGACACGCAGTCGGCCGCTGCGCCCGCCTGTCCTCATGGCATGCCTGACGCGAAGTGCCCCTTCTGCGACGAATCTCTGATCGACAGTATGGGCTTCTGTCAGGGGCACAGTGTCCCCGAAGCACTGTGTACGTCTTGCTGGCCGGCACTCGCGGCGGCCTTCAAGGCTGTCGACGACTGGTGCGTCGGGCATTCACGCCCGGAATCCCAGTGCGAATTGTGCAATCCCGGCGCACTGTCCAAATTCGCACCCGTGGACGCCGTGGGTGCGGAGAGGCCGCAAGCGGCCACCGGATCGGTTCTGCCGCCGACGGAACCGTTATTGTCGGGTGAAGAGACGCCGCGGCATCTGCGCAACCCGAATGTCACCTGCAACACGCAGAAGCTGCGCGTACAGTTCGCCACGCCTGAGATCGCCAAGGCTGCCGGGATCAAGGTGGAAAAGGTGACGGAACAGCCGGTCAGCCAGAGCGTTTCAGCGCCGGCCGAGTTGCACTACGATGCCAATCGCCATGCCCGGTTGAAGCCGCGCACCGGTGGAATCGTTCACGAGGTTAAGGCGGCGCTGGGCGACACGGTGGCAGCGGGACAGGTTCTGGCCGTTCTCGAAGCGGCGGAATTAAGTCAGCGCAAGGCCGAGTACCTACGTCTCTATCGCGAAGCGCAGGCTGCCGAGAAACTCGTGCGACAGCTCGAAGCGTGGCATCGGCGAATGAATGATATGGAGATCCGTCTGACTGGCAACAGTTACCTCGAAAGCCTGTCATTGGTGAAGCTCGCGGAAGAAAATTTCAATCGTGAAGAATCACTGATAGCGCGTGGGGTAACCTCGAAACGGGAGCTGATGGACGCGCAAAGCGCAATGGTGCGGGCCAGGAATACGGTCTCTGAAAACGAGCGCAAGCTGAAGCTCTTCGGCATCGATTCTGAAACCTTGAAAAACCTTACGCCGGAGCAGATCGCCACGCTGGACGGCCAGGGCAGCACTTCCGAACAACCCGTACTTGAAGCGCAGCGATCGGTGTCAGTGCTGTCTGCACAGCGTCGCGCTGCCCACGACCAGCTGCGCGTACTTGGCCTCGACCCGGCCGCTATCCAAAAGGTCGTCGACGAGGAGGACACGTCGGGGCTGTTGGCGGTTACGGCCCCCTTCGCCGGTGTCATCATTGATCGCCAGTGTACGCTGGGGGAAATGAAGACAGGTGACAACGTGCTGTTCGCCATCGCCGACATTTCTCTGATGTGGGCTATCCTTGATGTCAAGGAAGCGGATCTGCCCCGGATTCGCATGGGCCAATCGGCGATCCTGGACTTGGCCGGACTGCGTGGCCAGCGCTTCGCCGGAATGGTGACCTGGCTGAGTACGCAGGTCGACCGCCGGACAAGGACACTGAAAGTCCGAGTCCCCGTGGACAACCCCGATGGCTTGTTGCGCGCCGGCATGTACGGCAGCGCCGAGGTCACTATTCGGGACCGTGCCAACTCCCTGATCGTGCCGCGGGAGGCGTTGCAGTGGGACGGGTGCTGCAACCTGGTCTTTGTTCGTCACTCCGATCAGCTGTATGAGCCGCGCAAGGTAAAACTCGGCTACGAGACCGATCGTTTCTACCTGGTCGACAGCGGCTTGCGCGCCGGTGAGGAAGTCGTCACCACAGGCAGCTTCCTGATGAAGACGGAGATCATGAAAGGCAACATCGGCGCCGGCTGTTGTGAAGTGGAACCCGGCGTCGACTGAGGCTTTTCCCGCGCTGAGGGGCAATAGATGATCAACAAAGTTATTACCTGGTCGCTGGAACACCGATTGGTGGTCATTGCGCTGGCGCTGATCCTGGTGTTGACCGGCATCTTCGCCGTCCGGAATCTGCCAATTGATGCGTTCCCGGATACTACGCCGGTACAGGTGCAGATCAACACCACTGCCCCGGCTCTGTCGCCGTTAGAGATCGAACAGCAGATCACGTTTCCAGTTGAACAGGCCATCAGCGGCCTGCCGGGACTGGAGGTCGTTCGCTCGATTTCGAAGTTCGGGTTCTCCCAGGTGACGGTCGTCTTCGAGGATGGGACGGGCATCTACTTTGCCCGCCAGTTGATCATGGAACGCTTACAGACGGTGGAGTTGCCGTCTGGCATCGCCGCACCAAAAATGGGACCGGTGGCGACCGGTCTCGGCGAGGTCTTCCATTACGTGCTCAGTAGCCAGACCATGAGCCTCGAGGAACTGACCACGTTGCATGATTGGGTAATCAAGCCGCGGCTGAGTGCTGTGCCGGGCGTGGCAGAGATCAACACCTGGGGCGGCGAACTGCGTCAGTATCATGTGCTGGTGGATGTCGCGGCACTGCTCAAGTACGACTTGACCATGGACGATCTCGTCTTTGCCCTGGAGCGCAACAATCTGACAGTGGGCGGTGGCAACATCGTACAGGCCGGTGAGCTGCACCTCGTCCGTGGCGTCAGCCTGACCACCACGAAGGCGGAAATCGGCAACATCGTCATTACTGCCCACGACGGCGTCCCTGTGCTGGTGCGAGATGTGGCGGAGGTCGCGATCGGTCACGAGATTCGCCGGGGTTCGGCCACCGCCAATGGCCAGGGAGAGGTCGTCCTCGGCCTGGGCTTCATGCTCATGGGAGAGAACAGCCATGAGGTCACACGGCGCCTGAAGTCGCGACTTGAGGCAATCCGACCCACGCTGCCGGAAGCAGTCGAGATTAAGATCGTCTACCAGCGCACGACGTTGGTGAATCAGGTCATCGACACCGTCAAGGAGAATCTATTCGAAGGTGCGATCCTGGTGGTCGCTGTACTCTTCATGTTCCTGGGCAACCTGAGGGCCGGCCTGATCGTTGCCTTGGCTATCCCGCTTTCGATGCTCTGTGCCTTCAACGGCATGCTGCGCTTCGGTGTCGCCGGCAGCCTGATGAGCCTGGGCGCCATCGACTTCGGACTAATTGTCGACAGCTCCGTCATTATGGTCGAGAACAGTGTGCGCCGGCTCGGCGACCGGGACGACCAACGTTCCGTGCAGGACATCGTTCGTGACGCCTCGATCGAAGTGCGCCGCGCAACGATGTACGGTGAACTGATCATCATGATCGTCTATCTGCCTATCCTGACCCTGGAGGGCATCGAAGGTAAACTGTTCCGGCCCATGGCGCTGACGGTCATTTTCGCCTTGCTCGGTTCACTGGTTCTGTCATTGACGCTGATGCCGGTGCTGACCAGCATTTTCTTGCGCAAGGGTGTGGAAAAACGCCCGAACTGGCTGGTGCGCGGTGCGCAGTGGTGTTACCGGCCGCTCCTGCGCCTGGCGCTTCGCTGGCGGCTGGCGTTCGTTGGCGGGGCGATCATCCTGCTGATTGGCAGCATCGTATTAAGCCAGCGGCTTGGCTCGGAGTTCGTGCCGAGGCTCTCGGAAATGGGTATCGTCATCAACACCGTCCGGCTGGCTGGTGTCTCCTTGGAGGAATCCACCCGCTACGGCTCCCACCTGGAGCGCTTCATCCTTGACAAGTTTCCCGATGAAGTCAAGGATGTCTGGGTGCGAACCGGCACCGCAGCGGTCGCAACCGATCCCATGGGCATTGAGCTGTCCGACGTTTTCATTACGCTCACCCCACGCGACCAATGGACACGTGCGCACAATCAAACCGAACTCACCGCGATAATGCGCCGGGATCTCGATGGTTTACCGGGAATGCGCATGATCTTCACCCAGCCGATCGAAATGCGCGTCAACGAAATGGTTGCGGGCATTCGCTCTGATCTCGGCATCAAGCTCTTTGGCGATGACCTGGACGTCTTGGGGGAGAAAGCCGCAGAAGTTGAGGCCGTGCTGAACACCATCCCCGGTGCTGCCGATATTTATACGGAACAAATCACCGGTCAACCGTCCCTGGAGATAACCGTCGATCAGCAGGCGATTGCGCGGCACGGGGTACCGGCTCGCCACGTGCTCGAAATTGTCGAAGCGATCGGCGGCCGTAAAGTTGGGGAAGTGCGGGAGGATCAGCGGCGATTCGACCTCGTCGTGCGCTTGGCCGAGCCCTACCAGCGGGACGCTGTTGCCATCGGCCGTATCCTGGTGCCGACCGAGAGCGGCGAACGCATTCCACTCGATCAACTGGCCGACATTCGGCATGTCGAAGGGCCCTCCACCATCACCCGCGAATGGCAGCGCCGACGCATCGTCATCCAATGCAACGTCAGCGACCGCGACATCGGCGGTTTCGTGGAGGAGGTGCAACGACGTCTCGCCGCCGACGTGGCCTTGCCGAACGGCTATTACCTGGCGTATGGCGGCCAATTTGAAAACATCGAGCGTGCCCAGCAACGTCTGCTGATCGTCGTCCCCTTGGCCTTGGCGCTTATTCTCTTCTTGCTCTACACCTCTATGGGGACGGTGCGCGAGTCCCTGATTATTTTTACCGGGGCGCCCTTTGCGGCCATGGGCGGCATTCTGGCCCTGTGGCTGCGGGACATGCCATTCACCATCTCCGCGGGCGTCGGGTTCGTGGCGGTTTCCGGCGTTGCCATGCTCAATGGCCTGGTCATGATGTCCACGATCAACCAGCTCCAGGAAAAGGGCATACCGCTCAACGACGCCATCGAGAAAAGCGCGCTCATGCGCCTGCGTCCCGTCCTCATGACTGCTCTCGTCGCCGGGCTCGGCTTTGTGCCGATGGCGCTCAATACGGGCATCGGAGCGGAGGTGCAGCGTCCGCTCGCGACCGTCGTTATCGGCGGCGTCATTACCGACAACCTGTTGACGCTGCTGGTGCTCCCAGCCCTCTGCTCGCTCTTCGGACGCAAGACCTCCCAGGTCGTCGACGCGAAGCGGGCCAGTGA
>DPYP01000017.1:0-3860 GCA_003545375.1 Lentisphaeria bacterium
GACCTGATCGCCATGCGCGTGCTCGACCCGATGGAACGCGCTATTCCGTCGATCGGCTTCATCAATCTCGAGGACGCCGAAACCGGCGAAACGATAGTCTTTCCCGGCCACGGCGCGAAGGCCAGGCTAGGCTACGAGGAATCGAGTCGCGAACTGCACGACAGCAACCGGGAAATCTGCCGCCGCGCCGGTGTCGACATGATCGACATCGTCAACGGCGAGGATTACATCCGGCCGCTGATGCAGTTTTTCAAAGAGCGTGAAAAACGTCGATGAGATGAAACGAGTCAAGATTGCCATCATGATTGTCACTGCAGCAGTGGTTCTGCTGTTGCTGGCCCTCGGCGCCGCGTACTGGCAGGCGCGCAGCGGCGACGCTGATGCCGTCGTCGTCGCCACGGCCATAGCGCCGGAGGGGTTGCATATCGGTGAGGAGATCCACGTCGATGTCACGATCGAGCTGCCGTGGCATCGACAACCGACGACTCACAACACGATCGAGTTGCCGGATGGACTGCAGCTGCTCGACAGCGAGGCACAGGCGATGACGCGGATGGGCTTCGGTACCTGGCAATGGACCGTACGGCTGCAACTGCAGGCTTACGACTTCGGACCGTTCACCGACCTGCAGGCGGAGATCGAGGTAACTCCGAAACGCGACAATACCGATACTGTTGTCACCGCGGCCATACCACAACTCGTCATCGTGCCGCGCCTCAAGAAAGGCGACGAGAACGCTCAGCTGACTACAGGCGACGAACTCTCCGATGCCTTTCTGAAGGAAGCGCGAAATCCCTGGGTATGGATTGGGGTGGTCGCCGGGGTTGTGCTCATCCTGTCGCTGATTGTCGTGGCGATCGTGCGGCTGCTGATACGTCGTCCCGAGATCCTGGCGCCGCCGCCGAAACCCTGGGTTGTAGCGGAAAAGGCGATGGAGCGACTGGCAGAACAGATCGAGCAAGGCATCGATGCCGAGAACTTCTTTGTCGAATTGACCGACATCGTGCGGACCTACATCGAGTCGGTCTTTGACTTGCCTGCAACCGAGCAGACGACTCCGGAGTTTTTGGAGGTGCTTAAGCTCAGCGACAAGCTTTCGGCCGATCATCGCCTGTTGCTGATGGACTTCCTGAACGCGGCGGACATGGTAAAGTTTGCCAGGGCTGCGGCCGACCAGCAGCAGATCATGAATGCCTTGAAGAGCGCTCGTCAATTTGTCATTGACACGTCTGAATCACTGATGCGTGCGCCCGCTGAAGCGGCGACCGCGCAACCTGCGGAAGCCGAGGAATGATCGACTGGCTGCAATCGATTTCCGGCGTGCACATTGCCAGCCCCTGGTTTCTGCTGGTGCTGCCGATCGTGTTGCTGGTGCTGCTGGTCGGGCTGACACGCAAGCGGCCGTCGCTCACCGTCTCGACACTGCAGACCTACAAGGCAGCGGTACGCCGGGTCAGCAAGCTGATGAATCCCCTGCGCCTGCCGCTGTATTTCGAAGTTGTCGCTGCGATACTGATCATCGTGGCCCTGATGCGGCCGCAGTTCGGCGTTGAGGAGACGATTACCCGCACACAGGGCATCGACATCATGCTGGCCATCGACGTGTCGGGGAGCATGGAGACCCACGATGTGCCCAAGAGCCTCGTCAAGAACCCGGAAGGCATGACGCGCCAGGACCAGCAGCGGATCGGTGCATACCTGAATTCAGACCAGGCGCGGCCGCGCATCGAAGTCGCCAAGGAAGAGGTGCGTACCTTTATCGAGCGACGGCCTCACGACCGTATCGGGCTGGTAGCTTTCGGCAGCCATGCCTACACGGTCTGCCCGCCGACCCTGGATCATGATTTCCTCACCGGCCACCTGGCCCGGCTGCATGCCGGGATGCTGCACGACCGCCAGACGGGAATTGCCGAGCCGGTGGGTAACTCGACGGCGCGGCTCAAGGAGTCGAATGCCAAACGCCGTGTCATGGTGCTGTTCACCGATGGTGCCAACAACGTTGAAGCCCAGGTCACGCCGGAGCAGGCCGCCTCGATTGCGGCGATGTTTGACATCACTATGTACACCGTCGGTGTTGGCAGTGAGCTGGCCTACGCACGGGGTGCTTTCAACCGCTGGCAGTCTCAACCGGCGAGCTTCGATGCGGCGCTGCTTGAGCGCATGGCGAAGTCGACCGGCGGCCGCTATTTTCGGGCCGAAGACGGCAGCGGCCTGCAGGACGTAATGAAACAGATCGACGCCCTCGAAACTGTCGAGTTCGAGCAGCCGAAATTCATCGATTATAACGACCTCTACGACCGTTGGCTGTATGGCGGCCTAATCGTTATCCTGCTGGCGTTGGCGTTCGAAAACACGATCAGCCTGAAAGTGCCATGAACTTCGCAAACCCCAATATCTTCCTGCACATGTTCTGGATCCTGCCGTTGTGCGTGTTGCTGATGTGGTTCGGTCACCGGCGCCGGCGCCGGCGTCTGGCGGTTTTCATTGGCGAGAGCGAGCTGGCGAAGAGCCTCATTTCGAACCAGTCGGTTGCGCGCCGGAGGTTGCGAGACGCACTCATGCTGGTTGCCGTTTTTTTCGTGCTGGTTGCTGCCGCGGGTCCCTACTGGGGCAGTGAACTGGTGCCGCGGCCGGTACACAGCCGCGATCTGCTGGTCGTGCTCGACACCTCCCGCAGCATGTTGGCAAAGGACATCGCGCCGTCACGCCTGCAGCATGCCAAACAGTTTGTGCGCCAGCTCGCAGCTGACACCGTAGGCAGCCGCTACGGGCTGATCGCTTTCGCCGGTTCCGCCTTTCTCGAATGCCCGCTGACACAGAATATCGACGGCTTCCTGTCTTTTTTGGACGACGTCGGCACCGACTCCATACCGGTTGGCGGTACCAATATCGAACTGGCGCTGAGCGAAGCGCTCGATGCCTTCGAGGCGGCCGAAGGTGATCACCGGGCGATCATCATGATCACCGACGGCGACGAGCTGCAGGGCAATTCCGAACAGGCACTCGATGCGTTCCGCGAGAAGAAAATTCCGATATTTGTCGTCGGTATCGGCAACCCTGACCTCGGTTCCTTCATCCAACTCGCAGACAACAGCTTTGTCACCGACGAGAAAGGCGACCGAGTACGGACTAAATTGAATCAGGAAGGCTTGCGCCGCCTGAGCGCCGCCACCGGCGGTATTTACGTGCATTCCACGGTTATCTATGACGGTCTGGAGGCGGTGTTGCGACGTGTGCGCGGGCTGGTACCCGAAGAGAACGAGGATGCCACGATGAGTCGACCGATTCAGCGCTATCAAATCCCACTGTTGCTTGGCCTTGTGTGTCTGCTTGTACGCATGAGCGTCGGCGAAAGGCGCAATGCCCGACGCATCGAACCGGCACCCATCCGTGCACGGTCTACTGCGACGGTTTTGCTGCTGCTGGCAGCGATCGCGACAACAGCGCAGACGAACCTTTCGCCACCCGCAGTGCAGCCGATGCCGCCGGCTGCAGCGTCCGCACCGCTGCTTGCAGAGGAGTCTGTCAGCGAATATCAACAACAACTCGAACAAGTTGTCGACGACCTGCTGGCGGATCTGGCCGCGGCGCAGACCGATCGCGAGAGGGCCTACTACAACTACAATATCGGGGTCAACTATCAGCAGTTGGAACGAGCCGAGCTTGCCGAATCGCATTACAACAAAGCTCTCGACTTCACTAACGACCCGGCGCTGCGGGCCCTGGCCAGTCAAAACCTCGGCGTGCTCAAACACGGCGAGTCCACCGAAACGATGATGCGCGACCCGGATGAAGCTCTCGAACTGCTGCAGGAGGCGGAGGATTTCTACCGCGAATCCATGCGGGCGCTGCCGACCACC
>DPYP01000331.1:0-4643 GCA_003545375.1 Lentisphaeria bacterium
GACCACCTCGTGCACGCTTACAATCATACGTTCGGCCTGCCCACCGTGATCACGCGATGCTCAAATAACTACGGCCCCTACCAGTTTCCAGAGAAGATGCTGCCGCTGATGTTCAACAACGCCAGGCAGGACAAGCCGCTGCCGGTCTACGGTGATGGCTTGAATGTCCGCGACTGGATTTACGTCCTCGATCATGCGGACGCGATCTGGAAGGTCTTTCAGGAAGGCCAGGTCGGCGAAGTGTACAACGTCGGTGGCGACAACGAGATGACCAATCTGGCGGTGGTTCGGTTGATTCTGCAGTATCTGGATAAGCCTGAGTCGCTCATTACCTTTGTCAAAGATCGGCCGGGTCACGACCATCGTTATGCCATCGACATGACCAGGATCAATACGGAACTGGACTGGCATCCCAGCGTCTCTTTCGAGGAAGGGCTCAAGCACACGCTGGACTGGTATTCCGATAACGGGGCCTGGCTCGACCACATCACGTCGGGCACCTACCAGCAATACTACGAGAAGATGTACGGGGCATAGATGTTACCGGGCCCTGCCGGAGCGGCTGCAGAATAAGTTTGCGCAAGGCAAGGATCTTGCCGATGATGCGCTTTGCCAACTCCTGACGCATCTTCAACCGATACGCCCTCGCCTTGCCCCCCGATGCAGGCCAATCTATATTACGTTTTTGCCGTGCCAGCGTAGCTCAGTGGTAGAGCAGCTGATTTGTAATCAGCAGGTCGGCGGTTCAAGTCCGCCCGCTGGCTCAAATTCTAACGTGTTGTAATACAATGATTAACGAGGATTCTGTCCAATCGGTTTCAGCCGCATAAAAATTGCCTATCCAACCGATATCTAACCTTTTGCAATGGCGGGAATACCGCCAAATGCCGTTGACTGGCTTACCGGCAGCCATACCGGATACAAGGCTGGGGCCGAGTCGGCGCATGTTCGGATCGATCAACCAATAAGGATGTGGCGGTCACTCCGCGGCGAAATACGGTTGTACACTGATGAAGTTGTACATGAGCTCCTGACCGACAGGTCCGACAGGCTCTGGAGCGCTGCTCCAATCCGATACGACCAGCTTTGCCGAACCGCTGGCAGCGCGAAACAACCCGCCAGTGATAGTTCATGTAGGCTTCAGTCCGTCATGCACTGCCACCTACCAGAGAACACTCACCCGCGCTTTGGGGACGGACCGGCACCGGGCCATCCGTCGTGATACGGATTAACTGCGCTCGCACGTAGGCCGGGCGCTTGTCGTCCATGGCTTCGGGGTAGACCACCAACACCACGTCCGGCTCGACCTCTACCATGCGGCCGTTGAAGGCGCCCTGGTGGTCAATCATAGTCCCTTGGTCCCAGTTGACCCCGCCGTCGGTGCTGATTGCAAGCGTGAGACCAGGGCCGCGCTTGGCCACGACGAGATAGCCGGACTGCGTACAGACAAGGTTGGGAAAGCCGGCGCCGGTAAATGGGGCATAGCAGGCCATGGACCAGGTTTTCCCGCCGTCGTCGCTGTGGGTTTGCCACATGAACGGCGAGGCGCACGGCCGGGCCAGCAATACGATACGGCCACTGGGCAGTTGAGCGACTGTGGGCTCAACCATGTCTATGTTGGGATGGGCGCCGGGCTCGTCGGGGCGCGAGGCCGCAAAATCATTGGGCCGGGGAGCAGACCAGCTCATGCCCCCGTCGCCTGAGAGGCTGGTCCAGGATTCGGTGTGGAATCCGGGCCAGGTCATCGCGGTCTTGTCTTTGATGGTGTTATAGGTGTTACTATGGCCACAGTGCAGGGTCACCAGCATGGTGCCGTCTTTGAGCTTCTCAACCCAGTTGAGACCCCACCAGTCGTGTTCCTCCCGGAAATCCCGCCAGTCCCCGTTGTGAATGCAGCTTTTCGATTCCGACCAGGTAACCGCCTTGTCGGTAGAGTCGGAGTGGACGATCGTTTGCGTGTCTTGATTCCATAGCCAGGCACGTATGGTGCCAGGCGCCACTTGCAGTGGAAAGCCTGGAATCGCGGCCCCTTCGCCGGGTGTGAAACCCATCTTCCCCTTGCTTGAGCCGGCGCGGCGTTGCCAGCTGCGGCCGCTATCACGTGAACTGTAAGAATAGGTCGTCCACTTGGTGCTGGCGCTGTGCACACTGGTGTTCCGGCCGATCTTGACGGCCGCCAGGATTTCACCGTCAATCTTGCACAGGCCCACGGACGCCTGTACATCACCGAGGTCCAGGTCGGGTTCTATGTGGAACCAGGGCCGGACCCGTTTATCTCCTCCGGGCCACGGCGGACCATCCACACGCTTTCCGTCAATCCTCAGATTCCTCACCTGAAATGTCGAGAACCCGGCAATGCCGACCCGGCCGGCACCATATGTCGTATCTGTCACGCAGGGGCCCTTAACGCCGTTCAGCCACATCTGGATGCAATTGCCCGACCGTTGGACCTTGAGCGACATCCAGTCTCTAATGGCACAGGGCACGTTGGGCATTAATTGGAGCGCCAGGTTACGAACGTAGCCGCTGCCATCGGTCTTGGAGATGGCAGCCCACACGCCTCTCGCGCGCGCTAGCTGTCCGTGCCAGGGGACCTGCACGTAGTAGTATTGATCGCTGTCTTGCGCTCCGAGGATGATACCGAAATTGCCCGAGGTGTGGCCTTTCCGAAACTCGCACTCAATTGTCTCATCGGTCAGGCACCGGTCCACGTTGAAAGCCACTGCATGGTTGTTGCTCTTGTTGGGTGGATGGATTTCATCCGTATCCGGAAGGAACTCCCAGCTGTCGGGAAACCTCGACATGGAGAGAGCTTCTTCTTGCGACATTATCGCTGCCTTGAGCCGCCAGCCGTCCTGTTCTTTCAGCGCCCCACCTTTCGCCGCGCTCACCAGCCACACCGCCAGCAGGTGCGTGCCGGCCTTGAGCCGACGGCAGAAGACATGGTCCCTGCAGGTCGGTACCCACAAGCCGCCACCTTCTTTCTTCAGACTGTCGTAGACTGCCTCTCCATCAATCCACCACTGCATCCACCACTCTGTCCCGGCGCCAAATGTCAGCTCCGACTCCTGGCTCAACTCCAACTGCGCAAAGGCGAAGGCCTGTTGGCCTTCCTGGCGGCCGCCGAACAGAGCCTCGAGGTCCAGCGTGTCGCCGGCGAGGGACATGCTCTTCGCTTTTCTGGGTTCACCGCCAATCACCAATTCATCCGGAATACTCCCGAGCTTCCTGAGGACCGCAGTTGCCTCCAGTTTCTCTGCCTCACACAATGACGTATCGACCGGCGTGAACGGCCCGAACACGTGCCATTCCCGCGGCAGTTCCACCGCCGTGTCCGTGGTTGCAGCCAGGTGCGTTTCAATGCCCTGGGCATCCACAAAGTCCCAACTCTCCTTACCAATCATCATGAAATACCCCCGGAAGTCTCTGCTCCCCGCACAACGGCGACGGCCCCATCTCTGCCGAGCGAAGCCGAGGCCTAATCCCTGTTGAACCAAGCCTGAGCGTCAGCTGGACAGGCTATAGGCTTTTGACAGACTCGGCAGCTCGGATAGCAGACTATAACGGTAGGGACCCCGGCTGCAAGGGGTCGAGGTCGGCCAACCGAAAACGGGAAGGATGCTCAGTAGACTATTTCGGAAAATTGTCTCATTATCGTTGACACGTTTCACCCTCGTACCTACTACGTTCTTGGTGTGCGTTCCGGTTAATGTCACTACGCCCTGCGACGTACGACCGAAGTGCTAGACCAGAAACGATGTTATAAGGAACTGAAACGGAGATGACCCGACGAAAAAACCTCAGCCGCCGCGAAGATACGGGTTGCTTTCGAGGTTGAAACTCATGAGCTCAGACGTTGTTGCAGGGTCCATGCAGACCATGTTCAGGGCCCGTCGCGGCGGACTCGTCTTATTGGGGCCGGAGCCGTGTACGGTGCGTCCGTCAAACATGATCATCTCACCTGGCGCCGCATGCATATCGACCAGCTCCGAATGGTCGAACTGCGTAATTCGCCGTCGTGTGCTCGCCACTCTGTCATGCGGTATCTCTTTCAGATGGCTCCTCGGGAGAAGCTGTAAACATCCATTTTCGAACGTCGACGCATCGAGGGCAATCCAGCAGAGGGAGGGGGATTGGGGCGGGGAAGGGGCGGTGTCGAACGTCCCCTTGTCAATGCGTACTCCGTAATCAACGTCAATCGCATTGCAGATTCCATGATTGAAGATACAATGATTCTTTCATCGCGACCGTAATTCAATGTACCGGCAACCAGATCCGTTCACCGAATACGAAAGGCCGCTGACGCGCTGTTGCACCGGTGATGTCACCCTTAGGCGGGTGTGCAAGCAGGAGGGAATAACGAAATGGTTCAAGCGAATGAAAACATCAAGAGCCAACAGGGGGAACGTTTGAACGTTGCCGAAATAGCCAGACGGGTTGCAGTCAACGTGGTGGAAAAACAAGAGCAGGACATGGAAGTTCGATATGACCGAGCCTGTTCCTACTACGGTGCACTCTGTTTTGCAGAAGCGACTGGAGATAAGGAACTTCGCGAGCGCATTGAAGTCGCCTACACGCCGTGCTTGTCGGGAGAGATCAAGCCCAAAATTGACCATCTCGATAACAATCTGTTCGGCATCCTG
>DPYP01000315.1:0-5256 GCA_003545375.1 Lentisphaeria bacterium
CGCACGGCAGCGACAGAATCACCGCCACCGACGATGCTGAGCGCATCCGCAGCGGCAATTTCTTCGCAAACGGCCATGGTGCCTTTGGCGAACGGTGCCATCTCGAAGCAGCCGAGCGGCCCGTTCCAGACGATTGTCTTCGCGGCGGCAATGATCGCCGAGAACTTTTTAATCGTGGCAGGGCCGATATCCATGCCTTCCCAACCGTCGGGGATATCACCGGTGACGACCTGAATATTGGCGGTCTCGCTGAAGTCGTCTGCAATGACATTGTCGACCGGCAGCAGCACGTCCACACCGTTGGCTACGCCGGCGGCGAGAATTCCGTTGACGGTGTCCAGCAGGTCGTCTTCGTGCAGGGAGTTGCCGATTTTTCGGCCCTGGGCCTTGAAGAAAGTATAGGCCATGCCGCCGCCGATTACGGCGGTATCGACTTTGCCGACCAACGCCTTTAGGACTTCCAGTTTGCCGGATACTTTGGCGCCGCCGATGATCGCGACGAAGGGGCGTTCCGGTGACTCCAGCGCTTTGCCGAGATATTCAAGTTCCCTCTCTATCAGGAAGCCGGTGACCGCCACCTCTGCGAACTCCGCAACGACGGCTGTGGAAGCATGAGCGCGGTGGGCGGCGCCGAAGGCGTCGTTGACGTAGATATCGCCGAGGGCGGCGAGCTGGCGGGCCATGTCTCGTTGCGGTTCCTGGAGGTTGGGGCCCTTACCTTCTTCGGCGGCATGAAAGCGGGTGTTCTCGAGCATCAGGACCTGCCCGGGTTGTACGGCGGCGGCTTGCGCCGCAACGGCGTCGCCGATACAGTCATCGGCGATTACAACGTTGCGCTGCAGCAGTTCCTGTAAGCGCCTGGCGGCAGGCGCCAGACTCATTTCGGGCACACGCTTGCCTTTGGGTCGGCCGAGATGGCTCATCAACACGAGGCCGGCGCCCTGGTCAAGGATGTATTCGATGGTCGGCAGGGCGGCCTGTATGCGGGTGTCATCGGTTATCGTATTGCCATCGAGCGGAACATTGAAGTCAACTCGCATGATGACGCGTTTACCGGCAAGCTCGATGTCGCGAACAGATTTTTTGTTCATTGCGGCAGTCAGGGTTTGGATTCAGGGCCGATACATATAGCATGCGGCGGGGAATAATGAAGATGCGGCAAAATGATTAGAAGCGTGTCACTCGCCGAACTCATGCCGCATACTCCTTTGAGACGGTGAGAGCCCTTTCGCTTCACACAGCGCAATTTCACATCGAGCGGCACGTCTCTTTGCGGGGCCGGCGCACATGAAATCAGACTGAGCCCCTCGCCGTGCCCGTGGTCGGAAGGGCCGGACGAGACACTGCGGAGGCGTTCGGGCAGTCCTGACCTTCGATGCAGCCAATATACAGCAACCCAAACGAAGGCGGCCAAGCACATAGAAGGGGTCCAAGGTCTGACGGTGAAGCTATACCAAACCGAAACGGAATTCAACTGGTGGTATTGGCTCCGCGATGCCGGCGCGGATGCGGACATAGAGTTTGTGCCCGATCCTGCACTGTATTATGAAGGCGATTCACGGCACGAAGACGAAGAACGACAAAATCGACTCCGGGAAGATCGCGCGCCGGTTGTGTCCGCGCGTTTCGACGACGACGGAATAAAATCCCTTTTTTCTGGATGTCGGACCTTTTTGTATCTTGACACACGTGACTTCCCGGGTGCCTGGTAAGCTTTCACTTTGGAACCAGGGGGGTGGCGGCGGTCGCCACAAGGGGGCGTACCGTTGCGGAACATAGCAACCTTTGGCGAGCGCCCAAACATAGACGCCAGTCCGCAAGGGGGGGTGCTGCTATTCGGCACCTTAATCCTTCAGGCATCGAATCTGCCCGGTTTGAAGGGTATTGTTACCGCATGAAGACGGACGACATCCAGCTTTTCCGACTGCCAAAGCTGTACGAGAACATGGAGGAGGCCACCATTGGTGCATGGCTGGTCGCCGATGGCGAACCGGTAACAATCGGTGAGGCGTTGGTGGAACTGATTACGGACAAGACCGTTCTGGAGTTTGAATCGACCTTTTCCGGCACGCTGTTGAAGACGTACGCGCCGGTTCACAGCGTGGTGCCGATTGGCTATATCCTGGCGGCGATTGGGCCTGATGCTGCGACGGCGCCAGACGTGGTGTCAGAAAACGAGGCGCTGCTGGCGGCCGCTGCTGCTGTTGCGCTCGCGGCGATACCGGTGAGCAGTCCGGCCTCGGAGACTCGGCCGGCAAAGAATCCGAACCCGGGTAAGTTGCGAGTGGCGCCGGCGGCGCGGGTGCTGGCGAAGAAGCACGCCATTGATCTCGACGAGGTTGCGAAGATCGCAACAGGCAACGTGATTCACCGGAAGGACGTGGAAGCGTACCTGACAGCTCGGAGTGACGACTAATGCGAACCGTTTTGATTACAGGTGCGACCGGCGGGATTGGTCAGGCGACGGCACGGCAGTTCGGTCGTGATGGTTTCCGGCTGGCGCTCCATTACCACAGCAACGGCGATGGTGCTGAGAACCTACGAGCGGAGCTGGCCGCGGCCGGCTCTGAGGCGACAATGTTTCAGGCGGATCTGCGCGACACAGCGGCGGCTCGAGCGATGGTCCAGGCGGTGCACGGGGCCTGCGAAACGATCGACGTCCTGGTGAACAACGCCGGCGTGCTCGATGACAGCCCGTTGAGTTTCATGAGCGACGAGCAGTGGCACGAGGTTATGGCAGTGAACCTGCACAGCGCCTTCTATGTGACGCGCGAAGTGTCTATGGTGATGGCGCGGCAGCGGCAGGGGAGGATTATCAATGTCTCATCCGATGCCGGTCGACTGGGCGGTGCCGGCCGCTCGAACTACTCGGCTGCCAAAGCGGGGCTTGCGGGGTTTACCAAGGCGGTGGCGCGCGAGCTTGCGGGCAGCAACGTTCAGGTGAACGCCGTGAGTCCGGGATACATCGAGACGCCGATGACGGCTGACCTGGACGAAAACAAGCGCAAGGCGATAGCGCGTGAGGTTCCCGGACGCCGGCTGGGCACAACAATAGAGGTCGCAGCGTTGATTGCCTTTTTGGCATCGGACGCGGCGGGCTACATTACCGGTCAGGAAATCTCCGTCGACGGCGGCCTTTTTATGGGATGAGTCAGCCTCGCCGCGATTTGCGGGAGCTGGTGACTTCGAGATCGAACTCGTCTTCCTCGACCTCATCACCGGAGCCGGAAAACAGGAGGGATCCTGTGATCATGGCTCCGCACTCGGGACAGGCACCGCCGTCATTGTCGACGGCGTCCATACGGACTTCGGCTTCGCAATACGGACACGGGACACGTTCCATCGCGCTATGGTCTCCTTCGTATGTCGCAAAGGACCGATGGATGTTTCGTGGGGGAATAAGCGCGCCGCATTAGGCACTACCGCGGCGAACTACCGTATTATATAGTTAGGTTTACCGCGACGTCAAGTCTTTTTTGAGCGATATTCGGGAATGTTACTTTTCTTTTTTGAGCGCCATTTTCCCATTTAGCCCTTATTGACAGCCTGCCTGGCTGCAACATCCGGTCAGTTTCCAGGCGGTTTTTGAGTCTCCGCTTTGGACGGCGCGTTGAAGATTTCACGGATTCCCGGGTAGCTTTCGTTCGCATTTTTTGCCGTGGCACGTATGCGGCAGCATGACGTTGGAGATGGACTTGGCAGCGTTATCATGAAACCTCGGAGAAGGATTTTTTTGTGCTGCCTGCAATCCGTTGGGATCGTTACTGGTGACCGTTGTGACGCCTGTGAGATCCTGGTCATTGAAGGAGGTTATTTTTGTTGCAGACCCAAGTATTTACAGTGAGTTACGAAATAATTTTCGACAATTCCAAGTCGCCCGTCCCATGATTTGAGGATGCCCTATAACTATATCTATAGAGTGGGGGGGGGAGGGTAAAAAGGGGTGGTCAGGTCATTGTCTGCCATGACCAGCTGGAGAAGGCGCGGTCACCCTTGACCGCCACAGCGCGACGATGCGTTACCGATCCGACGCGGGCACCAATTGGAGCCTCAACTCTTTAAGGCCATCAGGAACTCGACGTTGTTTTCCGTCTCTTTCATCTTCTTGATGAGCAGTTCCATGGCTTCGACCGGCGGGATGTCGTTCATGTACTTGCGCAGTTGCCAGACGCGCTCGAGTTCGTCTGGATGCAGCAGCAGTTCCTCACGGCGGGTACCGGATTTCTGAATGTTGATAGCAGGGTAGCAGCGGCGATGCACGAGTTCGCGATCGAGATGCAGTTCCATGTTGCCAGTGCCCTTAAACTCTTCGAAGATCACCTCGTCCATGCGGCTGCCGGTGTCGATGATGGCGGTGGCCAGGATCGTCAGACTTCCGCCTTCCTCGATGTTTCTGGCTGCCGCGAAAATGCGGCGGGGCTTGTGCAGGGCATTGGCGTCCACACCACCGGTGAGAATACGGCCGCTGTGTGGCTCCACGGTATTGTAAGCTCGCGCCAGGCGGGTGATGCTGTCGAGTAGAATGACGACGTCCTTGCCGTGCTCAACCAGGCGCTTGGCTTTCTCGATCGCCATTTCGGCGACCTGCACGTGGCGCGTCGGCGGTTCGTCGAAGGTGGAGCTGATGACTTCGGCGTCGACCTCACGCTCCATGTCGGTGACCTCTTCGGGCCGTTCGTCGATCAGCAGGATGATCAGGATGGCGTCGGGATTGTTCTCGGTGATGCTGTTGGCCATCTTCTGCTGCAGCACCGTTTTACCGGTTCGTGGCGGAGCTACGATCAGGCCGCGCTGTCCTTTGCCGATCGGCGAGATCAGGTCGACGATGCGCATCGCGATCTCTTGCTGGCCGCGTTCCAGGATGAGCCGCTCACGCGGGAAAAACGGCGTCAGGTTCTCGAACGGTATCTTACCCTTCTTCAGTTCCGGCGGTTCGTCGTTGATTGCCTCGACCTTGAGCATGGCGAAAAAACGTTCTTTCTCGCGCGGCGGCCGGATTTGACCGGTGATAGTGTCGCCCTTGCGCAGAGAAAAGCGCCGAATTTGCGACGGACTCAGGTAAATGTCCTCGGGGCAGGGCAGATAGCTGTACTTTGGCGAGCGCAGGAATCCAAAGCCGTCGCCAAGTACTTCCAGAACTCCGCCGCCGAACATCAGGCCATTTTTCTCGGCATTGGCCTTGAGAATTTCATAGACGAGATTTTGCTTGCTGATTGCGCCCACTGCTTCGACGCCCATTTCATTCGCCATGGTCGT
>DPYP01000315.1:5641-5880 GCA_003545375.1 Lentisphaeria bacterium
TCGCGCTGGAGTATCTCGAACTCTTCCTCTTCGGTCATCTTCGGCAGGCCGTCGTTGTGTTTTTGACCGCTGCTACGGCGCCGATAGTTGCCGTCGCCGCGGAAATTCTCGCCGCGCTTGTCGTTACCGCCGGAGCCGGAGTTCCTGGTATTGCCGCCACCGCGTCCACGCATCGGCCGTCGCCGGTTGGGGCGTTTTCGCTGCTGTGAGGATCGCTGCTGTGAGGATCCCTGCTGTGA
>DPYP01000315.1:6262-13165 GCA_003545375.1 Lentisphaeria bacterium
GCTGTGAGGATTCCTGCTGTGAGGGGCCCTGGTCTGACGGGTCTGATGAAGACGGAGCCGGAGTGGGAGCCGGCGCGTCGCTGCTACCGCTGCTGTTCTCGTCCGGGAACATTTCTGAATCGTTCATGATATCCTCGATTGTTGTGGCCGCGGGCGCGGCCTGAAACGGCGGGTTATTTTGGTAGGTTGTTTGTTGCCGGAAATCCCGGTGGTGGTTCGAACTAAGAGGTCGGTGTTGAGATTTGGCGCTTCCGTAAAACGTTAACAATACGTAAGTACCAACTCTGCAGATGGAGCATCTGCGATTTTGTGTCAAACGTCGCCCAGCCGGAATTTCCAGCCTCGGCGAAGTTATCAGGAAATTGCGTCGACAGACAGACGCACAGGGAAAAATCGTTTATCAGCCCGACTTTCAACGGAATCAGATTTTCCGCATATACCATACCACGACACGCTGTCAACAGTGGTCATGGAACGTGCTTAGCTGTCGAAGATTGTGTCGAATCAATACGATGTCGCCAGGCAGTGCCGTACAAGCCGATGGCTTTCCGGCGGTATGACGACTGGAAATATCAGACACCAGCCAGCTTCAGAACGTCACAGAGGCGCGATAGTAAACTGAAATTGGCGGGTTGGAGAGCGTCCGTGTTGTATGGTGGGGATACTCCGCTACCGGAAGTACGCCATACACCCCTAACATAATCGTGTTTTCGTGCTCGTCAATGCCCGGTTCAGAAAAAAAACAGCGAGCAAAAGCCCATCAATATCAAGTCAATCGGGACTGAGATCCGGATTCGATTTCCCAACGTCAACTCGATCCTGCCAGTGGTTGGGGAGCCATCTTGCCGGGAGGATGGCAGAAAAAATCAGCCGTTGAGAACGGCGTGATATTCCTGGATCGTCCTGACGTCCATTCGCTCGGCACCCTGCAGCGCCTCGAGCCCAGAGACCGCAGCGATGAAACCGGCCACCGTTGTCGTTATCGGGATGCCACTGATTACCGATTCACCGCGCATGCGGATCTCGTCGACCCGTGGCGCCGCCCCACCGGAAGGGGTATTGACGATCCAGGCGAGGTTGCGATCGGCAATCAGATCCAGAACATTCGGGCTGCCGTCCGAGATTTTCTCTAATTCGAGGCTTGCCACTCCGTATGCCCGCAAATAGGCCCCGGTGCCTGCAGTGGCATAGATGGTGAAGCCCATCGACTGTAGCCGTTGCGCACCATCGAGCACGTTCTCTTTGTCTGTGTCACGGACGCTCAGGAAGATATTGCCGGTGCGTGGCAGCTTGTTGCCGGCTGCCAACTGGCTCTTCAGGTATGCCAGGCCCGTCGATACGTCGATACCCATCACCTCCCCGGTCGATTTCATCTCCGGCGACAGCGTGATGTCAGTGCCGGGGAAGCGGATAAACGGGAAGACTGCTTCCTTCACCGACACCTGCGGCGGTATCACCTCAGCCGTAAAGCCGAGCTCGGGAAGGGTTTTGCCGACCATGATCAGACTGGCGTACTTGGCCAGCGGGACACCGATTGCCTTGCTGACGAACGGAATTGTCCGCGAGGCCCGCGGATTGACTTCCAGGATGTACACCTCGCCGTCCTGCACCGCGTATTGGATGTTCATCAAGCCAATGACATTGAGCTCCTTCGCCAGGGCCTGGGAATACTCACGAATACGGTCCTTGACCGCGACGTCGAGTGTCGGCGCCGGAATCACACATGCGCTGTCGCCGGAATGCACGCCAGCTTCCTCGACATGCTCCATGATTGCACCGATAACCGTCAAGTTGCCGTCGGAGATGCAGTCGACATCGACCTCCACCGCGGCTTCCAGGTAGCTGTCGATCAGAACCGGTCGCTCGTCCGATGCCTGAACCGCCGCGTGCATGTACTGCCGCAGTTGGTTCTCCTCATAGACAATCACCATGGCCCGCCCGCCCAGCACAAACGATGGGCGCACGAGTACCGGATAGCCAATGCGCGTGGCGATCGCCACCGCTTCTTCGGTGTTCGTTGCCGTATCATTCGGCGGCTGCCGTATGCCCAGACGCTCCGCCAGTTTCTGGAAAAATCGGCGGTCCTCCGCTGCCTCGATGTTTTCCGGTGACGTGCCGATGACGTTAGCGCCGTTGCGCTGCAGATCCTTCGCCAGGTTCAAGGGCGTTTGCCCGCCGAACTGCGGAATGACACCCCAGCAGTTCTCTCGCTCGTAGATATTCAGCACGTCCTCGAGCGTCAAAGGCTCGAAATACAGTTTGTCGCTGGTGTCGTAATCGGTACTGACAGTCTCTGGATTGCTGTTGACCATGATGGTCTCGAATCCCGCCTCACGCAACGCGAAGGCCGCGTGCACGCAGCAGTAATCGAACTCGATGCCCTGACCGATGCGATTGGGGCCGCCGCCGAGGATCATGACCTTCTTCCGATCGCTGTCCCGGGCCTCGTCGAGTTCGCCGTACGAAGAATAGTAATACGGCGTGTAGGCGGCAAACTCGGCAGCACACGTGTCGACCAGGCCGTAGACCGGCGTCAGCCCTATCTTCTTGCGGGCCGCTCGCACCGCATCCTCGTCGGTGCCTATCAAATAGGCGATCTGTCGATCGGAATAGCCGAATTCCTTGGCCTGCCGGAACAGTGTGTCGTCAGCCACCAGACCGTCCAGGTTTTCGGCGGTCTGGATCTCCTCTTCATAGGCGGCAAGTTCGGCCAGATGGCGCAGGAACCAACGGTCGATCATCGTCAGCTCATGGATCCGATCGATACTCCAACCGCGTTTCAGCGCCGCCCGCAACACGAACAGTCGCTCGCAGTTCGGACGCCGTAGCTCAGCTTCGACCTCGGTGTCGCTCATCTGTTCGTAAGGCCCGTCCTGGCCGTCGGCGCCGAAGCCGGAATGTCCCGTTTCCAGACCACGCAGCGCCTTCTGCAGCGACTGCTTGAAGGTCTTGCCGATACCCATCGTCTCGCCGACGGATTTCATCTGCGTGCCCAGCGTGCTGTCGGTCGAGGGGAATTTTTCGAAGGTGAACCGTGGAATTTTGGTCACGACATAGTCGATGGTCGGCTCGAAGCTGGCCGGTGTCTCTCGCGTGATATCGTTGCGGATCTCGTCGAGCGTGTAGCCGACCGCGAGCTTGGCTGCAATCTTTGCAATTGGGAAGCCGGTTGCCTTCGAAGCCAGTGCGCTGGAGCGCGAGACGCGCGGGTTCATTTCGATTGTGACCAGGCGGCCGTCGACGGGATTGACCGCAAACTGCACATTCGAGCCACCAGTCTCGACACCGATCTCCCGCATGATCGCGAAGGCGGCGTCGCGCATGATCTGATATTCGCGGTCCGTCAGCGTTTGCGCCGGCGCCACTGTGATGCTGTCGCCGGTGTGTACGCCCATCGGGTCGAGATTTTCGATTGAACAGACCACTACGCAGTTGTCGACGCAATCGCGCATGACCTCGAGCTCGAACTCCTTCCAGCCGAGTACCGACTCTTCGATGAGCACTTCGCTGATGGGGCTCTGGTTCAGCCCGTGGGTGACGATCGAGATGTATTCATCGGCGTCGTAGGCGATGCCGCTGCCACTGCCGCCAAGCGTAAAGGCAGGCCGGATGATAAGCGGAAAATCGCCAAGCTCATCCTTTGCGGCCTGAGCGTCTTCGAGCGAATGCACGACGCGGCTGTTAGGCAGATCCAGCCCGATGTTGCGCATTGCCTCCTTGAACAGTTGGCGGTCCTCGGCCTTGGCTATGGCTTTCGCATCGGCTCCGATCAACTCGACCTCGAACTGCTCCAGCAGTCCGGCCTCCGACAGTTCCATTGCCAGATTCAGTGCCGTCTGCCCGCCGAGCGTCGGCAGCAGTGCGTCGGGGCGCTCGCGCTCCAGAATGGCGTGCAACGTGTCACGGGTCAGCGGTTCGATATAGGTTCGATCGGCGAATTCCGGATCGGTCATGATCGTTGCCGGATTACTGTTGACCAGCACGATCTCGTACCCTTCTTCACGCAGGGCTTTGCACGCCTGCACGCCGGAATAGTCGAATTCACAAGCCTGACCGATGATGATCGGGCCTGAGCCGATCAGCATGATCTTCTTGATATCCTGGCGTTTTGGCATGGCGGGCGATGCAGTTCCGGATCAAGTTCCCGCGACACTCAGGTACGCGGGCAGATAGCCTTGGGCTTCAGTGGGTATTCCCCCGAAAAACACGCATGACAATAGTTGTTCAGGGGGTGTTTCTGAACGCACGAAAGCATAGCGTCGAGCGACAGATAGGCAAGCGAGTCCGCGCCGATGAGCTCAGCAATTTCGTCGATCGAATAATTGTTGGCGATCAACTCTTCCTTGCTCGGGAAATCGATGCCGTAATAGCACGGGCTGACGTGTGGCGGGCAACTGACGCGAATGTGAATTTCCTTAGCGCCGCAGTCGAGCAGGGTGCGGACGCGCTCGCGCGTCGTGTTGCCGCGCACGATGCTGTCCTCGACCAGGCAGATACGCTTGCCCTCGATCGCTTCACCGATCGGGTTCAGCTTGAGCCGTACCGCGGCGCGCCGATCGTCCTCCGACGGGCGGATGAAGGTGCGGCCGACGTAATGATTACGCATGATGCCCAGGTCGAAAGGGATGCCGGTGGCTTCGGCAAATCCCAGCGCGGCGTAGATGCCGCCGTCCGGCAGCGGCATGACGACGTCCGCTTCGACCGGCGATTCCTCGGCCAGTTTGGCGCCGAATTGCTTGCGGACGTCGTAGACGCACTCCCCGAAAACGTGGCTGTCCGGTCGTGCAAAATAAACCAGCTCGAAAATGCAGTGGGCCTTGCGCCGGGCGAAGTCGAAATAGCCCGACTCCATGGTGCCGTCCGGCCGAACGATGATGAATTCGCCCGGCTCGACATCGCGTTCGCAGGTCGCACCGATCAAGTCCAAAGCGCACGACTCGGAAGCGAAGACGACGGCATCGTCCAGGTGTCCCATGATCAGCGGCCGGAAGCCGTAGGGATCGCGATACGCCGCCAGCCCGTCCTCGCACAGCGCCACGATGGAGTAAGCGCCTTCGGTCTGCTTCAGCGCTGCCTGCAGTGCCTCCCACGGCGGCGACCCCATGGTATGCTGGCGCGCCGCCAGGTGCAGAATGATCTCGGTGTCCAGAGTGCCCTGCAGAATGGCGCCGCCCTGCTTGAGGTGGTTGCGCAGATAACCGCCGTTCGACAGGTTGCCGTTGTGTGCCAGCCCGAGGTTGAACGTGTCGAACTCGACGACAAACGGCTGGGCATTGATCAAGTTGGAATCACCGGAAGTGCTGTATCGCACGTGACCAATCGC
The DNA here is from genome assembly GCA_003545375.1 of Lentisphaeria bacterium. Lineage (GTDB taxonomy): Bacteria > Verrucomicrobiota > Lentisphaeria > JABSQK01 > CAJWLW01 > CAJWLW01. The sequence continues at coordinate 11,586 of DPYP01000315.1, forward strand.
CATGCTGCCCTGGTCGGCGACAAACTCCGGCGGCATTTCGCGGAACACGTCGCCAACCAGACCCATGGCCTTGTGCAGATGGCACTTACCATCGGAGTAGCGGTAAATTCCGGCGCTTTCCTGGCCGCGGTGCTGCAGCGAAAACAGTCCCTGCCGTGTCAGTTCGACGGCGCAATCGTGATTGGCAATGCCGAAGACGCCGCAATGGTCACGGGGTTTGTCGTCTGCATACTCACTTACCATCAGTTATCCTCTTGGTCGCGCCGGGTGATGGCAGCGTCTACGAAGCCGTGAAACAGCGGGTGGGCGTTGAGCGGTCCGGATTGGAACTCGGGATGGAATTGGCCGGCGATAAACCATGGATGATCGCTGAGCTCGACAATCTCTATGAGCACGTTGTCAGGCGAGGTGCCCGAACAGACCATGCCATGCGCCTCCAGACGCTCGCGGTATTCGTTGTTGATTTCGTACCGGTGCCGATGACGCTCCGAAATCTCCATCGACTTGTAGGTTGCCGCCGCTTTGCTGTCGACCTGCAACACGCACGGGTAAGCGCCGAGCCGCATCGTGCCGCCTTTCTCGGTGATCGTCTTCTGGTCTTCCATCAGATGAATGACAGGATGCGGTGACTGCTCGTCGAATTCACTGCTGTCCGCACCGTCCAGCCCGCAGACGTTTCGGGCGAACTCGATGACCGCGCACTGCATGCCCAGACAGATTCCGAAAAACGGCAGACGACGCTCACGGGCGTAACGGATCGCCTGAATCTTACCTTCGATACCACGGTCGCCGAAGCCGCCTGGCACCAGCAGCGCATGGATGCCGTCGAGCAGTGCCTGGGCTCCCTGGGCCTCGATGTCCTCGGCTTCGATGCGGCGGACATTCACGCGTACGGAATTAGAGATGCCGGCGTGGGTCAGCGCCTGGTCGATGCTTTTGTAGGCGTCCGGCAGGCTCATGTATTTGCCGACGACAGCAACTTCGACCTCGCCTTTCTCCGGCGAAATATGGGTCTGGACCATCTGCTCCCAATCCGTCATGTCCAGGGAGCGCACATGCAGGTTCAGCAGCTCCAGGACATAGGTATCAACGTCTTGCTTGGCCAGGTCCAATGGCACTTCGTAAATGGTATGGCTGACATCGACCTCTTCGAAGACCAGGTCGCGGTCGACATTGCAGAACAGCGCCAGCTTGTCCTTGTGCTCCGCTTCCAGCGGCACCTCGTTACGGCAGATCAGGATGTCCGGCATGATGCCGATCTCACGTATGATCCCGACCGATTGCTGCGACGGCTTGGTCTTTAACTCGCCGCAGGCTTTGATGTACGGTACCAGCGTCAGATGCACAAAAATTCCGTTGCTGCGGCCGATCTCCTGCCGGTACTGGCGGATTGCTTCGAGATACGGCAACGATTCGATATCACCCGCCGTGCCACCGATTTCAGTAATTGCGATATCAACGTCGGGACGGTCGAACGTGCGGATCGCCGCCTTGATCTCGTCCGTCACGTGCGGGATCACCTGTACCGTCTTGCCCAGGTAACCGCCGGCGCGCTCACGGGCGATCACATTGCTGTAGAT
>DPYP01000315.1:13570-14031 GCA_003545375.1 Lentisphaeria bacterium
CCGTCATTAGTGACATACACTTCGCCGTGCTGATACGGCGACATAGTACCGGGGTCAACATTCAGATACGGGTCGAGTTTCTGCATGGCAACGCGGTAGCCGCGCCGCCCCAGCAACAACGCCAGCGATGCTGACGTAATGCCTTTGCCCAGCGACGACACAACCCCGCCGGTAACGAAAATGTGTTTAGTGGGGAACTTCTTGTCTCTCATGTGTTTGACTGGTTGGTCATCCGTGTTGCCCGCCGAAAATGCCGTGTCGGTATCATCGCGGGCAATGGTAGTTTGCAGTCCCCTAACATGATTGGAAAACGGCACCGTTCAAATACAATCCATGAAGATCACCGGGTCATTCCAGAGGCGATGCCGGAAAGTATTGGGAACACTACATTAATACAACTGCGGCGAGGGTAGTATTTACCGGGTCGTCGTTCTTTTCGGCAACAGTAACGCCGACGGCGG
>DPYP01000155.1:0-6268 GCA_003545375.1 Lentisphaeria bacterium
CGGTGAAGATGTACAACTGGCAACCAGTAGATACACTGGAACCGAGTCATTGCGCGGCACTGTTTGATCGTCGCAGATGTCGCAGGCAGGGCCGCGATGCCGGTGTTGTTCGCGTACGCGGATTCGTTCGGCGTGGATTGATCAGGGAACCGATGTCGAAACGCCAAACTCCCGGGCGATCATGCATATCTCCGCCCAGGTTGTTTTTTCGGGCAGCGGGATGCCGGTCCTGATGCGTTCCTCATACTTTCGAAACTCCGGTTCACCAGGAATCAGGACCTCGTCGAATCCTTCGGCCGGCGGGCTGCTCCTGAGGTAATCCATGTTCTCCTGCACCCGCTGACGGAAGTTTTCCGGATCGGGAAAGCTCGCTGCGCTGATAGCGATCATCGCCATGTTATTGTGATGCTCGCTCACTTCTGTCAGGTTCTCTCCGCCCAAAGCGCTTCCCAGCAGCGCGGTGAGGATTCCCAGCCCGAATCCCTTGTAGCCAAGATCGCCGCCGAGCGGCAGGATGTTGCCTCTGGGCGGGCCGTAGAAATCTTTCGGGTCCGTGATCGCCCGGCCCTGCGCATCAATGACGTTGCCGGGCGGCAAGGTCTGCCCTTCGGCGTGAGCTGCACGAATTTTGCCTTCCGCCATTGTCGCCGTCGACATGTCCAGGACGACCGGCCGATCCGTGCCGGGTGCTGCCCAGGAAACCGGATTGGTTGCCAGCCGCCCCTCGCGGCCGCCGAAGGGTACGACGAAGTGTCCCAGGCTCGGCAGTACGGGTACAGCGATGGTTGCAATACCGATCATCTCTGCCTCGGCAACCTTGGTCGTATACGCCCCGAGGCGACCGGTGTGTGGGAAGTTCCGGCTGGTCACGATACTCACGCCGTGTTCGCGGGCCTTGGCGATGGCAACGTCTGTGAGTTTATGGGCGCCGACCTGGCCGAAGTTGAGATGAGCATCGACGATGGCCGACGTCGGTGTCTCGCTGTCAACCGTGATCGGCGCCGCAGGCTTGACGCGTCCGGCCTTGAATTCCTGGGTGTACTGGAGAATTCGCGTCACGCCGTGGGACTCCATCCCCATCAGGCTGGCCTCGACGAGATGATCCGCAACGATCGCTGCTTCGGCAGCGGGTGCCCCGAAGGCTGTGAAGATGCCGTGAGCAACTTCGCGAAGAAATTCGGGATCAAAGAATCGAATGTTCATGAAAGACTTAAAAGGTGTCGCAGATTCATCGGTAACCCATTTATCGCCGTTGATGAAGAGGTATAGATACTCGACCATCGCGAAAAATTCATCTTCGCCCTTCCTATATATGTTGCGTTTCGTCAATCGTTGCCGGCGCTGCCTCAATGAACGGCGTACCTACGCGCAGGCGGCCTAATCGGCAGCCGTCAGCCCGCGATTGGACATTGAGCACGAAGCGGAGAAGAACGATGAAGATGCACAAGGGGCAACCAGCGGATACCTAAAACCGCGTCATTGCGCGGTGCTGCCTGTGGCATCTCCGAGCGTCAGGCGTAGCGCTTGGCGCCGAAGGTCTTGCGGACATCGGAACAACGCCCGGGTGTCGGCACCACCTTACCCGGGTTGCACAGCCCGGTCGGGTCGAAGGCCTCGCGCACGCGACGCATCAGGTCGAGCGCGACGTCGTCGAACAGCCAGTTCATCGCCCCGATCTTCTCGAAGCCGATGCCGTGTTCGCCGGTCAGGCTGCCGCCAACGTCCACGCAGACGCGTAGGATTTCCTCGCCCGCCTGGTGTACCCGTTCGATTTGCACGGGATCGCGATCGTCGAACAGCAACAGCGGATGCAGGTTGCCGTCGCCGGCATGGAAGACATTTGCCACCCGGAGCTCATAGCGCTTGACGATTTCGTCGATGCGTTCGAGCACTTCGGGCAGCTTGCTGCGCGGGATCACACCGTCGTGGGTGTAGTAGCTCGGGCTGACCAGTCCGACGGCGCCGAAAGCGCCTTTGCGGGCCCGCCACAGGTCGGCGCGTTCTTCGTCGTTTGTGGCGATTCGCACGAACATCGCATTGTTGCGGTTGCCGATCTCGGTGATGCGGTCCGCCAGGTCGTCCTGGCCCGCGCTGACGCCGTCGAGTTCGATCAGCAGTACGGCCCCGGCGTCTTTCGGCAGGCCGATCTTCAAGTGGTTCTCAATGGCGTTGCACAGGAAGCCATCGATCAGCTCGAGCGCCGCCGGGATCATGCCGGCAGCCGTGATATCGCTCACCGCCTGCGAGGCGTCACGAATCGTTGTGAAGCTTGCCAGCAAAGTTTTGGTCGATTGCGGATTACGCAAAATGCGCACGGTGATCTTGGTGGCGATACCGAAGGTGCCTTCGGAACCGACCAGCAAGCCGGTCAGGTCGTAACCGGGATTGTGCCGGACATCGCCGCCGATGTTGACGACTTCGCCGTCGGGCATGACGACTTCGAGCCCGAGCACATGGTTGGTGGTGACGCCGTACTTGAGCGTGTGGGGGCCACCGGAATTCTCGGCAACATTGCCACCAATCGTGCAGGCGCTCTGGCTCGACGGGTCGGGTGCGAAGTAGTAGCCTTCTTTGCTGATATGGCGGGTCAGCATCAGGTTGACCAGGCCGGGTTCAACGACCGCGATGCCGCTCTTGAAATCGACCTCGAGGATCTGGGTCATCCGCGAGAGTTCGATGATGATGCCGCCGTGCAGTGCCAGGGCGCCGCCGGAAAGGCCGGTGCCGGCGCCGCGGGCGCAATAGGGCAGGGCATTCTCGTTGCACCACGTGACGATGCGCTGCACTTCGCCGGTGCTGTGTGCGAAGACGACGGCGGCGGGAGGCAGCTTTTCCAGGGTCGTTCCATCACAGTCGTAGGTCAGGAGATCGGACGGGCGCTGCAGCACATTGTCGTCACCGACGATCTGCTGTAATTGCTCGAACTGCTCGGCTCTGAGGTCACGGACCGGTTCGATTGTGGCTGTCTCGGACATAAAAATCGCTGTTGCCTCCATGGTGCCGACACCCCGGCATCTGTGGAAAGGAACGTACCGTCATGAGCCGGAGTTTCAATGCTGACCTGACTGCGGGCAATGCGCGTGCTATAGTATAGCTTGATTTTCTCGGGCACACTTGGAGACTAGTGATGAGTATAGACCGCATTGTCAAGTATCTCGGCGACGAAAGCGACGACCTGCTGCAGTTCAGCAACCCGAAGATTTCAAAGGACGAAATCAATCTGCCGTGCCCGGACTCGGTAGACAACTATTTCGGCCCGACCGATCGGTCAATGGCGGTGCTGCGCAATCTGCAGTCACTGATGGATCACGGGCGACTGGGCGGCACGGGTTACGTGTCAATCCTGCCGGTGGATCAGGCAATCGAGCATTCAGCCGGTGCGTCGTTCACGCCGAACCCCATCTACTTCGACCCGGAAAACATCGTACGGTTGGCCATTGAGGCGGGCTGCAACGGCGTCGCGTCGACGTTCGGCGTGCTCGGCAGCGTTGCACGGAAGTACGCACACCGCATCCCGTTCATCGTCAAGATCAATCACAACGAGTTGATGACACTGCCGAATGAGTTTGATCAGGTGATGTTCGGCTCGGTCCAGCAGGCGTTTGACATGGGCGCGGTGGCAATTGGCGCGACGATTTATTTCGGCTCGCCACAGAGTACCCGGCAGATTGTCGAGATCGCCGAGGCTTTCAAGTCGGCGCATGATCTCGGCATGGTGACGGTTTTGTGGTGCTATCTGCGCAATCCCGGTTTCAAGATCGGTGACGCTGACTATCATACCAGTGCTGACTTGACGGCGCAGGCGAATCATTTGGGCGTGACGATCGAGGCGGACATCATCAAACAGAAGCTCCCGGAGATCAACCGTGGGTACGAGGTGCTGGACAACGACGGCAGCTACGGCAGCTACGGCAGGTACCACCCCGGGATGTATGACCAACTGGCGTCGGATCATCCGATTGACCTGACGCGATACCAGGTGGCGAACTGTTATATGGGCCGGGTCGGGCTGATCAACTCCGGCGGTGCCTCGGGTCAGGACGATTTTTCCGAGGCAGTGCGCACGGCGGTGATCAACAAGCGAGCCGGCGGCATGGGGCTGATCAGCGGTCGCAAAGCGTTTCAGCGGCCGATGTCGGAAGGTGTGGATTTGCTGGCGGAGATTCAGGAGGTCTATCTCTGCGACCAGGTCACCATCGCGTGACTGCTGCAAGCGTCAATCGTCCGCGCCCTGTCACGGGGGCTGGATTCGGAGATTTGCTTATCGGCACGCCAGAGCTTTTGAGTGCTGATATTTGGCATGCATAAATTTATGCTGGCGCGACTTGACCCGTACTCAAGCGTGGCTACTTTATGCGGGTATTATGACTTGAGCGTTGTTTTTTTTTTTGCATGCATTGCTTTGCTGCAAGAAAACAGCGTGACTTCGTATCTCAGTCGCCGTGATGAGGTATCGAGGAAATATGACCCACGGCGACTTGTAGGATCAACGGATGAATATCTATGTTGGTAACCTGCCGTACACCGCAGCCGACGACGACTTGAGGAAGCTGTTTGAAGAGTACGGTGCCGTCGACTCAGCCCGCGTGATCGTTGACCGTGCGACCAACCAGTCGAAAGGCTTTGGTTTTGTCGAAATGGGTGACGATGGCGAAGCTAATGGCGCTATTTCTGCGCTCGACGGTAATGAGTTCATGGGCCGCCGTTTGCGTGCCAATGAGGCTCGTCCGCGTGAGCGCCGTGAAGGACCGCGCTACTAATTCAGCCCGCCGCTAGTTTCTACCGATTCTGACGATACGGCTGTTGCACTTGTCAAGGTTTGACGGTGTGCAGTCTCCTTCTGGTGACTTTCCCGCCCTGCCAGTGCGCAGGTGGCGTGTGTCCGCAGGATGTACGCCCTGACACTGAGCTGCTGGCTTGGCGTGATCGTTTCAGAGCTGGTTCAAGCGCAAGAACGATCAGTCGATCTGCCGCGGTATCGTTTCGACCACCGGTTCATCCGGGGCCGGTACCGTTGGTCAAATCCTCGTGAATGGCACCGAACTCGTCATTGCCGGCTGGTGGTGTTTGCGGTCGGAGACTGTGATTTTCACAGTACGCGTGTGCTTCAACGTGGTGTTGACGATTCGCAGGTCGAATTCCGGATGAGTCTGGTCGATCTGATCGACCGTCTCGAATGCGCAGACAACGGACCGAATGCGACTCAGCCCGCGTGGCGTACGATGTACAGCATGACGTCGCCGTAGTTACGCTCCCGAATGAACTCCCAGTCGGCGCGGATGTCCGCCGGCAAAGGCTCGGTGACGGGCTGTTCCATGATCACCAGAGCCTCGCCGGCCCAGGCGCAGAACGCCTTGTCTGCCAACAACTCGCGACCGCCAACGCCATTGCCGTCCTGGTCGGGATGAAAAGGTGGGTCGGCGAAGATCAGGTCGGGCTGCAATGTTGGCAGCAATTGCGGAGCACGTAAAACCGTGGCCTCAAAAACGCGTGTTGATACCGCCGCCGGCAGTGCCGATTCGACGCGTGCCAGATTCTTTTCGATGATCCGAACGTTGCGGCGCTTGAGTTCGACGAAGTAGACTTCAGCAGCGCCGCGACTAAGGGCTTCAAGCCCCAGCGCGCCGGTGCCGGCAAACAGGTCGACAACGACGGTGTCCACCAGAGGTTCGAGCATGGCGAACATCGCCTCTTTGACTCGGTCCATGGTCGGTCGTACATCCGTGCCGGGCGGCGGCGTCAGCCGTGTACCGCGTGCATGTCCGCTGATGATTCGCATACTGGATTCATTCCCGCCCTGTTTGTGGCCCGGCCGTGAAATTGATCTGTACAACACCGGTGGAAGTTGCCAGGCGCCACAAAGAAAATATAAATTCGGTACCGGACGATTGACACGCACGGCCGGGGCCGGCTATGCCAGAAAAAAGAGACCACCCCGTACTACGAACTTCGCTTCGCTCACTCCCACTCGATTGTACTCGGGGGCTTTGAGCTGATGTCGTAGCAGACGCGGTTGACGCCGCGCACTTCGTTGATGATGCGGTTGGAGATGCGCTCGAGCAAGTCATACGGCAGACGCGACCAGTCGGCGGTCATGCCATCTTTACTATCCACGATGCGCAGGGCGATCGTATTCTCGTATGTGCGTTCGTCGCCCATGACCCCGACACTCTGCACTGGCAGCAGTACGGCGAAGGACTGCCACACCTTGTAATAACAATCGGCTTTACGCATCTCGTAGATAACTATCGTATCGGCCTGGCGCAGG
>DPYP01000155.1:6656-6800 GCA_003545375.1 Lentisphaeria bacterium
CGGCTGGCGCATGACGACGTTTTCGGGCAGGCCGAGCTGGCGCCCGACTTCCCGGACCTCGTCCTTGAAGAGCTGGCGCAGCGGCTCGACCAGTTCGAGATTCATGACACTCGGCAAGCCGCCGACGTTGTGGTGGCTCTTGAT
>DPYP01000082.1:0-5135 GCA_003545375.1 Lentisphaeria bacterium
ATGGAGTGGCGACAAGGGGGAAGAGGCGATAGGCGTCTGGGCCGGCGGTGTCGTGAAAAAGACGATGACGATCGAACCATGGGGGCTGATCGCTCTCAAGCTGGAGGTCACACGATGAGAAACGCTGTCACGGCATTGCTGATCATCTGCTGCATTGCGGCAGTAACGGAGGCCGAACAGCTGAAGGTCCCTGACGGGTGCCGCCCGGCTCAGGGTGCGAAGCCTGGACCGGAGGGCTATGCAGACAGGATCATCCACCAGAAGACAGGGATAGAGCTGATCCTGATGCCAACGGGTGACCTGACGATGGGCCCCGCCAGACTGGCGTACCAAGTGACGATAAGCACCCCTTTCTACATGGGAAAGACCGTGGTGACGAACGCTCAGTACCGCAGGTTCGTCAAGGCGTCGGGCTACGAGGGCAAGGCCGACGTGGATCCGGACCCGGACTATGACATGTACCTGCGGCACTGGCGCGGCAAGAGCATCATGTCTGATAAAGATGATTACCCCGTGGTATGGGTGAGTTGGAAGAACGCCAGCGCGTTTTGCCGGTGGGCGGGCCTTTCGCTTCCGAGCGAGGCGCAGTGGGAATTCGCCTGCCGGGCAGGAACGACCACGGCCTACTACTTCGGGGACGACCTGAAGGAATTCGACAAGTACGGCTGGGCGAATTCCAGTAAAGAGCACCATACGCATCCGGTAGCGGGCAAGCTCCCGAATGGCTGGGGATTGTACGATATGGCGGGCAACGTCTGGGAGTGGGTGGAAGACAGCTACCTTACTTACGACCACGCCCGGGCGAATTCCAGTAAAGAGTACCATCCGGTAGCGGGCAAACTCCCGGATGGCTGGAAATTGTACAATATGGGAGGCAGCATCTACGCTACTAAGTACGGGCCGCCGCCAACGGACGGGTCGGCATGGCTTGACGGGAAAATGACGAAAGTGCTTAAAGGAGGCAGCTGGGGTAATGGCCCCAGTGTCTGCGGAAGCGCCTCACGGCTCAACAGCGCGCCGACCAACGCAAGCTCCGAGTTCGGGTTCCGGGTGATCCTTCCGATGGAAGAAGGAGGGTAACGGTGGCTGCGAAACAGATCCATGCGGGCCTGGGGTTGTTGTTGGGGTTGCATTTAACGTTGTTTGCCGTTCCTGCGGAGGCTCTGACGATAAGCCCTCTAATTCATTATCCTGACCCCGAGTACAACCCCAATCCCGACCCGGAAGCGCCATGGTTCACTGTAACCGCTGGCAATGCTTCTGTTTTTCATGGCTACAGGACCGTCCTTAGCGGTGCCCTCACGTATAATCATGAAACCGCTGTGCCGGGAGTCTACAAAATCGGTTTTCGCTGGTTCCAGCTTGAAGGCCGGGCGGACTCGGACATAGCCCTTTACATTGACGGCGCCTTAAGAGTCAAGGTCAACTCACAAGACGCGCCACAAGGTAAGAACAAAGATCAGGCCTGGCATTATGCTGAGTATGTTCTATCCGCGGGTGCACATGAAATGAAACTGGTTGGCACCCATCATCCGACTAGCGGAAGTGGCTACAACGCCTATCTTCACACTTTCGAAATAGAGCTTGTTAAGGAACTTTCTCCGCTGCAAGTCCAGGCCGAGCTTGATGCCGCCGGGAAGGAAGTCAAGGCCAGGCTTGATGCTGCCAGGTCTGCCCGGATTGCGGTGGATAATGCCATGGCAAAGGTGTCAAGAAAAAGCGTGCCGGCGGCCATGCGGGAAATATCGCAGGATGTGGAGGCAGGAATTGTCAATGGATTCCCCTACCTGCGCAACAAGCAAGTTGTTTATCTGTGGGCGAGAGGCAAGAACGGCGGGGGTTTGTTGAGGATTCGCGACCTCATTTCGGGAAAGGCGCTCCTGGCAGTGGATGAGGCCGAGGCGGCCTCGTGGAAGGTGGACCTGAAGGGTGAAGGGCAACTCAGCTATGAGAACGCAGGGGAGCCCCTCAAGGTGAAGTTCGATGCCTCGGCAGGCGAAGGGAAGCTCTCTTTCACGTGGGCGCTGAGGGATGTGCGGGTTGAGGTGGAAACACGGCTCAGGAGCGCCGAGAGCCTGGCCCGGTCCCGCATAACAGTCAGGGCAGAGAGTGAGGGAACGGGACTGAAAACAGTGGTCTTTCCGGTAGTCAAGGGCATTTTGCCTTTTACCGAGGGAGCGAAGGGGGACGAAATCCTTCAGAGTAGTAGTATCGGAAAGATGACGGGATCTCCGCTGATCTCGGGCATGGCGTCGCAGGTCGCGTACCCGGGGGCATCGATGCAGTTCACGACGCTCATGGGAGACGGACGGGGATTCTACTTCGCGGAGGAAGACGGCCAGGCAAATCGGAAGCATTTCGCCTGGACACCGGACACGGAGCGCGGAACGTTGACCTTTTCCATCTCGCATCCCGTGCTGAACTGGGGGGCCAAGGAGCTGGTGCGCGAGTACGGGAGCCCCGGGGACGTGGTGATGGGGCCGTTCCAGGGGGACTGGTTCGACGCGGCGCGGATCTACCGGGAGTGGGCCCTGACGGCGCCCTGGAGCAGGAAGGGCCCGATCAGTGAGCGGGAGGATTTTCCCCGGTGGCTTGCCAGGCTGGGTTACTGGATGAACGCCCCCCTGAAACACGAGACGGAAGTCGATCTGCCGTTCATGACGCAAGATTTCTTTGATCTCCCGGATACCATCTGCAAGGATTTCGGCTTTAGCATGGGTGCATACCCTCACCACGACCTCAATCCCGAGTACCTGCCTCCGAGGCTTGGGTCGGAGGGGTTTGCGCGGGTCGTGAAGAAGCTGCGGGCGAAGGGCATACGAGTGGTGCCCTACGTGAACGGGTATCTGTGGAACCAGGGCACCGAAAGCTATCGGGTGGAAGATGCCGAGCGCCGGGCCGGCCTGCTGATGGAAAGCGGCATCGTACCGAACACATGGGTGGGCAGCCCTGACCTGTCGGCGGCGATGTGCCCCGCCACGGACCTGTGGCGGAAGAAACTGGGCGACCTGACGAAGGAGCTGGTGGGGAAGTACGGGGTCAGCGGCGTGTATATCGACTACCTCTCCAATCACAATGCAGATTGCTTCAACAAGGAGCACGGGCACGCGATCGCCGGAGGCAACTACTGGTCGAGGAGCGTGCACAGCTTGTACGAACATATCCGGAGAGGATGCAAGGAGCTGGATCCCGAGGCGATGCTCTCCGGGGAGATGGCAGCGGAGTGGTGCATCGACGTGCTCGACACCACGCACTCCGGAGGCGTGAGCTCGAATGCACCCGTCTATTTCGCTGTCTACCATGGATACACCCAGGTGTTCGGAGGGATAGAGAACTGCACCACGCCGCAGACTCTCGGGCGGTGGTGGCTGATGGGCAGCCCAGAGCGGGGAGAACAATGTGATGCCCTGGCTCGCCGCTGGAGGGGTCGGCGAGATGGGGGTCTACTACAGGAATCTGCTGCGCTGTAACGTGGCGTTCGCCCATCCCTACCTGGCCTACGGCGAGATGCTCAGGCCACCGCAGATCGAGGGGGACCTGCCGGTTCTGCCCGGCAGCCCATGTGGGCAGTACCAGGCGGCTTTCCCGGTGAAAGCGATTGAAGGCAGCGCCTGGCAGGCGTTCGACGGGAGCGTCGGGCTGTTCTTCCTGAACTATGACACGAGGGAACATGAGTTCACCTGGACGACGGACTTGAACGAGTTTGCCGGACTGGACAAGTCGAGAAAACTCAAGGTGACCGGATGGAGTGAAGACAAGGGAGAAGAGACGGTGGGCGTCTGGACGGGCGGTGTCGTGAAAAAGACGATGACGATCGGACCATGGGGGCTGATCGCTCTCAAGCTGGAGGTCACACAATGAGAAATACGATCACGGCNNATCGAGGGGGACCTGCCGATCCTTCCGGGCAGCGCATGTGCGCAGTACGAACCAGCTTTCCCGGTGAAAGCGGTTGAGGGCAGCGCCTGGCAGGCGTTCGACGGGACCGTCGGGCTGTTCTTCCTGAACTATGACACGAGGGAACATGAGTTCACCTGGACGACGGACTTGAACGAGTTTGCCGGGCTGGACAAGTCGAGAAAACTCAAGGTGACCGGATGGAGTAAAGACAAGGGAGAAGAGACGGTGGGCGTCTGGACGGGCGGTGTCGTGAAAAAGACGATGACGATCGGACCATGGGGGCTGATCGCTCTCAAGCTGGAGGTCACACAATGAGAAATACGATCACGGCATTGCTGATCATCTGCTGCGTTACAGCAGCGCCACCTGCCGTCGCGGTCGAGGCGGACGGCGCGACGCTGGCTAACGACGAGGTCACCTACCACTGGGCGCCAGCGCAGCAGGGAGGTGGGCTGATCGGGATCGAGGATCGCGGGCAGCCGGCCGGCTTGCTCGACCCGACGGCGCCGGCCGCCCCGTGGTGGCGGGTGAAGCTGAAAGACGGACGCACCATCGCCAACACCGATTTGCCTTGCCAGGTCGACTCGCAGGCGGAGGCGCTGACATTCACCTGGACCGGCGACATTCGTGTGATCGTCGTGGCACGCCTCGGCGCCGATGACCGGCTGCTGAAAGCGCGGATTCGTGTGGACACCGTTACCGAGGGCATGGGCCTGCGTGACGTCGTCTTTCCCGTCATCGACGGCATCCGGCCGCTGGCCAAGAATGTGGCTGACGACCGTGTGCTGTTCACCTTCCGAACGGGATTTACCCGGCCGTCACCGCTGGTCACGGGTGAGCCGCTGAAGATGAAGTATTGCATCGAATACAACATGCAGCTCGCAGCGCTGCTGGGCGGCGGACGGGGGCTCTATTTCGGCGACCACGACCCGACAGCGGCCTGGAAGGACTTCAGCTGGACGCCGGATGCCGACACGCAAACGCTCAGCTACGCCGTATCGCATCCCGTGCTCGACTGGGGCGGCCCCGAGCCCGTGACGCACTATGAATCGCCCGGTGACTGCGTGCTGGGTCCGTTTCAGGGCGACTGGTACGACGCGGCACGCATCTATCGCCGCTGGGCGGTCACCGCCCCGTGGTGCGCCAAAGGCCCCATGGTCCAGCGTGATGATTACCCAAAATGGTTCCTGAACATCGACTACTGGGCCTTCGGCCACATGGGCGATTACTATCAA
>DPYP01000343.1:0-3919 GCA_003545375.1 Lentisphaeria bacterium
CGTCGCGGCCATGAGCAAGACGGCACGCGAACATGAACCGAACGAGGCCGACAGCATCGCTTATGAAGCGGCATATCAAGCCTATCTGCGGACGCTCGCACAGATGAAAGGTACCGACGACTGAAGCCCCATCGCCCGCAAAGCGGGAGGCGCGCGTCATCCCTGGGCGCCGGCGCGACCGGCTTTGATTGCCCGGGCACGAAGGTATCCTGCTTTCAACGGCAGGCTTCCAGGATGTCCGTGAGCTGGGAGCGCAGCGACCCCTTGAGCGGCGAGAAGGAGCCGTCGAATGCCGCCGAACCGATCGTAAAGGCGTCGCACCCCGCCGCTTTCATTTCGGCGATCTGGTCCCGGTTGTTGACGCTCCCGGCGTTGACCAGGTAACCGTCGCCCAATCCTTTCCGGGCGGCGCGGATCAGGTCCATTGGTTCGGCATCCGCAGCGCGGTAAGCGAGGGCGTCGCAACCGCCGCAGCCCATCTCGATGAACCTGCGGCACTGCGCCTCGACGTCCTCGGCCGTTGCTTCCCACAGGACCGGATGGCCGTATGGCCGCCCGGGAAATGGCAGGTAACTGACGTCACTGCCCTCGAGCGCCGCCAGGATTCCCTCGACGTCTGTGCCGCCCATCAGGCGGTCAATCCCGATGTCTTTCGCAGCGTGCGCCGATTCGCGGCAGGCATCCGCGTCGAGGCTCACGAGCTCGATGTAGCTTATGGCGCCGGCATCCTTTATCTCGCGGTTCAGCGCCCGCATGGTTTCGACATCAACGCCGATGTCCTTGAAACCGATATGCTCGAGACCGATCGGCCGAATGTACTCCAGCACTTCGAGACCGTCCGGCACCGTCTGGTCCGAGCGTGTCAGCATGAAAATGAAATCCATAGTCAGGTTTCGGGTTTCGGGTTTCGGAATTCAGTACGTTCATTGCCCGCTATAGTCACAGTGGGTAATGGATGCCTGACACTTCCAGGTCATTTCTTCTCACTCCACTCCGGCGGCCCCACCCACGGCACATAGTCCGGCTCGCCGATGACGTTTCTCATCCGCCAGATGTCCATGTAAAATCGCGCCGCTGTTTCCATCGCCTGAATGTTGTGGTAGGCCTGCGCCATCGAATCGCCCTTGGCGAACGGGCCGTGCCACTTGAGAATGACGACGGGATGGTCGATCAGGGCCTCGGCAATTTCCTCGTCCACTTCCGCCCAGCCCCAATGCTTCTTCGCCGCAACAATCGGGACGGTGGCGCCCAGGTAGATGAAGCCGTTGTCATCGATGATACGAAACTCGTCGACATAGAAGGACACCAGTGCGGTGTAATACGAATGCGCATGAATGACTGCCTGCGCATCCGTCTTCCGATAGATCCAGCGATGCATCGACAGCGTGCTCGAGGCGTTCTCCACAGGCTCGTCAGAATCGACCGGGGCACGGATCAGACGGTCCGCGACGATGTCCTGCTTGAAGCTCTTGGTGCGTGTGATCACGACATCGTCACCGAGCCGGGCACTGCAGTTTCCGCCTTTGAGATGGAGCAGTCCCGAGCTGACCAGCATGTCCGTGTACGTCGCCATGTCGTTGGCGATCTGTTCCATGTTCTGCATTATTGCGGTTTCTCCGGGTTGGGGTTTTAATTATTTTCAGACTTTGCGGAAATTTTCCTTCTATTCCGAGATCCGGTAGATTGTGTAGGGTTCCGTTGCCAGCGGTCCGGTTGCATCGAGCCGCTGCGCCTGTTGTCCCTTGACGATCTCGACGCCGGCACCCGACGGCAGTTCGTAGTCGAACGCGGTGTACGCAAACAGCACGCGCCCGGTTTCGCCCTGCCACTCGACACCGCGCCCGTCCGCCAGCAAACGTCGGGATTGCATCAGCGCCTGCACCTGATTGTAGGTATGATAAGCGTCGGCGGTCTGCTCGAGGTTCTTCGGCCAGTCATCGGCATCGCCTTCGTCGCCGAACATCAGCAGTGAGCCGTTGGCCAGGGCCCGGAAGATCTGCGCCTGCAATTCCTGCTCCGTGCGGTTGGCGTGTGGACGCACGATCGCTGTCGTACCGACCAGCATGTCTTCATGACCGACCCACCAGGACCAGTCGTTCTGCCCGGCCACGGCGTGGCTGGCCGCGACGTTTTCCGTCATGTTATCCGCCATGCCGAAGCGCCCGATACCCACCGGGCTGACACCTTCAACTGTAATCGCCTCGATCCCCATCTTGTTCAGGCCGCCGATGAAGCGGGCGATACCCGCGGCGTTCGGCTGCATTTGTGCCTGGTAGTCGACGCCCATGAATCCGAGATTGCCGATCGAGTCGAAGAAGATGTAATCGAGACCGTGCCGCTTCCATTCCGCGAACGACTCGAGCAGCCAGTCACAGGCGGTATTCCAGTTCAGGCCGGAAGTGAGATTGATGATGTAGCCACCCGAGTGCGGGCGCGTGTTCACGGCGCGACAGACGAACTCCGGGCGTTCGGCGAGGATCGGCGCGTTGCACGAGAGGTGCATCCCGATCCAGTGTCCGACCTCCATGCCAGCGGCCTTGCCCTTTTGGTAAAAATTTTCCCAGGCATCCCAGCCGCCCCAGAAATCCGACATCCGATATTCCCACACGTTGCAGATCGAACTCATGACCAGATCGCCGTGCACGCCGGTCTGTATTTTGTAGTCATAACCAATCTCTGTAATGTCCGATTCCGCCATGGGCTCGGGGAAAATTCGTCGCACCCCGGCTGCCGCCAGCGCCGGCAGGTATTTTGCCCAACCTGCCAGCGTATCCTGCGGCTCATGCGGCTCGCCGGCGATATACACCAGCAGTTTGCCCTGCTCGTCCAAACCGCACCGGTACAGCACCCCGGTCTCCGGCAGCAGATACGGCTTGCGAATACCGAATGCATCGCGCATGACGCGCTGGGCTTCCTCGAGCGCCCGCAGCCAGCGGTCGCGCATCAGATGTTCCCCGGCACCTTCAGCCGGTGACGCGGCAAACAGAATGGACTTGGGCGCGAAACTCACATCGGACCCCAGCGGCAGCAGACACTTGTCCACGGAGAAAACGACATCCTCGCCCGGGTTCTTCTGGACGACCGAATGCACATCACAGAACTCCGGCCAATACCCGATCAGGCTGCCCGCCGGTCCATACTGGAAATCGAAGCACTGCATGGGACTGTAGCGGGCGCTGAACTGAAAGGACACGCCGTTCGGGTCACCGACATAGCCCAACTGCCGCCAGCAGGTCGTGGTGAAGCCGGTGTCTTTCTCACACCGATACACCGGCGGATTCACTTGGCCCTGGCTGAGGACCGTGTTGCCCTCGGCCGCGCCGCCAAGCTCCCAGGTCGTGATCATCGTGACCTGGTGGATCGCACGTGAATCGCTGCGGAACCGCAGGGCATATGAGAATCCGTCATACTGCACACCGTCAAGCTCCAGATGCTCCGGACGCAGCCGCCAGTCGAGCCGATCGACAAGCGGCTCGGTCACCACCCGGGGCCACGCCTGCTGGCTGTCGTACTCGTCCCGGTACTCGCCATACAATCCCTGCGTACCGAAAGCGCTGGTTTCCAGCACGACATCGTCGCCATCCTTCACAATGTTGTCGAGGCGGAAGGCGTCGTAGCGAATCCCGTCGGGCGTCGAAATGTCAGGACGCAACGGCACTGCTGCCGATCGCACGACCACCCCATTGATTGTCACCGAACCCAGGCCCTGGAAACGGCCGTCATCGGTCAGCAACTCGATCGTTGCTCGACCGACTATGACTTCGGATACGTCTGTCGTGGATCCTGATTGCACAGTAATTTCTCCCAGGTTGCGCGTCGATGTGTCATCTGTTGCCGCTTCCAAGATTCCAGCGATTGATGCTGCGCGGCAGGCAGTCGGAAGTATAGCCCATCGCTCCCGACTTGGCATCCCGGCACG
>DPYP01000025.1:0-1064 GCA_003545375.1 Lentisphaeria bacterium
GCCGAGCTCTTTGGCAAGGCGGGATTTGATTACGTGGTCATTGACACTGAACATGCGCCGCAGACGCCCATTGGCGTTCAGGCACAGTTGCAGGGACTTGCCTCGTCGGAAGCGACACCGATCGTGCGCGTACCGAATAACGACCCGGATGTGATCCGGCTTTACCTCGACATGGGAGCGGGAGGCGTGCTGGTGCCTTTCATCAACAGTGCGGAAGAAGCCCACTGCGCTGCGGAGGTCTGCCGGTACCCGCCCCAGGGCACGCGCGGTTACGGCCCGGCACGGGCTTCGGGATTTGGTTTTGATGCGGACTACTTCGACGAGGCGAACGATAACGTCGTCTGTCTCGTGATCATAGAAACGGCGCAGGCCGTGGCCAACATCGACGAGATTTTTGCCGTCGAAGGTGTGGATTCGTATATCGTTGGTCCCTTCGACCTTTCCATCTCCCTCGGCATCCCTCGAGAGTTTGAACACCCCCGCTTCAAGGAAGCGGTAGAAACCGTCTTGGCGGCCGCGCACAACGCAGGCAAACCGCCCGGCACGGATGTCGATGCTATTCCCTGTACTGCCGAAACCTTTGATGCACCGATTCGAGAGGGCTACAAGATGCTGCTCGTGGACGGTGACGAATGGATGCTGCACGCCGCGTGCAAGAACGTGATCGAGTGTTGTGAGCAGTCGAAAGACTCGTTGAAAAGTTGAAACATGCGAAAAGTCAAAACGCTTTACGTGCCCGAGTTGTACTGCGATCCGTTCTGGCAGGAAAATATAATCGAGCAGGTGGGTGATCGCCACGACCTGTCGGTATATGACGCATCCAAGCCGGTTGCACCCCAGTTCGACGGGGTCGAGGTCGTGGTCGACAGCGGTGGACGCGGCACGCGCGAGATGATGGACGCGGCCGGGGACTGCAAGCTGTGGCAGATCGTCTCAAGCGGTGTCGACCACTGCGACATCGAATACATGCGGCACAAGGGCTTCATGATGACCTACTGTCCGGGGGCCCACAGTAGTGTGGCACTGGCAGAGTGCGCCATGATGTTCATGCTGTTGCTCGCCCG
>DPYP01000025.1:1493-11462 GCA_003545375.1 Lentisphaeria bacterium
GCCAGCGGACAGGCATTGGCAAGGCGGGCAAAGGCCTTTGACATGCGAGTTTTTGGAATCGACGTTCGCCGGATCGACCAGGACGTCATCGACGACATCGGCCCTGACTTCATGGGGACAACCGATGACGACCTGGATCGCCTGCTCCCCGAATGTGACTATCTCTCGCTGCATTTGCATTTGCACGAGAAAACGCGACACATCATCGATGCCGGTCGACTCGGCCTGATGAAGAAGACGGCCTGTTTCGTAAACGTTGCCCGCGGGGGACTCGTGGACGAGAAAGCCCTGCACGATGCACTTCTGAACGGCCGCCTTGCCGGCGCCGGTATCGATGTCCATGACCCGGAACCTTCGGACCCGAACCTGCCGGTCTACCAGTTGCCGAATGTGTATGTGTCGCCTCACGTCGCCGGTGAAACCTTTGGCACGGCCGTGAAAAGGCACGCGTCCATGGTCGAGAACATCGATCGGTTTGCAGAAGGGCGTGAGATCCTGAATCGAATCGATGAGCAGTTGCCGGTTTGATCTATTGAGTGGAAGCCATTTCCATGAGCGGTCATCAAGACCTGCGTGATGTCCTCGTCATCCTCTGCGACCAGTTGCGTTGCGATTTCCTGTCGCTGTATGACTGCCGGGCCATTCCAACACCGAATCTGGACCGGCTCTCTCGCCAGGGTGTGGTCTTTGACCGGGCCATCGCTGCCTCGGCTGTCTGCGGCCCGGCCCGCGCCAGCATGATGACGGGATCGTATCCGACACAAAACGGTGTTCAAATCAGGAACGAAGAAATGCCACCGACTACTCGAGCCCGGATTCGTGACAGGTATCCAGGATTTCGTCCGTAATCCGGCTGTTTCAAAGTACGAGAGGAAAGCAGGAAACGGCAACCGTGCCGGTCTGCCGGACTAAAGCAAGCCGTTGCCGCATGATTTTCAGATTGTCGGGCCTGATCAATTGAATTCCGGTTGGCGACCATTAGTGTTTGCTGGAAAACATGCCTCTCTACCAGCATGTCCAAATGACGCCCCATCGTTGGCGTCAACTACTACGTACTCCAGACAACCCAAGTTTACTGCGAAAGGAGCAATCCATGAGTAAGATGAAAGGGCCCGCAATTTTTCTTGCCCAGTTCCTGCGTGACGAAGCGCCGTACGACTGTCTCGACAATATCGGCCCGTGGGTTGCTGGGCTGGGATACAAGGGCGTCCAGATTCCCGGGTGGGACGGCCGGGTGATCGATATGGATCAGGCGGCCGACTCCAAGACCTACTGCGAAGAGTATCAGGGAAACCTGGCAGCGATGGGGCTGGAAGTCACGGAGATTGCCGGCTACCTCGCCGGTCAGGTGCTCGCGGTGCATCCGGCCTACGAAACCATGTTCGATGGCTTTCACCCACCCGGACTGCGCGGCCAGGAAAGAACCGATTGGGCGACGGCCGAGCTGCAGAAATGTATTCGTGCGTCGGCCAACTTCGGGATCCGCAATATCCCGGTACTCTCCGGCGGATTCGCCTGGCACATGACCTATCCGTGGCCCCAGCGGCCGGCCGGCATCATCGACGAAGCCTTCACCGAGCTGGCCCGGCGCTGGCTGCCGCTGCTGGATGAGGCGGCCGACAACGACTGTGTCCTGGGATATGAGCTGCACCCGGGCTCGGATATTTACGACGGCGCGACGTTCGAACGGTTCCTCAAGCATACGTCCGATCATCCGGCGGCATGCATCAATTACGATCCCAGTCATTTCCTGCTGCAACAACTTGATTACCTCCACTTCATCGAGCTCTACGGCAGTCGCATCAGCGGCTTTCACGTCAAAGACGCCGAGTTCAATCCATCAGGTCGCGTCGGGGTCTATGGCGGCTACGAATCGTGGACCGGCCGGGCCGGCAGATTCCGCTCGCTCGGCGACGGTCAGGTGGATTTCCGGCGCGTGTTCACGCTGCTCGCCGAGGCCGGCTACGATGGCTGGGCGGTCCTCGAATGGGAATGCTGCATCAAGGGCCCGGACCAGGGCGCGGCGGAAGCGGTGCCATTCATTCTCGATCATATCATCGAAACAACCGATGTCACATTCGATGACTTCGCCGGCGGTGACAGTGACCACGACAGCAATCGCGCAATCCTCGGCTTGGACTGAACGCACTCATTAGGACAAGGAGAACAACAGCATGGACTCATGGCAACGCAAATTGAGGATGGGTATGGTCGGTGGCGGCGAAGGGGCGTTTATCGGTGCGGTACACCGGCTGGTGGCGCCGATGGACGGGCAGATAGAAATGGTCGCGGGCTGCTTCTCGCGTGATTTCGACAACACGAAACGGACGGGCGCGGCGCTCTATCTGGACCCCAAACGATGCTATGCCACGTATCAGGAAATGGCCGCTGCCGAAGCAGCGCTGCCGGTCGGCGAACGCATCGATTTCGTCAGTATCGTCACCCCGAACAACCTCCATTTCGACATCGCCAAGACCTTTCTTGACGCGGGTCTGCACGTCGTCTGCGACAAGCCGATGACGTTCAACCTCGATGAAGCAAAGGACCTGGCGCAGCTCGTCGAGCAGAGCGGCTTGGTGTTTGGCCTCACCCACAACTACACCGGCCACCCGATGGTCCGTCATGCGCGGCACCTCTTTCAGTCCGGGCAGATGGGCACCGTACGCAAAGTAATTATCGAGTACCTGCAGGATTTCCTGATGGTGCCGCACGAGAAACTGGGCCAAAAACAGGCGGCTTGGCGCGTCGACCCCACGCAGTCCGGCGCCGGCGGCACGCTGGGAGACGTTGGCACCCACTGCGTCAATCTGCTCGAATACGTCACCGGCGACCCGATTACCGAATTGTGCGCCGACAAAAGTACGTTTCTTCCCGATCGCGTGCTGGACGAGGATGTCAATGCACTCCTGCGTTTCAAGGGCGGCGGCAAGGGGGTGCTGTCGATCAGCCAGATCGCGACGGGCGAAGAGAACGGCTTGATCCTGCGTGTGTACGGCTCCGAAGGCGCCATCCGCTGGGCCCAGGAGAACCCGAACTATCTCGACCTGTACAAGTATGGTGAGCCGCGCCAGACGCTGGCCCGTGGCCAGGGCTACATCTCGGAGCCCGCCGCCGATTGCAGCCGCATCCCGAGCGGACACCCGGAGGGCTACTTAGAAGCGTTTGCCACAATCTACTGCGGCATTGCCGAGGCGATCCGCTGTCACCTCGACGGCGAACCGATGAAGACAGAGGCATACAACTTTCCGACCGTCTACGACGGCGTGCGTGGCATGCAGTTCATCCATGGCGCCGTGACCTCGGCTGCCGACGGTGCCTCCTGGGTTGAGATGTGAATGGAATCAAATGGTAAATGTGCACTGGTCACCGGTGCCAGCAAGGGCGTTGGCCGCGGCATTGCCATTGGTCTGGCGCGCGCCGGATGGTCGGTCACGGTCAACTACAACCGTGACGAGCAAGGCGCAGATGAGACGGCGTCGACGATCCGCAACAGCGGCGGGACGTGCTGGGTCGGCGCCGGCGACGTCGGCAATTCGGATGCCGTCAAGCAGATGTTGGCGCAACACATGGAAGCAGCCGGCAGCCTCGATTTGCTGGTCAACAATGCCGGCGTGCAGACGTGGGCGCCATTGCTCGAGCTTGAAGAAGCAGACTGGGACCGGACCATCCGCACCAACCTCAAGGGCACCTTCCTCTGCACCCAGCAGGCGGCGTTGATCATGAAAGACCAGGGCGGCGGCAGTATCGTCAACATCGGATCCGGTGCCAACAAAGCGCCGTTCCCGAACCTGGTGGACTACTGTGCTGCGAAAGGCGGAATCGAACAATTTACCGTTGTCGCAGCGGTCGAACTGGGACGATACGGCATTCGGGTCAACTGCGTGGCCCCCGGTTGCATCGAGATCGAGCGGACCCGGGAGGAGAGCCCGGATTACGCCGGGACCTGGAGCCCATTGACGCCCCTGGGCCGGGTTGGTCAGGTCGAAGATGTTGCCGATGCGGTCGTCTTTCTGGCCGGTGACAAGGCCCAATTCATCGCCGGCCAGACACTCTACGTCGATGGCGGGCTGTGGTCGCAGATACCATGGCCTTACGGGTCAAAGGAGACAGCGAATGGTTAACCAGATGAAAAAGAAACTGGATGACGGCCAGGTGGTGGTCGGCAGTTTCGTCTACATTCCGTCAGCCAAGTTGACGGAGATCATCGCGATGACCGGGTTCGATTTTGTCGTCATCGACATGGAGCACGGCCCGGTCGACATCGGCGACGCCGAGGACATGGTGCGCGCGGCCGAACTCGCCGGGGTGACGCCGATCATCCGGGTTACACACAATTCGCCGCACTTGCTCCTGCGTGCCCTGGACATCGGCGCGCAGGCCGTACACATCCCCGACATCAATACCGCGGCGGACGCGTGCGCTGCAGTCGCCGCCTGCAAGTACGGGCCGGAGGGCGAACGCGGACTCGCCGGCGTCCGGGCGCTCGGCTACGGCTTACAGGGCCCGATCGCGGACAAGACCGCAACTGCCAATCGCGAGACTATGGTCATCGCGCACATCGAGCACATAGATGCCGTGAATAACCTCGACAAGCTGCTGGCGGTCGAAGGCATCGACATCTATTACCTCGGCCCGGTCGATCTTTCGAACAGTCTCGGCATTCCCGGCCGCGTCGGTGACAGCCGGGTGCAGGAGCTGGTCGCCACGTCGATCCGGCGCATCGCCGAAGCCGGCAAGATCCCCGGCTGCATCACGGTGGATAGCGAAGCCGCAAAACGCTTCATCGATCTCGGCGCCCGCTACATCGCGTCGCACGCGATCAAATGCATGACCAACGCCTCAACGGCATTCCTCGAGGAGATACGTTCATGAGTTTACCAAGCGCAGAATTCTCGGTCGACGGGATGGTTGCCGTCGTCACCGGCGCGGCCCAGGGCCTTGGGCTGGCCATTGCCGAGCAGCTGGCCGGGGCCGGTGCCACGGTGACACTGGCCGACCTGCAACTCGAGAAAACACAGTCGGCGGCCGACAGCTTGTGTCAAGCAGGCAGCACCGCAGCGGCCATGCGGTTGGATGTCACCGACAGCGGTCAAGTCGATGATGTCATGGCACAGATCGCTGCCGCCCACGGCCGGCTCGACATCCTGGTGAACAGTGCCGGCCTCGGCCAGAAGGTGGTGCCGATTGTCGAACTGAGCGACGATGAGTGGCAGCGCGTGCTGGATGTGAATATCACCGGCACCTTCAATTGCTGTCGTGCGGCCGCCCGTCAGATGGAACGTCAAGAGTCCGGCGCCATTGTCAACATTGCCTCGATGAACGCCCATAATCCGCCCGCCCTGGTGGCTTCATACAATGTTTCGAAAGCCGGCGTGATCAGCCTGACCAGGACCCTGGCAATGGAGTTGGCCGCCTACGGAGTCCGGGTCAATGCCGTGAGCCCGGGCCCGGTCTACACCGAGTTCAACAAGAAGGTCATGGCCCAGCGCGGCCTGTCGCTGGACCTGACCGAGGACGAGATGATCGAGCGCATCCGCACCGCCGTGCCGCTCGGGCGCTGGGGCGAACCGACAGACATCGCCGCCACCGTGGCGTTCCTCTGCAGCGACGCGGCATCCTGGGTCACCGGCGAAGTCTGGCGGGTGAGCGGTGGGCTCGAAGGCATTTCCGTGGCGCCGCCGAAACGGGAAAGATAACCGCATGGAAGTAAGCCTGGACATCCACCGAATCGGTATTTGCGGAATCGGTCAGATGGGCGCCGCGGCAGCGGTTGCCTTCAAGCGCAGCGGCTACGAGGTTCTGCTTTGGGGTAGAAACCCGGACAAACTCCAGGCGGTGCAGCAGACATTGGCAACGCTTGAAGACTGGATGCAGTCTCATGTCGGACCGTCCCCGCAATCCGGGGGCGTGATCCAGTCTGTGCACGATCTGCACCCGGTTGACGAGCAGGCCGACCTGGTCATGGACTGCATTGCCGAAGAGATGGACCAGAAGGTGGATCTGTTCCAGCGGCTGGCCGGCTGCAGGATGCGCGGTGCGATCTTTATCACCACCACCAGCGGCCTGAGCATTACGGAACTGGGCCGCCGCAGCGGGTGCGCGGAGCAGCTGGTGGGAACGCACTTCTGGAACCCGCCGCACCTGATGCCGTTGGTGGAGGTCGTCCGCGGCGAGCAGACGCTCGACAGTGTCATGGACCGGGTTTGCGAACTGATCGAGTCGATCGGCAAGATCCCGGTGCGCGTTGAAAAAGATGTGCCGGGCTTCATTGGCAATCGCATGCTTCATGCGCTTTGGCGCGAAGCGATTTACCTGGTTGAATGCGGCGTTGCCTCCCCGGCCGACATCGACCGCGTGGCGCGGCTGACCTTCGGCTTGCGGTTAGCGGCGGTCGGGCCACTCGAAAATATGGACCTGGTCGGTCTCGATCTGATCGAGACGATCCATCAGTATCTGCCGGCAGCGCTCTGCAACGACCCCAAGCCGGTCCCGGCACTCGCCGACAGCGTCGCTCGCGGTGAGCTGGGCATGAAGAGTGGCCGGGGCTTCTACGATTGGAGCGAGCGCGACCCGCAGTCTCTGATCGATGCCCGTGACAGCCAGATCGTTCACCAGCTCGCCTATCTGAAGGAGCGGAACCTTCTGTGAGCCCGAAACACATGCTCGTGAGCGACTGGATCGACATCACCCGTTCCATGGATGCGGCGCTGTTGTGACCTGGCCGGGCCGAGTGCCGCACCACTGAGGGGGCCCGGAGTGGAGGCAAGTCCGATCAGGGCGATGTTGCGGAAACGCTGAACGGTACGCCGTGAACTCCGGCGGCAGTTCATTGTTGAATTCGAGCGAACGAAATTGTCAGAAATACGGACGATTAGAGGGATCCCATGCACGAGCTTGAGCTGAAGAAGGACGATCCGTCGCGCATCGCAGTGCTGCTGGATGCGTGCCCGGCAGGGTCGCTCACCGCCAGTGTGATCCGGCCCGCCAACAACCTGGTGCAGCACCGCTGCGAAGCGGGCCGCGTCGAAAACCATGATGCCGGTGTTCGCGTGCATTTCCACTGTGCCGACGAACAGGTCGAGGTATGTCTGGACATGACCGCGAGTGAGGCCGGGCTCACAGGAAAGTTCCGGGCCTCGGGCCGGGGACATTGCATGATCCGTCTCGTCTGGACCCTGCCCGAGGACGAGGACGGCTTCGCGTTCGTCCCGGCGTTCATGTACGGCAACAACCGTGGCGGCAACAGTCCGGACGCCACCTATCCACAGCTGGTTGACGACGGCGAGTACGTGCCGTCAAAGCCGTGGCGAGCAGACGAATGGCTGGTGCGCGCCGACCGGTCGAGCCACGGCACGACGTCGGTGATCACCGGCAGCCGGGTCTATGCCATGGGCGGCAGGGATGTCAGCATCCACGCCGGCGGCGGTGTCGCGGAGAAGAACGGCATCGGCATCAACGCGGCGCGGCCGCGGCGCCTGACGTTCTCGCTTGGGTTCATGAATGCGCCCTTTGTCTACTGCTGTCTGTCGGGCCGCAACTTCGTGAGCCGGCCGGAAGGTTGTGTCGACCTGGACCGGGCGCCGGTCGAGTCCGATTTCTTCCTGTTCTGTTTCACACACGATGCCCGGCACCGGGCGGCCGGCCTGCTGCTGCGTGAGGCCTATGCGTTCCTGCACGATGAGATCGGGGATGCCGGTTCAGTCGCCGATGCCGTGCCGGCCATCGCCCAGGCCCTGGTCGACGAAGCCTACAACCCGGCCGGGGTGAATTTCGACACCACAATCTTCAAAAACACGACCCGTATACAGGAGAAAGTCGACAACAACTTCCTGACCGGTTGGTGCGGCGGCACAATGGCGGCCTATCCCCTGCTGGTGGCCGGCCGGCAACTGGGAAACGAACAGTGGCTGTCCTGCGCCCGCGGCGTACTTTCGAATATTGCGGAGAACGCGATCTCGGCGCAAAGCACGCTGTTTTTCGAGAACTACAATTCGGTCGAAAAACAGTGGAACACCCGCGGTTGGTGGTATCCCTGCCTGGAGAACCCGGGGCATTCCGGGTACGTGAACGGTCAGGCCTGTCATTATCTCCTGCTCGCCTACCAACTCGAAAAGGACGCCGGGATCGATCAGCCGGCCTGGCGCGCCGCGGCCAACCGCGTACTGGATCACGTCGTCGACACGCAGACCGCGGCCGGCGGCTTCGGCTACACCTACAGCGAGGACGACGGCAGCATCCTCGACAGCGACGGTTTCAGCGGCTGCTGGTTCACCCCCGCCCTGGCGACGCTGTACGGGATCACCGGGGATAATAAGTACCTCGAAGCCGCCACCGCAGCCATGGACTTTTACCGCCGGCATGTCGAGGCATTCGATGCCAGCGGCGGCCCACACGACATTCACAAGAGCCCCGACGAGGAAGGGATTCTCGCCTGGATCAACGCGGCCCGTATCATGCACGAGCAAACCGGCGACGAGCGCTTTTTGCAGGACCTGCAGACCGGCCTGGACTACGAGTTTTCGTGGAAGTTCGCCTATAACGTCGTCAACGAGGTCGAGCCGCTCAAGTCTCTGAACTGGTGTTCCACGGGCGGCTCCGTGACCTCGGTCAACAATTCCCATATCCACCCCATGGGCACTGCGGTTGCAGCGAGCATCCTGTACGCCGTCCGGCATACCGCAGACCCGTATCTCGCTTCACGCCTGATCGATACGATCCGCTGGAGCCTCACTGTCTACCTGCGCGACGAGAAGCACTATGGCTGGGGTAGGCGCGGGCTTATCAACGAACGCTTCTGCTACACAGACGCGTTGCTGGTGGAGCGCTTTGACGACGGCTCGCCCGCGGCAACCTGGTTCTGCGGCCACTGCTGGGCGTCCGCCTCCGTGCTGGAAGGACTGGCCGGCGCCGTCCTCGATGCGGAGCGCGAAGATCGGCAAACGGTGCTGGGCGGGTGAAGCTTGATTTCTCTGTGTTCAGTCGGTAGGCTTCCACCCAATATGCAAGAGGAAAAATCGAGGACAATCCCGTGCCATTGACCGACTGTGAACAGATTGCCGGCCGCCGGCCGCTGAGGCCGGTGAGATTCGAGGATGTCCGCCTGCACGACAACTTCTGGTCACCGTGGCTGAAGCGCATTCGCGATGTCACATTACCGCATCTTCTCGAGACCACCCGGCCGCTGGTGCGCGACTTCGAGTACCTGGCCGGGATGCATCAGGTGGAAGGAGACCATGTGCCCTGCAGCCAGCCTTGCTGGTCGGATATGTTCGTGTACAACACGATGGAGACTATGGTTGCCTGTTTGGCCATGGAGCCCGATGTCGAGCTCGAGTCCGAATTGGACCGGCTCATCGACATAATGGCAAGGGCCCAGGACAGCGACGGGTACCTTAACTGCTACTGCCAGGTGCGCGCCAAACCCCGCTTGAACGATATTGACGGCGATGAACTGTTCGTGGCGGGCCATCTCATGGAAGCCGCGGCGGCTCACTGCCGGTTAACCGGAAAGCGGACGCTGCTGGATGTTGCCGTGCGGATGGCCGACCACATTGTCGATGAGTTCGAAGGCGGGCACGTACCTTTCGATCGATCCGGTTGCGCTGCAGTGGAAATGGGACTCGTCAAGTTGTACGATGTTACCGGCAAGGAAGCATACCTCGAGCGGGCGCGGTCTCTGGTCGAGTACGCTCGCCATGCCGAGCATATCGACGACGCCCACGGCGACGGACACGCGGTGCGAGCTACGAATCTGTTCGCGGGGATGGTAGATGTGGCAATACGCACCGGGGATGAAGAGCTCCTGACCACCGCCGAGCGGGCCTGGCGTGACATGGTGAATCGCAGAATGTATGTTCACGGCGGGCTCGGTGAAGTATGTACGCTGGAAGGATTCTACAAACCCTATGACCTCTCCGACAGGAAGTGCAACGCTGAGATGTGCGCCGCGCTGGGGAGTATTCTTCTGAG
>DPYP01000090.1:0-1617 GCA_003545375.1 Lentisphaeria bacterium
TCGGAACGCTATCTGGTTTTGAATCTCGGCTACTTCAATTGCCCGTACTTGTCCACCAGTGTAAACCCGGGTGTGAACTTCAAGGTATTCCTGGAAATGATCTTCAGCCTAGCGGCCAATGATTCGGAGTTTTTCGGGCTTCGCGGCTTCCAGGTCTATCACTCGGAATACGTCGATGAGGAGCTGGTCCGGTGGGCGGCGAAGCTTTTCCGTCATTACTGCATCGAAGGAAAAACGAGCCTGCTTTCTCCCGACCCCTACGCCCTCACACACATCAGGAACCCCGACTTTGACGATGGCCTTTCGGGATGGACTGTAGCCGCCGCGGAAGCGGACAGCATCGAGGTGAAGTACCTGGACGGGTTCGGCTACTTTCAGGGCCGGTATCTGAATAATGCGGAACCGCCCAACTATGGGAATCACTTCCTGTGGATGAAGCGGAGCAGGCTCCGGCCCAACGCCTGTTCGCAGGCGATCGGAGATCTGCGGCCCGGAAAGCTCTACTCGGTCAAGGTTCTAAGCGGTGATTATGGCGATTTGCTGAACGGCGAGGATGTCAAGAAAATGCTCCCGTTATCCGTCAGCATAGAAGGCGCGGAGGTGATCGCCGACAAGTCCTTCCAGGAAGAATGGCGGAGCAACTACCAGAACGATTTAGGGGCCCGTAGCGGGACGTATTATTACTGGATGAACCTTCACCGCATTGTGTTTCGGGCGACGTCCGAGGAGGCGCAGCTGGTCATCTCCGACTGGATCGGCGATGCGGACCCCGGCGGGCCGATCGGCCAGGAGATCATCTGCAATTTTATCGAGATTCAGCCCTATCTCGAATAGCAGGAGAATGACTTATCCCACCGAATCCACGCTTATTTCAGGCAATCAATACAACCTTTGATGAAGGCGGAAATCAGCAATGAGACAACTCATCATGTTGGGCGTTGTCGTTTTGCTGTCCGGCACTACGGCATCGGCGAACCAGTTGGCGGCGGCGGAGGAGACGCTTGTCCTGCGTTACGCCTTCGATGAGGGGAAGGGCGACGTCGTAAAGGACAAGAGCGGCAAGGGAAACGACGGGCAGATCCACGGCGCCAGGTTCGTCAAGCTGGGCGATGGCTACGCCCTCGAGTTCGATGGCGCCGACGACTACGTGAGCTGCCCCATCACCCCCAGCCTCGACATGAAGGACGTGATCACCGTGGAGGTATGGGTCCGTCCCGCAGACTATGCTGAAAATGAAACGGTTATTGTCGCCGAATGGCCGGTATTCGGGTTGTGCCAGGGCGGTGGCACGGGCGGTGGCATCTGGTACGCGCCCAAAGGGCATGGTACTGCCTCATCCCCCCCAAACGGCCTGACCCCGAACCAATGGCATCATGTCGTGGGCACGTACGATAACGGCAAGATGAACCTTTTCATGGACGGTGAGCTGGTCGACACCACCATGTCGAAGACCAACACGCTGTGGCCGCGAAAGGAGATAAAGGAACTTTGGATAGGCAGGATAAGCGAAGAGGACAGCCACTTTTTCAAGGGAAAAATCGGCGCGGTGAGGATCTATCATCGGGCCCTGTCACCCTTCGAAGTCGGCAAACGCCACGACGCGACGCGAGACCTGTA
>DPYP01000090.1:2002-5825 GCA_003545375.1 Lentisphaeria bacterium
TGCGCACTACACGTTCGACGAAGGCAGCGGCGATACCTTGCGTGATCAGAGTGGAAACGAAAATCACGGCGAGATACACGGCGCCGAATTTGTCAAAGTGGGCAAGGGCCATGCGTTGCGCTTCGACGGCAAAGATGACTTTGTCGACTGCGGCAACGGACCGGCTTTTGACCTGACCGAGACCGTCAGTCTGGAGGCGTGGGTTTACCCGGCGGCGATGCCCACGGCGCATCTGGGCATACTGGGTAAGGGCATCGGCAGCTACGGTTTGACCTATTATGTCTATGGCGACTGCCATCTGTACATTTCGAACGGCCATCAAACTGCCGACGGCCCGCTCGTTCCCGGGACCTGGCAGCACATCGTCGGCACGTTCGACGGCCTCAATATCCGCCTCTATATCAACGGCGAGCTGAAAGGCTCCCTGTTGCTGGACGGCCCGGCGAAAATAAGAAAAGACGACAGCTTGTTCATCGGATCGCGGTCGCCCTGGGACGGACACCGGGAACATTTTTACGGGATCATCGACGAGGTCAGGATCTACAACAGAGCCCTGTCCGAGGACGAGGTCCGCAATCATTACGACGACACGCGTCAGACCTACGGCTTGAGTATCGTTCCGACGGTGTACTACTTCAGAGGCGACGTCATCACCGTGCTCGACTACCGGGGCCTGGGCAACCTGGACGAAAACACCATGGCAACCGTGGCGATCTCGCCGGTCGGGGAGGAGAGAGTCCTTTTCAGCAAGTCGATTGAACTGCGCCCGGGCAGCAATATGGATGGGGCGACCATTAACGTCGGAGACCTGCAGCCTGGGGCGTATGAAGTGACTGCATTCGTGGGCAAGCCCGGCGATGCGCCGACCGCAACCGCACTCCCCAAGACGATCGTCTGGCCCGACAAACCGTCCGTAGAGGGCGGGAAGGTTCGCAACAATCTGGTATCGGAGCTGCTGATGGTGAACGATCCTGAGGAGGACAAGCCTTACACCTTTACCAACCCGCGCGATGGATGGGTTTTCCTCTCCGCCACGTCGGCAGGGGAGGGCACGGTGAGGCTGTCGCTCGGCGCCGCGGATGAGGAACCTGCGGCCATTGAGCCGTTTAATGAGCCGGGAAACGGCGAGTCGCTGGAGATTATGCGGGACTTGTCCGCCGGTACGTATCGCGTTCAGGTGACGTCTCGGGGTAGCGCCTCGATAGAGCGTCTCGTCGTTCGCACGATTCCCGAGATCGTCTACTCCTACTATCCCTCGGGACCGTTCGTCCGCCCGTTCGGGCCGTATGATGAAGCATTCATGGAGAAGTACATATTCCGCAACGCCAACTGCGTTGTCAGCCGCATCTACAATGACTGTCGCGACCGCGATCACGTCAAGCGCTGGAAACGGGAGGGGCGCCGCTGGCTTGCGGGCCGTTTCGATGTCCCCAATATCTCAGGGAAACCGTTCACCGTTGACGGGGTGGCCGACTACATCATGGAGGACGGCGAGTTCGAGGACCCGTTCGTGGACGGCATTATCGCAAGTGAGTTCTTCGGCGGCGACGACCCGAAGCTCACGACCTGGGCGGCAGCCGTACGCAAGGTCCACGCGCGTTATCCGGATAAGAAATTCTATCCCTGGGTTCATGCCTTATACAGCGGCAGTCATGGCCACACGTTTATCGAGGCGATCCGGGAGACCGGCGGCAAGTACGCCTGGGAGCGGTACCTGCGCGAGCAGCCGACGCAGATGGAGGCATACCTCTTTCTTAACAACTCACTGATCCAGACCATGCACGGATGGCGGAGTGTGCCCGGCGCCGAGCAGGACCTCATCATCTGTTTCGGCATCTTCAACACCCCGCATCCCAGTCTTAATGCGTGTACAAATGTCGACTTCAAGGTCCTCATGGACATGCGCTACAACATCGTAGCCAACAACCCCGCCTTCCGCGGTCTCGGCGGCGTGATGGAGTACAACACCTACCATGCCGACAGGGAATCTCTGGTGTGGGCGGCAAAGCTCTGGCGCCACTATTGCATCGAGGGCAACACGTCGATGCTATCCGAAAAGTACGGGTTCAAATACGCTCTGGATCACATCCGCAACGGCGAATTCGATCGCGGCACGACGGGGTGGACGTTGTCTCCCGCCGCAGCGGGCAGCATGGCGCTGCGGAGCATGTCGGGCTCGGGCAGCATGATGCACGGGGCCTGGCCGGTGACCCCCGGCGAAGGTGACGATTTCATCTGGATGAAGCGGGTGGCGGAGAAGCCGAACAAGCTTTCTCAGAGAATCGAGAACCTGAAGCCAAACCGACTCTATTCAGTCACAGTGATCACCGCTGACTATGGTGACTTCTCCGCCGGGAAGTCCGTCGAGAAGGCGCATGCCGTGTCAATCGAGATTGATGACGCCGAGATCATTCCCGAGGTGTCCTTCAGCTATGTCAAAGACATGGCTGGGCGGGCGCATCCGCCGTTCGAGCCGGAAGCAATTCCCTGGATAAACTTTCACTATCGGGTGTTTCGCGCCAAAGGCGAAACCTCGACGCTGCGCATATCCGACTGGGAAAATAAGACCGAACCCGGGGGCCCGGTCGGCCAGGAGTTGATGTTTGGTTCCATCGAGTTGGCGCCTTACCTGGAAGATTGAAGATGGGACATGCGTATGGATAAGTTCCTGCAGGAAATCGATACAACGATAAGCCGCGGACCTTTCGCCGCCACCTGGGACTCCTTGCGAAGCTACGAAGTCCCGAAATGGTACACCAACGCGAAGTTCGGTATTTTCGTCCATTGGGGCGTCTACTCCGTTCCTGGGTTTGGCAATGAGTGGTATCCGCGCGAGATGTACAAGGCAGATACTCCCGAGTACAAACACCACATTGACACCTATGGTCCACAGACAGAGTTCGGCTACAAGGATTTTATCCCGCAGTTTCGGGGCGAACGGTTCGACCCGGCGCAGTGGGCGGAGCTCTTCAGGAAGGCCGGCGCCGGATTTGTTGTGCCGGTCGCCGAACATCATGACGGCTTTGCCATGTATGACTGCGCGTTCTCGGAATGGACCGCGGCCAAAATGGGGCCGAAACGCGACACCATCCGGGAGTTATGCGACGCCGTCCGCAACGCGGGCATGACGTTCGGCCTGTCCAGTCATCGGGCCGAACATTTCTGGTTCTTTGACGGCGGCATGCAGTTTGATTCGGACGTGAAGGACCCGGCCAATGCCGGACTGTACGGACCGGCACAACCCGGGCCG
Source organism: Lentisphaeria bacterium (assembly GCA_003545375.1). Taxonomy (GTDB): domain Bacteria; phylum Verrucomicrobiota; class Lentisphaeria; order JABSQK01; family CAJWLW01; genus CAJWLW01. Next base: position 5,253 of record DPYP01000090.1, read on the forward strand.
GCCGACACCGAGGATCGAACCGACAGCCCGCCGACTGCCGAGTTTTTGGATGATTGGCTCCTGCGCACATGTGAGCTGGTGGACAAATACCGGCCGCAACTGGTCTGGTTCGACTGGTGGATCCAGAACCTGGCGTTCGCGCCGTATCTCCGGAAATTTGCGGCTTACTATTACAACCGCGCGTCGCAATGGGAGCAGGGCGTGGCCATCAATTACAAGTACGGTGCGTTTGAAGAGGGTACGGCTGTCTTTGATATTGAGCGCGGCCAGCTGAGCGATGTACGTAATGATTTCTGGCAGACCGATACAGCACTGTCGAAGAACTCCTGGGGATACATCAACGGCCACGACTACAAGTCGGTTGAGTCCATCATTCACGACCTCGTTGATATCGTCAGCAAGAACGGCGCACTCCTGCTTAATGTCGGTCCGGCCCCCGACGGCACGATTCCTGGGCCGGAAGAAAAAATGCTGCGCGAAATCGGTGAATGGCTGGACCTTAATGGCGCGGCAATCTACGGCACGCGTCCCTGGCGGTGCTTCGGTGAAGGACCGACCAAGGTGTCGGATGGT
>DPYP01000090.1:6210-8528 GCA_003545375.1 Lentisphaeria bacterium
AACACGCTTTATGCCATAATGCTGGCCTGGCCGGGAGAGCAGCTCACAATCAAGTCCCTGGCAAATGAAAACCCGGCGGAAGTAACCCTGTTGGGGCATGCGGGCAGCCTGAAATGGGCTGCGGATCCCAGTGGCCTGCACGTGCAGCTGCCGCCGGAAAAACCCTGCAAGCATGCCTACGTACTGAAGATCAAGAATCAGGGAAGGTAGCGCCGCAACATTTGGGGTCACCGCTTGTACTCGTGCTGCATCCACCCCGTGGATGTGCGCCACGTCAATATTGTTGGCCTTGAAGCAACGAGCACGACGTTTGCCCATCGATCCGCAACCCACAATGCGTACTTTTATCTAAAGCTCCGAAGCGGGCCTACTCGATCTGCAATTTAATCCAACGTAAATGACGGACAAAGGCGACAGTAACCCAAAAGCCAATGTAAACCTGCCCATTAGGCAGCAGGACAGCATCTGGTTTGCCAAAGGCAAACAACCCCTCGTCATAGATACTTGTATGTTCACGGTCGCGGTCACCCAGAATATCCCGCCCACGGGCGTCCCATATCAGGGTATGCTCTTCAAAGGCCGGCCAGGTTTCTCCGCCGTCCTCTGAAATGCTCACGTAAATACCGGGTCCTTCTAAATCACGTCTGTTATAAACAGCCAAGACCCGGTTGCGGCCGATATCAATGGAACTGCCCATCTGGCCCGCAATACCCGTGTCATAGGGTTCCTGCCAGGTCCGGCCCTCGTCAGGTGACCAGGTGGCCTTTATGTTGCAATCCTGGCCGCTATGGTAATCCTTGGCCCAGTACATGACAAAAATACGTTTGTCCTGTAAGCGGGTGAACATGCCATTCCAATACAGAACATGACCTGTCGGATCATGCGCTGCGACGGAATATTCATCCCAGGTCTCGCCCTTATCAGAGGAAAAAAGCACCACGGAAGACTGCATAGGCGGTTCAGGATCATCCCAGGCTTTCCAGGTTTCCACAGGCATCAGCAAACGTCCGTCCTGGAGTGTGATGATCCGACTGCTCGAATTGCCAGTGCGGCCTTCAGGTGATTTAATGATCTGCGGCAGGGTCCAGGTCCGGCCCTTGTCGATTGAACGGGAAATCAGTATTTCACAGGGCACAGCCCCTTTTGTTTCCGGATTATAAACATCCTCATCAGGACCGGAGCGATCCCATCGAAAACCGCCCAGTATTAATGTCCCGTCTTCCATGAGGATGGGGTAACCATAGATATAGCTATACTGTTTTTCCTCACTCTTCTTGTCCCATAGCGGACCTTCATCCACATACGTTTTGCCACCATCAAGTGATCGGCACTTGGCATAGTAGGAATCCGGAGATTCAGCCGCGGGACCGCGCTGGTAAACACATAAAAATTCGTCCTCACTTAAAGGGACCAAACCCGCCATCGTTGCATGATCAGCATACAGGTGCGGTTTTGGGTTTTTAACAATCACACCTTTATCTATTATCTCGACCATTGTCTTAGACCACGCGAGGAATGTTTGCGGCGGCTGCTACGGGTCAATTCTCGACTCGCAGCCGGTAACAGCGGATATGGGTGTCCGCACCCTGAGTACACCATAAGGTGGCCATTACGTCGTTGTTGCCAAGGCGCGTCAACAGCGGTGCACCGTAGGCAATCACATCGTGATTTGACGGGTATGAATCGGTGCGCGGCACGCCCAGTTCCTCCTTGCCGTAGGCATCCCAGACGACCAGGGGGTCGTCAAGATTCCAGGTTTTGCCGCAGTCCTGCGAGAGCACCACCTTGATGCCGGGTTGATCCGTTTCCTCGCGATGCGAGTAAATGACCGCCATGACACCGTCGTCAAGGACGACCGGACACGACGTCTGTCCCGGAATCCCCGTTGCTTGAGGTTCGCCCCATTCACTGCCGGTGGCGTCGCTGGAAATCACCGAATACAGACCATAAAACTCGCTCAACTCGATGTTGGCGCCCCAGAACAAGCCATAGAGCCGCCCGTCCGGGAGCGGGACGACGTGCCCGTGTAAATAGCAGCGGCCTTCGGCTTGACCGTCAATAATAGTTGTTCGGTCGGTCCAGTTCCTGCCCTCGTCGCTGGAAAAAAGGACGTAGGTTCGAATGTCGAACGGGTCGGCATTGTCATATGCATTCCAGGTTTCAAACAACTGCATCCAGCGACCGTCCGCAAGTTCCAGCACCGGCCCGCTGGCGATGGGTACAAGACCCTCCGGCAGTGGCGGCAGGTTGGCGACCAGCGGTTCGGACCACTTCCGGCCACCGTCGGTTGAACGCATGCTGAAGAAGGACAGGGGCAG
>DPYP01000407.1:0-453 GCA_003545375.1 Lentisphaeria bacterium
CCCTGTGGACCTTGCGGGCCGGCTCCAGGCGAGCCCCAGACACCATTGCCGGCGCCGTCATTGGTCAGCACGTCGCCGTTACTGCCGCCGGAAATATTGACCCCACCGGCATTGAGCGCGTACGGTACGGCGGTCAAACTTGTGCGCGGCGACAATTCCGTGCCGGAATCGACAGTGACACCAAGATCGTACGGTTGGTCAAACGGCAGGCCGATCGCGCCGCCGCTGCCAGTGCCGATAACGACGGTGAACAGACCGTTGGCAACGTCTACACTGGCGTGGCTGTCGACATATAGTGAGCCGCCACCACTGGCCGCGTAAATGTTGAGATCCAGATTTACGGTGTCGGTGACCCTGACGCCGCTGGCATCCTTGAGCACACCCTGGTAGGTGATTGTCTTGGCGATCTGGGCTTCAGTGAATGTACAGACGAGCAACAGCCCGATGATCAGG
>DPYP01000407.1:578-3473 GCA_003545375.1 Lentisphaeria bacterium
AAAAAATCCCCCTCGTCCAAGTCCGTGATCAGACAGCCCCTGACCGTTTTCGCTGGGGCATCCAGTGTGAGCTCTTCTCGTTTGACAAACGGGTGGCGGCGAGACACCGTAGTGTACGCCGAGGACGGAATTTCAAAGCCCACGGTCACTGGCAGGGAACCCACATTGGCAAACAACATCCCTATTCTCACGTACCACCGCGTCCATCCGGATCGTGAGACAACGGTGCCGAATGACGAGGGGCGGGCCAACCTGAGCGAGTTCCAACGACAAATGGAATACCTTGTCNNTCGTGTTGATGTAACCTTTCTCATCTAGAGATATCATTGGTATCGTAAATGTGTACGCAAATTGCAAGCCTTTTTTCACTCCTCGTCCAAATTCGTGATCTGACACGCCCGATTCGCTTCCGCTGGGAGCCAGTGTAAACTCTTTTCAGTTGACAAACCGTTGGCGACAACACACCGTATATTATGTGCTGAGGCCGGTGTTTCGGGGTCTACAGCGAGTGGCAAGGAGTTCACATTGACGAACAACATCCCTATTCTCACTTACCATCGTGTCCATCCGGATCATGAGACGACGGTGCCGAATGATGAGGGGAGGATCAACCTGAGCGAGTTTCTCCGGCAGATGGAATACCTTGATGATCAAGGATTTACCGCAGCCACACATCATGACCTTGCCGGCTGGCTCTATGACGGTGCGACGCTTCCCGAGCGCACTGTTGCGATCGACTTCGACGACAACCGTCTCAACATCTTCGAGAACGCGTTTCCGATTCTGCAGGAACACGGCTTTCGCGCCACTGTCTTCACAGTCACCGACCTGGCGGACCGGAAACCGTTGCCGGCGATGGAAGTCTATCCGGCCATGACCTGGGAGCATCTGGCACAGCTACGCGACGCCGGCTGGTGCATCGCCCCGCACACCAAGCGCCACCTGTTCCTGACCGGGCCGCAACAGGGCGTCCGGGACCTCGACGAGGTCCGCGATGAAATGGCCGGTTCTCTCGACCGCGTGCGTACTGTCATGGGGATCGATGCACCCTACTTCGCGTACCCGGCCGGATTCTGGGACGAAGACATCGAAGCCATCGCCAAAACCCTGTTCAAAACGGCGCGGCACTGGCAGAGCTCTGCAGCCGGTGACATACCGTTCGTCCGCCACGACAGCGATCCTTATCGCCTGGTCGGTATAAACGTGGCGCTCAGCATGGGTTTTGACCGTTTCCGGCGGATCGTCGATGGCGCAGGCGAATAAGTTCTGAGCGGCCGAACATCGGTTATTCTCCCCGGTTCAGCCAATCACAGCGAGTCGAGGTTTGAAGACGCCATTCTTTTCGACGACCTCCCGGGGCGGCACCCGCCAGCGCAGGACCTCGAGCTCGTTCCGGCCGTTGGAATGCCATTCCACGGCAAACGCCGTGACGATGGTATCGTCGGCGAGGACAACGGAACTGGCATACATGCCGCATTTATTGAGTTCGAAAACGGTCTTGCCCCACGTCTCGCCCTCGTCGTAACTGACCATAAACCGCTGCCCCTGCCCCGCGTCCTTGTGGCCGAACGGCATGACGACGGTGCCGTCACTTAGCCGAACGAGGCACGCGGTCTGCTGCAGCCAACCAGTGAGGAGCCGGTGGTCGCTGAAGGTCCGGCCGCCGTCGTCGCTGTAAAAAACCGCCGTCTGCTTGTAGACGCTGCCGCCCCGCTCGCCGCCGGGGCGCTCGAGTTCGGGCGGGTCATCCGGCATCTTGAGCCGCTGGAACCGGGTGCTGGCGAGAATCCGACCGGACGGCAGCTCGAGCAGGTCCGACTCGTCGCTGTGTTTGCCCAGGTTGCCGATTGTCGACCACGTCTTGCCGTTGTCGCTCGAGGCAAACATCTGGGTGCACAGCACACGTTCATCATCATCCAGCGGCTTGCCCGGGCGTGACCAGCGCGTGCAACTCATCGGCATCAGCACGGTACCGTCACGCAGTTGGTGGAACCGGACCTTGTTGCCGCCGATCAGTTCATAGGGTGCCGGGTCCAGTTCGACAGGTTCGTTCCAGGTCTCGCCGCGATCGGTCGAGCGGGTGATCCAGACACGGCTGTGACACGTCTCGTTGTCTACCGACATCGGCCCGTTGCCATAGTAGTTGAAAATGATCGACAGCAGCGTGCCGTCGCGCAGGAAGCCCATGCCCTGGAGCTGGGGGCCGTAGGTCGTGTCACATTCGTCCGGCACCCGGAAGTGCAACGGGACATCGCAGAGCTTGGCCCAGTTCAAGCCGCCGTTGGTGCTGTGATAAACATAGCCGGTGAGGTCGCCGCGCGGCGGCGGCTGCCCGGCCATACACGCCTCTATCTCGGTCTTCCGGAATCCTTCCACGACCAGCTCTTCGTTCGGCCCCATGACCAGCGACGGCTGACCACACGGGCCACAGCCTGTCGGGATGATTTCGCACGGCCACGGCTCCATATTGGCCATCGCCTCGACAATTTCGGGATGGAAGTCTGCCCAGGTCATTTCAGCTCTCTTGGTTCAGGTTTCAGTCGAAAGCCCTGCGGGCGTTGTCGAGTGCCTGCCAGTACTCCTGCGGCACCCAGCGGTTGGACTTGTTCATCGGTGCATCGGCAGCGGGGCGCGACTCGATGCTGTCGAGCCACCAGCAGGCACGCGTGTTGTAAAACAGAACGTAGCCATCGCCTATATCAAGCGCCAGTTTCAGTGTTTTCTCGAGCCTGGCGGGTGAGAAGAAGTTCGTCTTCGGCAGTGCGGGGTCGTACAAAGTACTCGTGCCGAATCGTCCACGGCCCTCGATCTCGTACTCCTGCGGATGGTAACCGAGGCGATAGCAGAAACCAACGCGGATTTTCTTCTTGTACAGCGCCGGCACCTGCGACAGGG
>DPYP01000594.1:0-2746 GCA_003545375.1 Lentisphaeria bacterium
ACACCGGTTTCAAAATGAGACAGGTCGCCGAGCCGGTGTGAACCCTTGGCGAAATGGACGGCGCCGTTGGCCACGGTGGTGTCGTCCAGAGCGATCCAGACCACTGCGCCGCCGGCCGGCTCCAGGTGCAGGTAAGCGTTGTCCTGATGATATGGTGCGGCTGTACCGACCTGCGCCGGCTTGTAGAAGACTTCCGAGGCGACCGGTTCGATGTCGTCACCGACACTCGCCGCAATCAGCTCGAGGGTAGCCGGTCGCTCCAGCAGCCCCTTGAAGTAGTTGTCGTACTGGTCCGGAACGCTGAGGTGTTTGATTGCACCGCTGCGGCCGGATTCATAAAACACGTGATTCGGAGCCACGGTCGGGACAATCTCGACGATATACCGTTCGAGTTGACGATCGAGCTCGGCAACTTCTGCCTGGCTCAGGAAGTCACTGACCAGGACAAACCCGTCTTCCCGGAAACTGGCTGCCAGGGTTTCAGTATTGACATTCATTTTCGTTTTTCTTGATTTGGTCGAATCGTGAATCCACGTTAGCCCACGTTAATTCACGGTTTCGATTCCTTCAACCTGCTGCAACTTATCCGGTAAACTAAACTAGAGAGGGCAAGATCAATGGCAAAAACTGTTAATGTCGCACTGGCTGCGGAGGGTGCGGTCGTCGTGGCGGATTCGGAATTCCTCGGGGATGCCTACTACCACCGGGCCGGTGGCCGAGTCAAGTTCGTCAATGACGGGATCCGGATGGTGCCCGGGGACGACACCAGCGTTCCGACAGCGTCCGCGGTAGCGGATACCGGTCGCTGGGTTCCTGCCGTTTCCAAGCCGCACCCCCACTGGGTCTGGATCCGGTTCCGCCAGCCGGCGCGTATTTCGCGCGTTGTCATTCATCGTGCCGACATTGCCGATTACCCGGTTGATTTTGTCGGGGAATACAGCCCGGATGGTGGACGGACACTCAGTACGCTGTTTGAGATCAAGGACAACCGGATGGACGAAGAGACGTTCGCGGTAGAGTATTCTTTTGATCCGACAGTTACGGACAATTTTCGCCTGCGGATCGATCGATCCTCAGATGAGGCGCATCCGAACGAGACAGAGATCTCCGAGCTGGAGGTCTTCGGCAGTTTCGTGGATGAAGAGGTCGAGGGCCGGTCTGAGGTGACGGCGGGTTCCTTGGCAGATAAGGTGCTCCAACCTACCGAGCAGAGCGAGAGGTTTTTCAGGATCCGGCACACGAAAGAGGTTATTGAGTTCAGTTCAGTGTGGCTGCGTTTGATGGTGGCACGTGAGCGTCCCGAGATCACTTTTCTGTGCTGGGACAGCCTTGGTAAGGGAAACCTGCAGACGAATTTGCTCAAAACCGGAGAAAACGGCGGTGGTCGCTTGATCAGTGCGCCTCTTTTCTCAACTGAAGTGGCTTTGAAATTGCGGGGCCCAGCGGCGTGCGAAGGCAACGTGATAAGTTATGAATTGGAGTGTCCCGACGGCGGCTGTGCGCGGTGGGAGATTCGGATAGAGGAAAAATCTATCCAGATGGCTTTCGATTGGGCCATTGCCCGTACGTCGGTATTTGCGACGCCGCCGGCGTTGCGGCTGGCCTTCGACATCGTGGCGACACCGACAGCCCCGATTGCCAACCCGGTGGCCGGGATGGGGGCTCCGCTGCCCTGTGTTCTGCACGCTTCGGACTGCGGCAGCCTCCTGATAAGTCGAACCGACAACAGCGGCTGCTCTGCCCTGGAGGGGCGCAAGACCCGTTCGGACAGGCTTTGGGAGGCGACTATCGTAGACCAGGCAAGCCGCCGCTCCGAAGATGGACTTTATGCCGTCCCATCCGGGAATTCCTGCTGGGCGCTTTCATTGGCGGTCGAGGCCGTCAAGCCCGTGCCTGCTTTGACCGATGCCGATCCCCGCCTGAAAACGTTGCCCCGGCACTGGCTGAACAACTTCCAGTACCAGGACGATGTCGGCGTCATGGCAAACAATATTATCAGCGCCAACGCAACCACCAGTTGCATGCTCCACTACATTGAGCCTGCCGTTTACACCCCGCCCATGGCCGGCGGCGTGGAAGCGATCCAAGTGGGGAGGGAGACGCTGGATCGCTATTTTTCCGGCGCCCGCGGCTACGGGACCGAGGCCGATGATCCGTGGATCTTTCTCGATTCGTATCCGTGTTTTCTGATCACCGCCTGGGACGTTATACGGGTGACGGGCGACCTCGAGCTATTAGGACGCTGGCTTCCTTTACTCGAAGGCTACGCCGCCCACATAAAGGAACAGGATCGCGACGGCGATGGTTTTCCTGAGTCCAGCAAGCCGGGCACCCCGTCCGACAGCTGCAGGTCGCCGCACTCGAATATTGCCGACCAGATGAACTTCGGCCACAACGATGCCTATTCTTCGGCGCTGACCTATCGGGCGCTGAACTGTCTTGCCGATCTGGAGCGGCTGGCCGGCCGCCCGGAGCTCGCTGAGTCCTGCGAACAGGATGCCGAGAGGATACGCGCCGGTTATATGGAGAAATTCTTTAATCCGGAAACAGGAATCATCGCCGGCTGGCGGGATCGCGACGGCGATTTGCATGACTACTGGTTCCCGTGGGTCAACGGCACCGCCATCATCTACGGACTGGTGCCCACGGATGAGGCGAATGCGATTGTCGACAGGTTCGAGGCGAAGATACGTGAAGTCGAGTATGACCGCTTCGATCTGGGTCTTCCCATCTGTCTTATCCCCAT
>DPYP01000013.1:0-321 GCA_003545375.1 Lentisphaeria bacterium
TCATACCCCACTGGCGGCCGTCGCCGAGCAACTCCTGGAATCGGGGTACATCTACAGGCGTCGAGATCAGCAGTACCTCCCGGATACCACCCAGCATGAGGGTGGACAGGGGGTAGTAGATCATCGGCTTGTCATAAATCGGCTGCAGTTGTTTGCTGGCCACGCGAGTGAGCGGGTACAGTCGCGTACCGGCGCCTCCGGCCAGGACGATGCCTTTCATTCCAACCCTTTTTGCTTGATCATGTGGTTGCTGGTGAGCTTGTTGTCGCGATCGAGGATCTCGACGAGATCGCCCATCAAAGCGAGGCCCTCGTCAAGATA
>DPYP01000013.1:728-3850 GCA_003545375.1 Lentisphaeria bacterium
GCATCCTCATGGTCGTCGTCGTTGTCGCGATCACTGCCGAGTACAGCCTGGCTGCGTTCCGTCCAATACTCCTCTTCCTCGCGCAGTTTGATCCGCTTCTCCCGGTTCAGCGTGATGTACTTTTCGGCCCGGCGCTTGCCGAATTCAGCGATGTCTTCGACGAGGTGTTGATACAGTTCGTTTTTTGCCAGGCGTATATCGGAGCGTTCGTGGAGTTCCTCGACATACGGTGTGATCTGGGTGAAATTCCGGTTGAGCGGCTGTGACTGGATCGTATCCCATTTCAGCACGTGGTCGAGCTCTGCTTCACCCAATTCCATGTGATCGAGAAATGACGGAAACGCAATGTCCGGTGCAATCCCCTTTTTCTGAGTGGAGGCGCCGGTGACGCGGTAGAACTTTGCCATGGTGAACTTGATGGCGCCAGGTTTCTTGTCGCGGAACGACCTCATGCGATCGAGCTTGAGTACCGTCTGGACGGTACCTTTGCCGTGGGTGCCGACGCTGCCGACGATCAAGCCGCGTTGGTAATCCTGTATGGCACCGGAAAAAATCTCGGATGCCGAAGCGCTGAGCTGGTTGACCATGACAATCATCGGCAGATCATAGGCGAAGCCGTCGTCCAAATCTTCGCGCACGTCGACCATACCGCCGACGCGTCGCACCTGCACGATCGGGCCGCTGGGCACGAACAGACCGCTGAGCGAGATTGCCTCTTCGAGACTGCCGCCGCCGTTGGAGCGCAGATCTATGATGATACCGGCAATCTCATCCTTCTCAACCATCTCGTCGATCAGGCGTCGTACGTCAACGGTTGTACTCTTGGCATCGGGATCACCGCGCTTGAGAGCGTCGAAATCGGCGTAAAAAGAGGGAACGTCGATGACACCCACGTTGATGAAGCGACCGTCCGTAAGTTCGACCTTGTGGACTTCGCCCTTGGCTTCCCCCTCGGTGAGCTTGACCTCGTCACGGACGATACTGATGGTCTTCGGCGTGCTGTGCAGCGATTCGATGACCGACAGCCGCACTTTTGTGCCTTTGGCACCGCGGATCTGTCGCACAACTTTGTTGAGTTGCATGTTGATGACGTTCATCATTTCCCCGTCGCCCTGGCCGACGGCGATGATTTTGTGCCCAGGCTTGAGGGCGCCCTGCTTATTGGCCGGGCCGCCGGGAATGATGCTCACCACTTCGGTGTATCCGTCCTTGTAGGTGAGGGTGGCGCCAATGCCCTGGAGCCGCAGGCGCATGGAAATATCGAAGTCCTCGAGCTGCCGCCAGTTCAGGTAGGTGGTGTGCGGGTCAAAAATACGGGTCAGCGTCGAGAGGTAAATCTCAAGGATATCGGCATTGTCATTCTCGTCACGGAACTTCAGGAACTGCTCGAGTTGCTTAACGACTGCCTCCTGCGGCGTATCGTCGATTATCCCTACTTCTGCTGTGTTCTCGCTTTCTGCCGCGTTTTCGTCCTTGACGGGGTCTTCGGTGTCGTTCACTGCCGGTTCTTTCTCTTTTTCCGCCTCCTCCTTGGCACCCTCTTCATCGAGCAGATGGGCGACGAGCAACTGGTTCTTGATGCGTTGGCGCCAGGCTATGTCGAGCTCGGCGATAGTTTTCGGCCATGGCAGGTCCTTGCGGTCGAGAAGGATGTCTTCATCGATGGTGAAGTCGAAGTCGTCATTGATGATCGACTTTACGTACTCAAGGCGTTCTGTGACCCGTTCGATGAAGCGTTCGTAGACTTTGAAGCCGAAGTCGAGATCGCCTTTCTCGACCATATCGTCGAGGCTCTCGCGGTACACCGAAAACTCGTCCAGATCGGACTGCAGGAAGTAGTGGCGGTTGGGATCGAGCTCCTCGAAGTATTCATCAAAAAGCTGCTCGGATACGTCGTCATCGATCTCTGGAAGTGTGTAATGATTTTTCTGGAGGTATTTGACTACCATCATCGTGATTTTTCGATCAAGGCGTGTGGGGCGGCGCTCCGTATTGGCCTGGGCGGCCGGCAACCAAAGGAGCGTGGCGAAAAGGCCTGCAGCGACAAGCCGCGGTGTCATTCCAATAAATCGTGGCATCATGCTGAGTCTCCGGCACGGTTGCGGATGAGAGAATTCAGTGAATTGCGGGGAGGCAGGTTCATTCGAGAATATGACAGGTACAGGGCATTGAAGTTCCGCGCCTGGCTGTCCCGGGGTTATGGCTGGCCGTTCCTCACGGCGATGGCCTGGTGTTTGAGAAAACGTTCGAGTTTCGGATCCTGCGCACCGCCGTTTTTGATGGCGATTTCGTACCAATTTCTGGCGTCTTCATAGCGCGGCTGTTCGACCGTGGCGTAGAGGATTGCCAAATTGTACGGTGCGTCCGAACCGGTTGGGTCGAGCTTCCAGGCGCGCAGGAACTGGACCTCCGCGGCCTGGTGCCAGCCCAGTGATCGGCAGGCAATACCCAGCATACGTGCCATGTCGGGATCGTCCGGGTAAAGTGCGGCGGCGCGGCTGAGCATGGACATCGCCAGATCTGCCTTGCCGCGGGACACCAGCAGAAAGCCCAAGGGCAGCAGCACGTCGCGATCGTCGGGGTTGGCATAGAAGGCCCGGGTGAGATAGCGCTCGGCGCTTTCCGGATCACCGTCTTCCACGAGTATATTGCCTATACGTACGAGTGCGTCGACCTGATCGGGATCGAGTTCGAGGACCTGCTGATAGTAGTACTTCGCGGCCTCCGGATTTTCCTGCGCCTGCGCGTTGGATGCGCGATGCAGGAAAGTTTGCACATCGCGGTCGTGTTCGATCCTTGCAGCGGCGGTTTTGCCTTCTGCGGCATTTTGGGCGACAACATCGGGAGGTGCGTCTAAGCGCTTTTCCGCGTCGAGTTGCTTTTTCGCATCGCTGTATTGTTGCTCCAGCAGTTCATTCTGCTTTAGCAGTTCGTGGATTTCCGCATTGAGGCGTTTTTCCGCGTTGAGGCGTTTTTCTGCGTTGAGGCGTTTTTCTGCGTTGAGGCGTTTTTCCGCGTCGAGTCGTTTTTCCGCGTTGAGGCGTTTTTCCGCGTCGAGTTGCTTTTCCGCATCGCTGTATTGTTGCTCCAGCAGTTTATTGTGCTTGAGCAGTTCGTGGTTT
>DPYP01000579.1:0-3191 GCA_003545375.1 Lentisphaeria bacterium
AATCGCTCGAGAAACACCACTTCGTGCGGCACCTGATACGATGCCAGCCGCTTGCTGCAGTGGCGGCGAAGTTCCTGCACTTTCAGTTCGGCACCATCGGTTACAATGTAGGCGCGGATCAACTCACCCAGGGACTCACGCACGCCGGTTGCCGGCGTCCCCTTCACGGCGGCTTCGCGAACGCCCGCGTGAGTCATCAACACTGCCTCGACTTCGGCGGCGTAGACGTTTTCGCCGCCGACGATGATCATGTCCTTCTTGCGGCCCTTGATAAAGAAGAACCCTTCCGCATCGACCGAAGCCAGGTCACCGGTCCGAAACCACTGGCGCTGGTCAATTTCGACCAGGGCTTCATCCAGGCGTTCGGGCTGATTGTAATATTCGGCTATCACATTTTCTCGGGCGAAGAGCAGTTCGCCGACGCAGTCGGGCGGCAAGGTCTGGAGATTTTCGTCCACCACGATCGCCTCGACAAACGGCAGCAGAGAACCGATCGAATCCGGGCGTGCGTCCGCGTCTTCGCCATACAGCACGTGCGTTGCCGAGGTGGTCTCGGTCAACCCGAAAAAATTCTGTAACGCCACATCCGGAAACAGCCGTTGCAGCTCGCGGATGGTTGACACCGGCATCATCGATCCGGCATATGCCATGACCCGCAGCGACGACGTGTCATACGCTGCGGGATCGGGTATCGCAACAAGGCGCTGAAAGATTGTCGGGACACTGAGAAACGTTGTGATCCGTTCACCCGCGACAAGCTGCAGCAGACCGGTGGCGGTGGTGTCGGCGGTGATGATCACCGGGCTTTTTTGCAGCACCGCGCTTGGCAGCGAGCTGTACAGGGCGGTGACGTGGAACATCGGGTTGACAACGAGATGAACGTCGCTTGTCACAAACGCCTGAGCGTTGATTGTCGCAGTGACGTTGAACAGCAGATCATGATGCCGCATCACGGCGCCCTTTGGCACGCCTGTCGTGCCCGAGGTATGCATGATGATGGCGGTATCCATAGTCTCCGGCCCCGGTGCGTCGGGGCGCCGGGGTGCCGATGCAATGAGTTGATGCCACGCATCGTCGATCACCAGGACCTTCGACTTTGCGGACTCGGCAGCGGCGATGGGTGCGGTGTCCGCAGCTGAGCCGACGATCAGGATGTCGGGAGCGAGGTTTGCGAAAATCGCGGTCAATGCCTCATTGGCGAGGAAAGTATTGAGCGGCACAATCACGCCACCGAGTTCCATCAGCGCCCAGTAAAGCAGGAAATACTCGAGGCAGTTCGGCAGGTAGACCGCGGTGACGGGGCGCTCGGCATCTGACAGCTTTGCGAGGCCTGCAGCGACGCGGCGCACGAGTTCGTCGGCGTCGGCGTAGTTCAGTCGCTGCTCGCGGTCGACGACGCAAAGATTGCTTGGCGCCAGGTCGACAGCCTCGCGCCACATGTCGCGGACGGTGTGGATCGTCGGTTTGCGAATCGGCAGTGGCATCGCATGAAGGAATTCGGCGAGGATCGGCTCGATGGTATCGGCGACGTGACGGTTGCCGTATTCGTTCGGGTGATTCCGATCGGTCCAGCAGCAGCGCCGGCCGACAATGCGCCCCTGCATGTTGGCGACGTAACCGCACTCGTGTTTCGCGGCAACCGCCGCTTCCAGTGCCTGGAACTCGATGCTGCGGGTGTCGCTGCCGTAATTTTTTGGGGCGACCCGGTCATTCTCGTCGAAGTAGTCGCCGAACACGCCAAGCACGACGATCTGTGCGCCGATCGTTTTGATCTCGCGAATCAGGTAGTCGAGGTCGTCACCCCATTGAGCTACGGGACGTTCGTCTTGCCACCAGTCATTGGCGCCGAAGGCGAGCACGACGACGTCGGGAGCATGCGCGAGCACATCTGCCTGCAATCGCACGCGCGCATCCACGAAGGTCTCGCCACCGATACCGACATTGATGAATTCGTGGCCGGGAAAGCGATCCTGCAGGATGTCGCTGTAGCGGCCGTTCTCGCCGCCGCAACTTGTCAGGCTGTCGCCGAAACAGATTATTCGCATAGTTACGCCTCGAAGGGGAATCTACCACGAAGCCACAAAGGATCCGAAGGGTAACGTAAGATTCCCCGGGGGAATTTACGTTCAATGTGCATCATTCCTTTGCTAATGCGTCCGACGCGGATTGACTGAGGAAATACATGCGTTCCGGCGCAACCTTTTATGCGTTATGAGAATTTCTGATAAACGCAACCAGGTGCTCTGTCAGTGCGTCGCTGGTTTCGAAAGCGGGCAGGTGGCCGCCGGGGAGTTCGACAAATTGGCAATTCACCAATTTGTCGGCTGCTGCACGTCCGGCGCCGATGGGACAGATGCTGTCTTCGATTCCATGGAGCCATAGCACGGGACAACGCACATTCTCGATAGAATCAGAGAGGTCGGTGTCTGCCAGGTATTGCAGTCCCGCATCGAGTGCTGCGGCATTGTACGAACAGTCATCGAGCAGTCCATGGGGATACGTGGTATCAATGAAGTGCTGTGCCCTGTCTGTGTCTGCGAACATCTCGGCAATGAATTGTCGGATTGTCGTAGTCGGATCGGAAGCGAGGTTGCGCTGCATGCGGCGCAGGATGGCTGGGGGCCATCCCAGGTCGCGGTGGCGATTGACGAAGCAGCCGGTGCCGCCACAGACAACCAAGCCTTGTACCATGGGCATGTTGGCTGCCGCCTCCAAGGCGAGCATGCCGCCCAGCGACCACGCAACGAGGATGCACGGTGTTGCAGGCAAGCAGGCGGCAACGCGGTTGATGAAGTCACCTGGATTGGTCACGCCGTCGTAGTCCGGAGACAGATGCCGATATGCATTGAGTGCCGACTGCGGCCGTGTCCATATGCGGTTGTTCCCGGCCCAACCGGGCAGCCAGCAGATTGTCGGCAGCGCCGTCACA
This sequence comes from Lentisphaeria bacterium, assembly GCA_003545375.1. Lineage (GTDB taxonomy): Bacteria > Verrucomicrobiota > Lentisphaeria > JABSQK01 > CAJWLW01 > CAJWLW01. Next base: position 2,930 of record DPYP01000579.1, read on the forward strand.
GCGGCGCCTGTTTGGCCTCGAGCCTTTCGAGACGTCTGATCCTGGAACTGAGCCGCGGGTCGTGCGGGTACCACAGCAGCGCTTTCTCCAGGTACTCCCTGGCTACTTTCAACTCGCCCAGTTCAATGCTGCAATCAGCGATTTGTTTGTACACAGAGGATCGATGCGGTGCGCGTTCGGCGGCAGCCATAAAGGCTTCACGGGCCAGTGCATACTCCCGGAGTTGAAAGGCGTGCTTTCCGAAGCTGTCATAGGGGTAGGG
>DPYP01000465.1:0-5020 GCA_003545375.1 Lentisphaeria bacterium
TTCCTCAGCAGCAGGTTCCTCGGCAGCAGGTTCCTCGGCAGCAGGTTCCTCGGCGGCGGGCTCTTCAGCAGCGGGTGCCGGTGGCGGCGGCGGCGGTGGTGGTGGCGGGTCCGGCTTGACCGTCTTCATCGATACGCCCTTACGGACCCGTTCGATGATTGCCGCTACCGTCTGCGACGGCTGGGCGCCATTGGTGAGCCAGTAGTCAACCCGGTCCATATCGAGATTCTCGTCTTCGTGCCGTGGATCGTAGAGGCCAAGCACCTCGAGGAAGCGGCCGTCGCGTGGACTGCGTGAGTCGGCAGCAACGACGCGGAAGCAGGCCTTGTTGCGGGTGCCAGTGCGGCGTAGTCGTAAACGTACCATGATTGAAGTGTCTCCGAAACAGCTATGAGTAGTTCAATTGTTAGCCGACCAGTGTGTGCATCCAAATCCACGACACGGGCAGAAATAGAAGTCGAGAAAAACCGATACAATAAGACCACGGGGGCGCTGGCGCAAGCCGCGCTGATGCAAAAAAGTCGACGCCACAAAGACCGCCGACAACATGACGCCGCCAACCCCGGGGCAGATGAACCAGTCTTCCCCGTCCCCTATTTGTATTTCTCCTGACGAAATTACCTATAATCGGCGTTTCGCCTTTTCGTACAACGCCCAGGCCTGCGACAGCGTCTCGCGTTGGTGGGCATCAGTTTCCCATGGATCGCCGCCAAGCGTGGTGCGGACTTCGACGGACATGTACGGCCGTTCGTTGTCGCACATGCCGATGGCTTCGGCTTTCAATATGACGTCGGCAATCTTCTGGGGCCCGATGATGCCGGGCGGGCCGAACGGCTGATGGGTGTCGCCGTACACAGGGGACTGCGGGTCGAGGACAGGGTTGGCAAAATGAATCTGAGTGACGGTGTGCCACGACGCTTCGAGCGAGTCACAGAGGTCTTCGCCATTCAGCGCGATGTGCGACGAATCCCAACAAACGCCTATCTGCGGATAGTGCTTGCGCACGCGCTCGGTGAGCGGCACAAACTCGGAGGTTGGGCCAATCACACCCTTCTTATGCGCCTCGCGATCCATCGGTTCGAACAACAGGTGCATTGGGGTGAAAGCAGAGATCGCATCACCCAGTTCGCAAAAGCTGATAACCAGCGCATCGATCACTGCGGCCCGCTGTGCCGGACCGGGATCTGGTCCCACAAGCACGCCGAAACCGCGCGTGCCCACCTCGGCCGCCGGCTCCATGAACTCGATAGTGCGTGCGACCGACTTACGGCGATGACCTTCGTCCAACGATCCAAGGTCCAAGCCCTCTTCCATCTGGATAAATGACATCCACGAGTTCAGGCTCAGGCCGTTCGTGCGTATCAGCTCGCCGACGCGTTGGCGCTCGTCGGCATCGAGTATAGGCAGGATTTCGACGTTCTCGTAGAAGCCAATCCCGATGATCCTCTCGATGGAATCGGCGAAGATGCCCGGTCGCCCGAGATGCGGGAACAGCATTTCCGACAACATCACGCCCGGCCTGATGTGCTCTTTCATGCTCATCATAATCGCCCGACTACGTTTGTTCCGAACGGAAATACTCGATGGTCCGCTCCAGCCCAGTGGCCAGGTCGATCGTCGGCTGCCAATCGAGAACCTCGCGAGCGACACGGATGTCGGGGCGCCGCCGGACCGGATCGTCCTGCGGCAGCGGCAGACAAATCAGCTTGGATTTGGAGCCGGTCATGGCGATGATTTTTTCCGCCAGTTCACGGATTGTGGACTCCTGCTCATTACCAATATTGATCGGGCCGGTTACCGCCGGATCAGTGTTCATCATACGGATCATGGCGGTGATCAGGTCATCGACATAGCAGAAGGACCGCGTCTGCTCGCCGTCGCCGTATACCGTGATATCCTCACCGCGCAACGCCTGGACGATGAAATTACTGACGACCCGGCCGTCGTTCGGATGCATGCGCGGACCGTAGGTGTTGAAGATACGCACGACCTTGATGCTCAGATCCAGTTGCCGGTGGTAGTCGAAACAAAGAGTCTCGGCACAGCGCTTGCCCTCGTCGTAGCAGGACCGTGGCCCGATGGGGTTGACATTGCCCCAGTATGACTCGACCTGTGGATGAACGTCGGGATTGCCGTAGACCTCGGAGGTGGAGGCCTGCAGCAACGGTGCCCCCAGCCGTTTCGCCAGGCCAAGCATGTTGATGAGGCCGTGGACGCAGGTCTTGATCGTCTGAATGGCGTCATGTTGATAATGAACCGGCGAAGCCGGACAGGCAAGGTTGTAGATCTCGTCAACCTCGAGGTATATCGGGAAGGTGACGTCGTGCCGCACAAGTTCGAAGCCGGGGTTGTGCAGCAGATGACGGATATTCGCCTTACGGCCGGTGAAGAAGTTGTCCAGGCAGATTACGTCGTGCTCGTCCTCGAGTAAACGCTCGCAAAGGTGCGACCCGAGAAAGCCGCCGCCGCCGGTAACAAGAATTGTCTTGCCCATAAGATGATGGAAAATGTGGCTGGGTGAGAATGAATCTGAAGTGAATCGGCAGTAATATGCACCAATTCCGACTCCCTGCATAACAACGCCGTTATGTTTTGGGATCGCGGTGCCCTCGGCTATATTGTGCCGACAAAAATCTCCGCCCACTTTTCGTGGACGATTTACAGACGGTCAAATGACATGCGCCCAATTGTTGCAATTGCACTGACAACCATACGTTCGGCAATCCGTTCGCACGTTGTCAAGGTCCTGCTGTTCCTGCTCGCCCTCGCGGCCATCGTACTGCCGATGACCATCGTCGGCGACGGCACCGCCTACGGACAACTGCACATTACGCTGAACTACTGCCTCGGCATCGTCGGCGGACTGCTGGCAGTCGTGACCCTGTGGCTGGGTTGCATCAGCATAGGCGACGACGTCGAAGGCTACCAGATTCATCTGGTCGTCAGCAAGCCGGTGCCGCGTGCCATGTACTGGATGGGAAAGTGGTTTGGCATCGTGATCATGCAGGTGGCCTTGCTGGTGCTGGCAACAGCGGCAATCCTGGCGATCATTTACTGGCGGTTCCACACAAGCGACTTCCCCGAAGCGGAAATGGAAAAGCTGCGCCATGAAGTGATGGTCGGCCGCCGGACATATAACTACAACGAAATGCGCGGTCGCCAATTCGTCTACACCGGCCCCGAAGACATCGAAAGACAGGTGCGCGAGGAATACCAACGACGCGTCGACGCAGGACGCGTCGTCGACAGCCCGGTCGTGTCGGAACGTTCTGCCCGGCAGCAAATCCGCCGAAAACTCAAGGGCGCCATGGCCGAGCTGCAGCCAGCCGACTTCAGGGTCTGGACCTTCCGTGGGCTTCCCGAGTTTGAAAAAGAACAATTCGTTCAGCTCCGCTACCGCATCTACGTCGACTCCGCCAAATCCAAGGACCAGCGCGAAACGACCGGCATCTGGGCGTTGCGCAATCCAGGCGACGACAAGGCGATTCCCGTACCGATGAAACTGATGGGTGGGGTTTACCACGAATTGCAAATTCCGGTCAGATTTATCTCGCCGGACGGCGAACTGACCATCCAATACCAGAACTTCGACCCAGAGCAAGTCTCGGTAATTTTCCAGCTCGTCGACGGGCCGCAACTGCTGGTACCGGCTTCCAGTTTCATCAACAACTATCTGCGCGTCGTGGTGCTCCTGATCCTGCAGGTCATGTTTGTTGCTATCATCGGCTGCACTGCAGGTGCCGGGCTTTCCATACCCGTTGCGATTTTTCTGTCGGCCTCATATCTCGTTCTTGGAGCTGCTGTGACGGCCATGAAACCAATCAACCCCGAAGACCTTGTTGTCCCGAGCAAAGTGCTGTTTAGAGGCGCTTATTACATACGGGAAGCAGCCGATCTCCTGATCGTCTCGATCAATGAGTTCAACGAAGTCGGCAAACTCGCCCGAGGCGAGCTGGTTGAGGTCAGCCAGATGACCGCGATCACGTTGAAACTATTTCTTTTACGCGGCATCCCGATCGCCGCGCTGGGCATTTGGGCATTGCAGGTCAAGGAACTTGGACTAGTGACCAAACGATGAATACCTTGAAAAAACGACATGTTTTCGGAATTTTTGTCGGCACGATTCTGTGTCTGACAGCCCTCCATTTCCTGCAGGATCGGATGGAAAAGATCAGCAGGGTCGCCAACCTCACGACCGACGAGTTGACGGTCGATGCGCCGCCGCTTGTCGCCTTTGTCCAGGTAGCCGGCGGTGCCTTCCGCGGCGTCGTGGCCGACTTGCTGTTCCTGCGCGCCCAGAAGATGCAGGAGGCCGAGAACTATTTCGAACTGGTGCAATTGAGCTCTTGGATCGTCAAGCTGCAGCCGCGTTTCACCGGTGCCACGGCGTTTCTCGCCTGGAACATGGCCTACAACATTTCTGTGACCCAGCAGGGTTACGCCGATCGCTGGCGCTGGGTGCAGCGCGGCATCGAACTGATCCGCGACGAGGCACTCTTCTACAACCCCGATGACCCGTTGCTGTACCGGGAGCTCGGCTGGTTTTATCAGCACAAGCTCGGCCAGAACCTCGACGACGCGAACCGCTACTACAAGTACCAGATGGCGAACGACTTTATCGCCGTCCTCGGTAATGACCGGCATTATGACTGGGAAGCGCTCGGTGCGGCACCGGTCGATGAAGCCGGCCTGCACGCTGCTCTCGGCGAGATCGCCGTCGACAGCATCACCAGGCTCATCGACAGTCACGGGTTGTCCATGGGCCAGGTCATTGCCACATACACGGACACCGGCCAGCTGCCTGTGCGCCTCGGCCAGGCGCCGGAAGAAGCTGCCGTCACCGTGGTCCTCACCCGAGCGCTCGACACCAGGCCCGACGGGCCGAAACCCCTGTTGGCCGCGGCCCGCGACACCGCAGCGGAACGTTTCAACGAGATCCTCGCATCCTTCAAGCTGAACCATCCGCAGCTCGAGCTCGAGTTCCGCAAACAGAAACAACTACCGGAAGACATCGCGCTGG
>DPYP01000465.1:5422-8335 GCA_003545375.1 Lentisphaeria bacterium
TGGCTGCAGAAGGACCTTAATCTCGACCCTGAATACATCGCCATGCTCATCCGCGAATACGGCTACCTCGATTTCCGCCTGCCGGAAGCGCATGCCGTCTATTGGGCGCGCAAAGGTCTGGAACACGCAGAGAACAATGCCAGCATCGACTGCGAACGGATGATCTTCCAGAGCCTCAACGATGCGTATTTCAACGGATTCCTGCTACACCTCAGCCCAGACCCCAAGAAGTGGTGGGTTTACTACACCACCAACAACACCGCACTGGTCGACAGCGCCCGCAACGCGTACCTCGATGCCGCCGAGAATCATCCCGACAACCGCTCGGTCAAGTCCGGGTTCGAGAACTTCATGGTCGACGCGATTGTCACGCTCTATGTCGGCGGCCAGCGCAAAAAGGCAACCGAGTTCCTGCTGTGGATGCGCAGCAGCGAATGGTACGGAACAAGCCTACGCTACCATCAGACACTTGAACACTTCGCCTTCACCGAGCTGCAGAGCGACGTCGATGAAGCCACCCAGGACCAGGCCGAGACGATCGTTCAGGGCTTCCTGACCCGCTCCTTTACCTCGCTCGCACTCGGGCAGCAAAACGAGGCCGCAGGTTTTGCCGCGCATGCTGGGCGCGTCTACGAAACCTACATGCAGATCATCAAGAAAGACCGCGACAACAAGCGTCGCGGCCTGCGCCCGTTCGATTATTACCGCACCCGGGTGCTGAGCTACCTGCTCGGCACCGGCAGCATGGAACCGGAACTGCAGGCATGGCTGCGTTTCGAACTGAAGCGCTGGGCAGCCGAAGACTCCGAATTCAAGACCTACCTCAGCGGCCTCCCACTGTCTGAAAACCTGGTGAGTGAGCAGGAACTGGCCGATCTGCGTGAAACCTCGACGCAGGTCTGCGCAAAGTGCGGCCGCGCAATGCCGATCACCGCGTTCGAGCGCCTGGAAGGGCGCGCCGGGCGCGCCCGCTCGTGCCGAATCTGCGAGAAACACTAATGGCAGGGCGCCAGCATTGAAACTGGCGATCCACGCAGCAGCGACGCTCCTGCTCGCGCAGGTGACGATTTGCCTTGTCGGGTCCACTGGCATCTACGACCTTGACCCTGAACATCCGTGGAACCGGCTGCATGCCGAACTGCTCGTCCGCACCTTCCCCAACGGCAATACCTACGGACACGACCTCCTCGACCCGCTGCTGTGGGCGGACGCGCTGCTGGATGAAACGCCGTTCCCCAGAAAGCTCGCTGTGCTCGATGCCTTCATCGCCGATGACGCCGAAAAATTGATTGACGCACCCAATGCCCGCGCCGTGCTGCAGCATGATCTGTGGTCGGTCTATGACTGGCTCGCCGGCACCGCCGACGAATGGCCCGTCGGCTATGTGGAACGGGCCCGCCAGTTGCAGCGGCGCCTGGTAATCATCATCCAGCGCCTGGCAATGTCGCCCAAGCAAGTTGCGGCATTGACTGCGAACTACCCCGCAGCCGTCGACGCCATCGACGGGCTGCCCGACGATCTCTTCGAAGGCGCGTGGGTCGCCATTGGCGACACCTCGAATCGCGGCCTGGCATCACGCGCCCATGTCAACATGGCCGGCGGCCGCTCGGTGTTTGTGATCCTTATGCATCTGCCCGACGGTCGGGATGCGACCCGGTCCTATCTCTCGACGTTCCGCGCCGAGGAGAAGGACCTGCCGACCGGCGCCCGCCTGGCGCTGGTGCGCCAGCTGCTGGTGATCGACGATGCCGGTGTCGTCCGGCAGACACCACTGGTCGAAAGCGTACACCTCTCCACCTACACGACGGCCCCACCGCAACCAGCGGCTTTTCTGATGAGCCGCCGCCTGCTGCTTGCCGGCATAGCGGGCGGCCTGGCCGCCGTGCAGGTGGACGCCAGGAGCTTCACGCGCGGACCGGAAGCCTACACCGACGATCCGTTTCGCGAGCCGGCAGCATCACCGTTCCGGCAGGGGCCGCCGTTCAAGGTGCTGGCGAGCTGTGCCGACTGCCACCACGCAGCCGGCGTCCAATCCATGCTGAGCGCGCGCCGCGGGCATCTCGGCCTTGACGTGCTGATCGGGCCCGGCATCGCCGAATCAACCTGGTCGGCGGAAGTTCGAGGCGCTATAGACTGGAAACGCAGCCGCTACGATTGGGGCCTGCTCAGCGGCATGCTGGACGGGCTTTGACATCCTGACAAATGACCACTCTATTTCATCCAAAGAAAGGAGATCATCATGAGACCAACCACAACCACCACATGCTGTGGCATCGTTGCTGCCATGCTGACAATCGGGGGCATCGCGTGTGCGGCCGCCGAAAACCTGGGCGACGTCCTTCGTGAATCCGGGTGGGACCGGATCATCGGGACCTGGGTTGACGCAGAGACCAAGGGTTCCAGGAACAAGACGACCTACGCCTGGAGATTCAAGGACCGGGTAATCGAAATCACAAGCTGGGATAGCTGGGATGGAGAAAAGGAAAGCGTATCGCTCATAGGGCTCAACCCGAGGACCGGCGATGTCTTCAATCTGTCAGCAGACAGCCAGGGCGCCAGCAGTCTGGGCAGATGGACAGTTGGGAAAGACGGAGAGGCGATTCTCGACCTCATGTTTGTGAGCGGCGAAGGCCAGGAAGGCATTCTCCGCATCCGGCAAGCGTTTAAGGACAATGACACATTGATTGTGACCATCGATCTGCCGGAGCCAATTGTCTTCGAGATGGTTCGCGTGAAGAAGTCGCAGCCTGCCGCGAACGCCAAAACGGACGACTGGTTACGCCAGACCTGGAATAAACTTCAGGCAGAAGTCGAAGCAGGCAACATGTCGGCCGAGGACGCTAGAGCCAAGATGATTGCCATTAAGAAAGATGTTTATGAAAAGCAAAAAAAGTGATGCCGCATAAGGAGAAG
>DPYP01000465.1:8763-13801 GCA_003545375.1 Lentisphaeria bacterium
TTTATTTATTTCGCGGCTGAAGGCTTCGGAGGCTGCTTCCTCGTCTTGAAGAACTTCTCGACCTTTTTCGCATCCCAGCAGTTGAGAATGTCATCGGGCGCCAGCCAGCCTTTGCGACAGAAGCCGATACCAAGCTCGATGAAGTCGAAGTTACTCAGCCTGTGCGCGTCCGGATTGATGCTGCACACCACGCCCTTGTCACGGGCCTTGTGCCAGAGCGTCCAGTCCATGTCGAGCCGCAGCGGGTTGCAGTTGAACTCGATGGCGACGTTGTTGGCGACGGCCGCATCGATCACCGTATGCAGGTCGATGGCATAGGCGTCGCGCTGCAGCAGGACTCGGCCGGTCGGGTGCGCCAGGATACAGGCACTGGGGTGTTCGAGTGCTTTGACGACGCGCTTCGTCATGTCTTCGCGGCTCTGGGTAAAGGCGCTGTGGACCGACACGATCACGAAATCGAGCTGCTCGAGGATCTCGTCCTCATAGTCAAGTTCGCCGTCGACGCGGATATCACATTCGACGCCGGAGAATAGTGTGAACCCCTTCGGCAGCGATTTTCGCGCCGCCTCGATCTTGCCGATCTGGCCGAGTAACCGCTCCTCGTCGAGACCGTTGGCCTGAAACGAGGATTTGCTGTGGTCGGTGATGCCCAGATAACGGTGTCCAAGTCCGTGGGCATGCGCTATGAGATCCTCAATACTTTCGCTGCCGTCGGAGGCGTGGGTGTGACAATGCAGCACGCCGCGATAGTCGTCTTCGGTCACCAGACGCGGGCATTCTTCAGACTCCGCAAATTCGATCTCGCCGAGATCCTCGCGCAACTCGGGCGGGATGTAATGCAGGCCCAACGCCTCGAACAGTGAGGCTTCGTCGGTGCAAGGAATGAGCGTCTCCTCGTCGCCATCCGTCTTGAACAGGCCCCATTCACTGACTTTCATACCCATCTTGATGGCGCGTGAGCGCATCGCCACGTTGTGGTCCTTGCTGCCGGTGAAATGATGCAGCGCAAACGGAAAAATATCGTCGCCGACCAGCCGCAGATCGACCTGCATGCCGCCCTTCACCAGGATCGAGGACTTCGTCTGGCCGTGTTCCTGCACAACATCAACTATGGGCAGGCCTACGAAGTGTGCCATGACCGCGTCGGGGTCGTCGGTGGAGGCGATAATGTCGGCGTCCTTGGTGTGGGTCTTGTAGCGTCGCAGCGACCCGGCAATCTCGAGGCGTTTAACTTGCCCCAATGCGCGGAGCTCTTCGGCAACTGCTTCGGCAGCGGCACGTGCGTCCGGGAAGAGAAAGAACGCGGCATTGGTGCGCATGCGCTCGACCGAGTCGATAATCTTCTCGGCCGTCTTGGCGCCCATGCCGGACATCGCCGCGATGCGCCCGTCCTCGCAGGCAGCCATGAGCTCGTCGACAGATGTGATTTCGAGTTCATTGTAGAACCGCTGGACTTTCTTTGGCCCGACATTGGGAATTTTCATGACCTCGAGCAGCGATTCGGGAAACTCGGCGCGCAGCGTCTCGAGATACTCGAGCTTGCCGGTGGTGGCGAATTCGGTGAGCTTCTCGACCAACGCCTTACCAAAGCCCTTGACCTTGCCGATGTCGCCGGACAGGATCAGTTCCACGACGTCGCCTTCGAGCATCTGCAAGGTACGGGCGCCGTTGGTATAGGCGCGGATCTTGAAAGTGTTTTCGCCTTTGATCTCGAGCCACACGGCGATCTCTTCAAGCAGGTCGATGACATCTTTGCGTGCAAGCAGCATATCCTAACGCTCCCAGATTTGTTCGACGGCAGCGCGGCGCACCCAGCCTTCTGCCTCGTCGATACGGATGCGTACCCACTCGGTGCGTTGCTCGGCGATGGTTATATAAGTACCGGTGTCGAGCGTGCCCTCGGCCGTCGTCGAATTCATCCGCGGCTGCCGGTGCACCGGCGTGTTATGCATCACGATGACGCCGGCACTGTTCGCCGTGCGATAGGCACTCTGAATCTGGGCCATGTGCGCCCATAAGGCGACGAGGCAAAGGACGGCAAAAACAATCGCCACAACCCGCAAACCGCCGTGTCGCCAGCGATTGATGCCGAACGCCAGCCAGCACAGGACCCAAACCACCCCGGCGGCAAGCAGCCATTCGTCCGGCCGCAGTTTGTCGCGCAGGTTGACCACCAGCGACAACGGATCGTCACTGATACCGATTTTTGGCAGATTCACCTGCTGCCGCACGAAATTGAGATTCTCGACGATATCGCTGTCGCGCGGCGCCAAACGTCGGGCGCGTTCGTAAAAAACAATTGCGTGTCCGTACTCGCCTTTCCGGAAGGCGCAATTACCCAGGTTATACAGAAGCGCCGCATTACCGGTTTGCGGCTGTTGCAGGTCACGGTAGGTCGATTCGGCAGCGGCGACACGGTCCTGCTCATAGGCCCGGGTCGCCTCGGTAAACGTGCCGATCGTTTCACTGCCGCAGGCGGTAATCACCAGCAGCGGCAAAAGCAGAATCGCTGCGAACTTTCGAACGCGCTGCAGCAATGCCCCCGAATCGATCTCGGCATCGCTGCCCGGCATGAACCCACCGACTTCGGCGCACTCGATCATCACGGCAAGCTCGGGATCATTCAGTTTCTCTTTGAGCTCGGTGATCGTCGTGCCGGGCGGCAGGTCAAGCATCGCCAGGAGGTACGGCACCAATTCGGTGCGGATGACTTCAGGCAGTTCGCTCGCTGGCGCTTTCGCGACTTTTCGGAAAACCTGGCCACGTCGTTTCTGCGCTTCGCGCCGGCGACGGAAGGTCGTGCTGCCGGCGAGTTTCTCGCGCTGTGCAGCCAGCAGTAGAATCAGCAGATAGACCAGCGGCGCCGCGATTGCCATAATCGTGACAGGCGCCTGGACGTTACGCCATAGGGGGAGCTGCACGTAGGCACCGGGTTGCTGCTTGATGTGCAGGATGTCGGTGGCTTTGTGCTTGTCCTCGACAACTGCGATCTCCGGCCCGCGGTCATGGTCGTCGACCAGCGGCGTACCGCCGTTGCCCGAATAAGCGCCGGGCTTGATCGTCAGCTGCGGCTGCAGACTCGTACTGATCCATTTGCCACTCGCCGCATTGAACGTCGCGAACTTCAGTTCGGGCAACCGGGCATTGGTATTGACCGGGACGAGCACCCACTCGATGGTGCCCTGCGATTTGTAACCAAGCCGTCGGGGTTGGCGCGTCATCTCCGGCGGGTAGACCTTGAAGCCGGCAAGCTTGTCATCGAGTCGTGGTGCCGCCATGCCCTCGATGTTGCCGCGCCCTGAAACGCGCAGCGCCAGGGTAACGTCATCCCCCACGGTGACCGTCTCCGGAGTTACCTCGACGTCAACGGACCAATCGCCGATAAGGCCGATATACTGGCCGGCGTCGCCAGTGTCCGGCGGCACCGGCAGCACTTTAACCTGCGGCACCTCGGCAGAGACCGGATGAAACTGTTGCTGGCGACGCCATTGGTTGCCCCGCGTAATAGGTATCCGGTGCGTGACCACGCCGCCGACAACACCGGACTGGAGCGCCGCAATAGTGACTTTGAAAGTGAGGCGGTCGTAACGATGCCCGGGCTCGGCCGGATCTTCGGGAATGATGACAGTGTCGCTGGCAACGGTCATTCTGGCAGTACTGCCGTTGGATTGAACAAACTCGCGCTGGAGTGCGTTCTCGATGCTGATCGTCGGGTACGCGTAGTGCTCGGTCCACAGCCTGCGGCGGTCGTAGTTGACCTTTTCATAGATCAACAGCGTGATCTCCAGGTCAATGTCCTGGCCCAGATAGATCGCCGGGGGCGGATCGGGATTGCCGTTGTAGGCAACCTTCAACTGGACGAGCTTATCGTCGACCGGCGCTTGAATCAGTGATTTTCGGACATCGACGACAATCAGCCCGGTCTTAGCCGCGCCATTTGGATCAATGATGGTCATCGACGGGATTCTGATCTTGCCCGGGCGGTTGACGATAAAGAAGAGCACGGACGTTGTAGTAACCGTTTTTCGGCCGTTGGTGATTACCGTCGAGTTCTGCACTAGCTGAGGTTGGCGGTTATTGAGCCAGCGAACACCCGGGACGTTCGGCACGTTGCGGACCTGAATACGCCCGGCATCCGAGGAGAACTTCAATTGCACCTGCTCGCCCACAAAGACCGTACTCTCGACAGAAACCGTAACCTTGGCGAACGCGGCGACGGCGAAAAGCAGGAGCAGACAACTCAGCTGAATGTGTGTTGTTCGAGCCATAAACAGAGTTACCAATCGCGGGCTACAGGCGCGTGCCTGCTTTGTTGCTTCTCGACTTCTTTCAAATGCTGTTTCAAATCCCGTTCCTGCTCGAGCATCTGCTCCAGAATCCGCAGGGCCTGGCTCTTGTCGACGTCCTCCTCCTCCCCGGACGGCGGCTGGCCGCTCTCCGACTCGGCGTCCTTCTGCGGATCCTCGACGTCGGCAACACTGTCGCCTTCTTCATCACCCTCGTCGCCGTCTTCGCTTTGCTCGGCGCCTTGCGCGGTTTCCTGCTCACCGTCCTTCGGCTCTTCGTCGGACGGTTCCTCGACGCCGAGTTTCCGGACCGCATCCTCGAGCATCTCTTCGGCCTTGTTACCGGCCTGCAAACGCTCCTCGTCGCCGGTGTCTTCGTCGCCAGCCTGCTCCTGTTCCTCTTGCGCTTTCTCTAATTGCTCAGCGATCTCATCCAGCATATCGGCCGCCTGCTCCTGCCCCATCCCCCGGGCGGAATCCGCCAGCTTCTGGACGGCTTCCTGAGCATCCTGCGTCTTCTCCTGCGCCTGCTGCTGCTTTTGTTGCCGTTGTTGCTGCTGCTCGCCGGATTGCGCCGCCTCGTTGGCCTCCTGCTGCTGCTCCATTGCTTCCTCGGTCTTGTCCTGGGCATCTTCCTGCAGTTTCTTCAGGGCCTCCTGCATTTCCTTGATCTGCTCGATCAGCTGGCGCTGCAAGAGCGCCAGTTCCTGGTTCTGTCCAATGCCCTCGGTGGTCGGCAGCGCCCGCATGGA
>DPYP01000334.1:0-5070 GCA_003545375.1 Lentisphaeria bacterium
GGCGCCTGCCGGAATGGCGACGGGAGGCGGGCCACGACAAGGCGCATGAGGTATGCAAATACCTGGAGCTCGCCGCTGCCTGCGGCAGTCGTCACTGGCATACGGACTATCCGGCGCTGGAACCGCAGCTTACCGACGAAGCTCGCGCAGCCATGGATGCGCTGGTGCCCGTCAATGAGCGTCTCCTGGTCATCGCTCCAGGGGCGGCCTATGGCCCGGCCAAGCAATGGCCGGTCGACCATTTCAATGCGGTCGCCAGATGGTGGACCGCGCAGCACGGGCGCGTGATCGTCTGCGGCGCCACCGGCGAGGAAGCTGTTGCGATGTCCGCAATCACCGATTGCAGTGGTGCGGTCAGCATCGCTGGCAAGTCGTCGTTGGCTCAATTAATGTACGTGCTTGCGGGAGTCGACTGCGTTTTGACCAACGACAGTGGTGCCATGCACCTGGCCGCGGGGCTGGGAAAGAATGGGGTGGCGATTTTCGGCTCGACAGATCCTGTTGCGACCGGACCGATCGGCGGCCGCTGGGTGGTCATGCGTCATCCTCTGCCTTGTTCACCGTGCCTGCAGCGCACCTGCCGGCGTACTGATATACCGTATGAATGCCTCAAAACCATCGCGCCGCAGAATGTCATTGACAGTATCGAGTACCTGATATCGTGACTTGCACACAGACGTTCGGTTCTTGCTTTTCGCCGCATCCACCAGTGTCGCGGCGGCCGGTGATGTTTCTCCTGCCGCCAATGGATGCGTTCGACGGCGACGACAGTCTCACGCGTGTGCTGTGGCTGCTGACATTCTGACAACCGGAGAATTATCATGAGTCGACATTTGTTCCTGATCCTACTGACAGCTACGGTGGCCTGTGCCGAAGATATCGAACCGCGTTCGTTCTTTCCTGTCGCCCTCGACCAGGAATTTCCGGATGCGGAAAACACTTTCCACGAAGTCATGGACCTCATCCTCGAGAACTATTATACCACCGAGATCACCGAAGAAGCCCTTTTTTACTCTGCTATCGCGGGTATGCTCCGCCACGTCTCGCCACCCGAGAACAAGTTGCTGGGCAAGCTGTGGAAGCCGGCGGATTATGACAAGGTACGGAACAGTCTCAAGGGCGTGCAGGTTTCCACTGGTGTCAAGAGTACGTTCAGCCAGCAGGATGGGAGCCTCACCGTGACCGGAATCCTGCCAGGCTCGCCGGCGGAGGGTGTGCTGCTGCCATACGATCGGATCCTGCGCATCAACGACGAACCGCTCAAGGGCAAACTGGTGAGCGATATCGACAGCATGATGAACGGTGAGGTCGACACTGAAGTCAAGCTCACCATTGTACGGGATGTGCAGGTTTTTGACGTTGTAATCAAGCTGAAAGAGTTCAAGACAGCGAATCTATCGGTCGCGGTGTTGCCGAACGAGATCGGCTTCGTCGAGATTCACAAGATTACCGCCGGGATAACCGACGAACTGAAGAACGAGCTCGATGCGTTGCAGGCGAAAAACGTCAAGAAACTGATTCTCGACCTGCGCGACAATACGGGCGGGGTCTTCATGGAATCCCTGCGCCTTGCCGAACTGTTTCTGGCGAACAAGAGCGTGTTGCTGCGCCTGCAGCAGCGCCAGGCGTCGACAAAGCTGGGCGAGGCCGGCGAGGAGGAGGTGAAACGATATGTCTCGTCGAACGAGACACCTTATGACTTTGAGATTGTGCTGCTGGTCAACAAAAATACGGCGTCGTCCTGCGAGATTATTGCTGCGGCGCTGCGAGACCACAAGGCCGCCACCATTGTAGGTGCCGGCACCTACGGCAAGTCGGTGATCGAAAAGACATATACGCTGGACAATAATTATCGCTGCAAGTTCATCACTGGCGCGATGTACACGCCGCGGGGTGTTGCCTGGCAGTCAAAGGGCGTGTTGCCGGATTTCAGCGCGCCGCAGGATGGCAGCACTTACAAGGCCGTTGCCAAACTCACGCCGAACCAGCGCCTGTCGAAGGACGTACCTTTGATTACGGCCTACAAGCTGCTGAAATGACGGCTGCGACCTACCTGCTTGGCGGCACGTCGATACTCGGATGGCATCTTGCGCAGTTGCCGCTGCCCGGGCTCACGGTATTCTGTAATCGCTTTGCGAACGCTGCACGCTGTAACGGCTGGCGTCGGGTCAATCTCGACGAGGCCGGCGATGTCCGGCAGATGTTCGAAGGGCCGTTGCCCTCCACGGTGATCTGTTGCGCGAGCGTCTGCGACGTTGACAAATGTGAGGCGGATCCGGATTGGGCACGGCGGATCAATGTCGACGGCATCCGGCTGTTGCTGGAACATTTGCCGCCAACCACGCGCCTGGTATACTGTTCTTCGGATCATGTTTTCAGTGGCGACAGTGGACCGTACAACGAGCAGTCCACGCCGGATCCGATCTCGGTCTACGGCAAGACCCGGGTGGCGGCAGAGGCGCTGGTGCTGGCGGCCCGGCCGGATGCGTTGGTGGTGCGTGCCGGTCCTGGCATCGGCGATTCATTCGACGGCCGCAGCGGGCATCTCGACTGGCTGCGCCACCGGCAGCGGCAGGGGTTGTGCATGACCGTCGTGGCCGACGAGTATCGCTCGGCAGTGTGGGCCCCGGCGCTGGCTGCCCGGACCGCGGCGTTGGCGCAATCCGACCGACGCGGCATTCGACACGTTGCGGCGAAAGCTGTGTCGCGACCCGATCTGGCGATGCACCTGAATCGGATCTATGGCATCGGTGCGGCGTTTACGGTTGAAAGCAGAGCGGCACGGTCGGTTCCGCATATCGGTGCTGTCGAACTGCAGTCGGTGCATCGTGATGCGCTGGCGGCGCCGCTGCCGTCTGTGCTGGATACGGAAATCCCGGAATCCACATTGGCTCCATGAAACTCGGACTGATTTCCGATACCCACGGTAATGTGGCGCGAACCCGCAACGCCTGCAACATTCTGGCGACGCAGCAGATCGCGGCCGTGCTGCATTGCGGCGACCTCGGTTCGGACGGCGTGCTTATCGAGATGGCCGCTGTATTCGATCCTAAAGATGTGCCGGTGTATGCTGTACTTGGCAACGTCGACCACTACAACAGCGATGTCACAGATTTCTGTGCCGATGTCAAGGTCTCGATCCTCGGGGCCTTTGGACGGCTGAAACTTGGCGGAAAGACGATCGCACTGGTTCACGGCGACGACGGTCGACGCCGAGATTATGCCGCCACCTGTGGAGAGTTCGACTATGTTTTTACCGGCCACACCCACGTTGCTGCTGATGAGCGCATCGGCAACACCCGTATCATCAATCCAGGCGCCGTTTATCGGTCTGCCGAGCCAAGCGTCGCCGTGCTCGACCTCGAAACTGATTTGTTGACCTATCTCAGTCTGCGATGAAAAGGATCATTTTAGCAGTGGTGCTTCTGTTGGCTGCGGGTGGTGGTTGTTACTTCGTTCGCAGCACGCGTGAGGGTTACCACGCGACCAATCTCAACAACGACCTGTTTGCGATCTCTCAGGGTATCAAAGAGGATCTATCCAACCGCGATGCCATCGAAGCTCAGATCATTGCCGCGGTGGAGGCGCGGCGTTTCGAAATCGATCCCCGGGATATCGAGATTGGGGCGCAGCCGACGAACAAAATGACGACTGCCCAGCATATCGCCGGTAAACTCGCGGTCGTCACCAACTATGAGGCCACGATCGGGGTCAAAGTGTACAGCCGCTGGATCCCTCTTCTTCGACGGGAGTACGAGATCAGTTCCGGGGCGATTATCCAGAAGAAGGTTGAACAGCGCGTCAATCCGCAGTTGCAGGAACTGCTGGAGGAGCCTTGAACAGTGACGTTACCTTGCGGTTACAATTGACCGCAACTTTTTTCGGTATAGGCGTCTCTAATAGGATAGGGAAACCAGGCCGACAGTGAAGCTCTACAGCGACAGAAACCTGCGACAACTCAAAGCCGTGCGGCTGAAATTCCTCCGCAACAGCCGGGGCTTCCTGCACGCCTACCGATTTCCGATCATTGCTCTGGCTGCCGCTGCAGCGCTGGATTGTATCAGCACGACGCATTTCATGCTGTACGAGCGCGATCACATGAGCGAGGTACACCCGGTTTTTTTCTGGGCAGCTGCGTGGTTTGGGCCGGTTTGCGGGCCGATTGTCGGCAAGTCGATTCAGATTGTCTTCGGGCTGATCGCAACGGTTTATGTGCGGCCGTATGCATCGTTGCTGTTATGGGCAACGACAGTGCTGTACAGCTACGCGTTCTTGCACAACCTGTACGTGACCGAGGTGTTCACCGTTTGGGCAAGGACCAGTGGGGGGTAGTTCAGGGAATGCGCTCGGGGTTCGGACGAAGGATGAGGAGGTCCTGCATATTTCGTCTCAGCGGCGGCGGGCGACTGTTCCACGCCAGCAAAAAACTACTCGTTGGCGAATCGCTGCTCGAGGTATTCGCGGTATGGCCCGTTGGGCATCGAGTCAACGACTGCGTTGAGTTCGGCCTGATCGATGAAGCCGCGGATGTAGGCGATCTCTTCGAGGCAGGCGATTTTCAGGCCTTGGCGGGTCTGTATGGCGCCGATGAAGGCGGCAGCTTCCAGCAGGCTGGCGTGGGTGCCGGTATCCAGCCAGGCCAGGCCACGGCCAAGTAACTGCACCCGGAGCTCACCGTCGCTGAGGTAGGCAATATTCAGGTCGGTAATCTCGAGCTCACCGCGGGGCGAGGGTTTCAAAGCCCGGGCGCGGGCAGCCGCTGTGCTGTCGTACAGGTACAGTCCCGGGACGGCGTAGTTCGTACGCGGCGTTGACGGCTTTTCTTCGATGCTCAGGACATTGCCGTCGGCATCGAAATCGACGACACCGTAGCGCTCCGGATCGTTGACGTAATAGCCGAACACGAGGGCGCCGGTTGAAAAACTCTCGACAATCTCGAGGATCCTGAGATTGCCGTAAAAAACGTTGTCGCCAAGGATGAGCGCAACATCGTCGTCGCCAACGAATGATTCGCCGAGGATCAACGCTTCAGCGATGCCCCGGGGTTCGTCCTGGACGCAGTACTCGATG
>DPYP01000572.1:0-2627 GCA_003545375.1 Lentisphaeria bacterium
AATCGCCGGCAAGCTCGGCGACATCCTCAACGACGCGTTGGGCGACGAGGGCCGGATGATTCTGCAAGGCGCCACCGGCATCTTCGGATCCGGCGCCGATGGCGCCGCCGGCGCAATCGGCGGTGTTGTCGGCACCGTCGGCGGTCTCCTTGGCAGCGACCATGGGGACGGCAAGAAGAACGACAACAACGATGATTCCGTCAAGGCGATAGCCGATAAACTCATCTACGGCCTTCTCGGCGGCAGACATAAGGATGAGAAGAAAG
Source organism: Lentisphaeria bacterium (assembly GCA_003545375.1). Classification (GTDB taxonomy): domain Bacteria; phylum Verrucomicrobiota; class Lentisphaeria; order JABSQK01; family CAJWLW01; genus CAJWLW01. The sequence goes on from DPYP01000572.1 coordinate 267, forward strand.
ACGAAAAGGAGGACGAAGAATCATCGGACGACAAGAAAAAAGATCTCCTCGACAACGCCATCCGCGGACTCTTCGGTAATTGATCCGTTCTACTTTCGGTGCGCCCGTCGAATTCTCCAGACGTCCCGGGCCATCTTGTACGAGTCGCGCAACGCACTGATCCGCGTGGTTTCAAAGTATGTCCAGGTCACCGGTACCGTCCGGATCCGATAACTGCCGAGCATCGCGATATACAGCACCTCGACGTCGAACGCACCAGTGAACGGCACCGAAAATTCCGCCACATCCCCATAGACCTTCAAACGCCCGAAAACATCGTGCGCCACTTCGGTACGGAAGAGCTTGAAGCCGCACTGCGTGTCTTCTATATCGGCCATCGGCAGGATCAGGTGGATGAGCTTGTTGAATATACGTCCCATGATGTGGCGCATCAGCGGTTCATCGACACGGACCGCCTCGGGGCCTTCCCGTGAGGCAATTGCTGCGTCATAATCACCGCTCGTCAGATGCGGCAGCAGCTTTTCGAGCTCGCTGATCGGCGTTGCCAAGTCGGCATCCGCGAAGAGGACACAGGGCTTAATCGCGGCCAAAACACCGGCGGTCACGGTCGGTCCTTTGCCGCGGTGCCGGTTCTGAAGCAGTCGCACACAGTCGTGTTTGGCGATGACGTTGTTGACGAGCGCGCACGTATCGTCGGTCGAGCCGTCGTCCGAAACGATGACTTCGAAATCGTACCCCCGCGCCGACAAGTAGGCCACCACCTCACGCAGGTTTGCTTCGATCACCGGTGCCTCGTTATAGACCGGAATGACGACCGAAATGCCGATCTTCTCGTTCACCATTGACAAAGTGGAACGGGCCTCCGTGCTCGCAATTATCTTTCCCGAACGCCGGTTAACTTTGCACCGGTTCCGCGTCGCGCCAGCCAATTAAACATCTGTCGGCACTGTAATGGCTGTGACGATAGGGAAGACTACAATGTGCCATGGGTTAGACAAGGTCAGCGGACAGGGGAAATTACATGCACAGCGGATGGAAACCACTAATCGGAACCCCATGTTCAGGTCCTCTTTCATCGACGGCGGTGCCGGAAACCGAAATGACGACCAGGAAGGTGGAAATGAATTGGTCGAGGATGATCTTCATCGGATTGGCAAACGCTTCACCCGGTAGGGAAATGCGGCGATCGCCGCACCGAGGAGGTGGTAGACAATGTACTTCAGGGCACGTCGTTATGTCAGATCACTGAGTGCAAGGACTCTATGATCCACTCCGCAGACACGGATCAAGGTCGAAACGATCAAGATTCATTACCTTGCCCCACGCAGTCACAAAGTCACCCACAAACGCCTGCTGCGAGTCGTCACAAGCATAGACTTCCGCGATGGCTCGAAGCTGGGAGTTCGAACCAAAGATGAGGTCGACGGCGGTGCCGGTCCACTTGACCTCGCCCGTCCCGTGATCGCGTCCCTCGAACACGTGCTCGCATTGGGAGGACGCCTGCCACTTCGTGTTATTGTCGAGCAAGTTCACGAAGAAATCACGGGTCAACGTCTCGGGCCGTTTGGTGAAGACGCCGAGTTCGGACTGCCCGACGTTTCCATTCAGTACCCGCATGCCGCCGACGAGAACCGTCATCTCCGGAGCGGTCAACCTCAATAGGTGCGCTCGATCCACCAGTTGCTCTTCCGCCGGTCTGGAGTGCCCGTTTCCAATGTAGTTGCGGAACCCGTCTGCGGTTGGTTCGAGCACGGCGAATGAATCGACATCGGTTTGCTCCTGCAACGCGTCCGTGCGCCCCGGCGAGAAGGGAACCGACACATCGCACCCGGCGTTTTTCGCAGCTTGCTCGACGGCCGCGCACCCACCTAAGACGATCACGTCAGCGAGCGAAACCATCTTTCCGTCGGACTGTGAACTGTTGAATCCCGTTTGAATTTGCTCCAGCGTCTGCAGCACCTTCGCCAGGTCGGCCGGATTGTTGACTTCCCAATCCTTCTGTGGCGCGAGGCGAATCCGAGCCCCGTTCGCCCCACCGCGCTTGTCGGTGTTGCGGAACGTTGCCGCCGACGCCCAGGCGGTCGAGACCAGTTGGGAAATGGACAGTTCTGACGCGAGAATCTCACCCTTGAGAGCAGCGATGTCTGGCTCCCCAATCAATTCATGATCCACATCGGGGACGGGGTCTTGCCACAACTGCGGCTCGGGAACCAAGGTGCCGAGGCACCGCGCGACAGGCCCCATGTCGCGGTGCGTCAGCTTGTACCACGCCCTGGCGAAGGCGTCTGCGAACTCGTCAGGGTTCTCGTGGAAGCGTTTTGAAATCGGCGCATAGATCGGGTCCATCCTCAGTGTGAGGTC
>DPYP01000166.1:0-4718 GCA_003545375.1 Lentisphaeria bacterium
TGTCCGGCGACGCCGCCACCGTCATTAGGCGTGCCCAGGCGGCAAATACCGAATGGACTGTCGTATCCCCCTTGTCCGGCCTGATGCCGCGTGGTTGTGCCGACGCCGTCGCCGGGAATGAAGAGGCCAACAGTGTTGTCGAACAAACCCCGGGCCTGCTCCAGTGGGTCATCGTGCATCCACTGCAGTTGGCGACTTTCGATCAAGCCCGTGAGCGGCTGCAGCATCCGAAGTGTGTCGGCATCAAGATCCACCCGGAGGAACACTGTTATCCGATCCGCGAACATGGGCGGGCGCTTTTCGAACTGGCGGCGGAGCTGGACGCGGTAGTTCTCACGCACAGCGGTCATGAGAACAGTATGCCTGACGAGTTCGTGACGTTCGCGGACGACCATTCCAATGTCCAGCTTATCCTGGCTCACATCGGCTGCCGGCCGGACGTACACTCAGTCGACCTGCAGGTTCGGGCGGTACAGGCATCGCGTCACGGCAACATCTTCGCGGACACGTCGAGCTCGAACAGTATCTGCTCCGGCCTCATCGAGTGGGCGGTCGCGGAGATTGGCGCGGATCACGTTCTGTACGGCACCGATACACCGCTGTATTTCGCACCGTCGCAACGTGCGCGCATCGACGCCATGGAAATTCCGGTCGAGCAGAAGCGACTGATCCTGCGCGACAATGCCGAGCGACTGCTACAGCTTCCTTAGGCTCAACGCACACAGAGCTGCGTTGTACCTCCCTATTCGAACCCCAGTTCGATCAGCTTTGCAACCATGCCCTGGATGCGTGGCCGGTCACTGTGCAGAAACGCGGGGTCGTAGAACTGGTCGCGCTGGGTGTGCTCCGTGACGCGCCGGCTCCGGTCCATGATTTCCTGGTGTTGGCACAGCAGTTCGACCTGCTCGTCGGTCGAAGGGTTGACGGCAAAGCTCATGCTGAACATGCGCCGCCCCGTCCGTCCGCCAAAGGAACTGTGGTAGAGGTACTGGGTAAAAAAGACGACGTCGCCCGGTTCTGATTCGAGGGGCACAGCCGGTACATCCTCAGAACCGACGCCGAAAAGCGGCTCATCTTCCGAGATGTTCATTTCCTTGATAAACTGGTCAAGCTCGGCCTGCGTGCTGCGGCCCTCCTCGATCACCTGTTTCTTGCGCCAGTAATTCAATTTCCTGAGCTCATCGTGAAACGGCGGGCGGTGGGAACCGGGGATCACCCGCAGACACCCCGTATCCCGGCCTACGGGATCCAAATAAAACACCACCTTGATTCGAGTAAAGCCTACCTCGACATCGGCGCCATCGCGATGCCAGGCGGTGTCGCCCACATAGAGGTTGCCATCCGACGCGCGCCAGATGAAATCGGGGCCGAGCAACTGTGCGAGCGGCTCATAGATCCGGTCGTCTTCAACGAGCTGCCGCATTCGCGGACTGCGCTCGACCCAGCCGGAGACGGCTTGCCGTATCTCGCCAGCAAAGGTTTCACCCTGCCGTTCCGCCTCGACTGTGGTATCGAATTCAGCGGTGATCTCAGCCATCTCCGCCGGCGAAAACAGCTGTCGCCGGACGACGTAGCCGAAAGTTTCGAAATGTGACAATTGTTCTGGTGAAAACATTTTTCTTCTCCCTCAGGTCACGTTTTTTAACCGTTAATCTACCCTCGATCAGCGTCAATTAAGGGGTTTATTCCGGGGCATAGTATAGTTGAACCTCGATGAAATTGAAAGTTAATTCCTGCCCCACCGGACCACCGGGCTCCTCGTCACTGGCCCAATCAGAGATCACCAGTCTTGCCGAATCGCCGGCCGCGCGGAAGACATACCAGTGGTAGCTCAGCCACGGTTGATTCTTGCCGGAAAAAGGCGGGACCTCCTGACCGCGGTGACTCTCAAACGGTTGCTGAAACCCCTCGATCATCTCGACGTTTTCAAGGTCCATCGCAACCGCGTGGGTCTGCTTGTCAATTTTGCCCTTCATCAGGCCCTGATAGTCGCAAGTGAACATCTTGATCGAGTAGAGCCGGCCGGGTTCGAGATTCTTGATCTCCTGGACGATCCGATTCGGTGCGTTGGCACTTCGTCGCATGCGCACGAAGTTGTCGCCCCTGCTGCTGCCGCGCACGCGCCCCTCCAGCCGTCCGAGCCCGGTGAAGGTTCCAGTGTTCACGCTGTCACCCGCCGCCGGTGTGACGGTCCATCCGGTCGCCCCCTCGTCAAAGTCGGGATTCTGCAGATGCGTCAGGTTGTATCGAAAACCATACTCCTCGGAAAGCAGGTTGGTTTTCCCTTCGATACCGTAGTGCCGGCACAGCCGCGCCTGCCAGCGCACGGTTTCTTCGTCGGCATACTTCGAGTTCCATTCCATCAGTCCGTACAGCCCGACAAACGTCGGATCCGTCGCGAGGCGCTGATACTGCATGTCCTTCCACACTTTGTAGTCGACGGCCGGATTCTCATTCAATGAGAACGGCGGGCTCGAATAGTAGCCAAGACATAGGATCGCGTGGGTTTGCGCCTCTGGAACGAGACTGCGCCAGCCCTTCATCCCCTCCACCAACCCCGATGTCAGTTTGTTGCGAGCCCGCTCTTCATCGGGTTCCTCCCGTTCGTACCATTCCCACACGAACTGGGAGCCATTGTCAATGACCGCTTCGATGAACGGCTTCACTTCCTTAGCGCCGTACATACTCAGACAGAAAGGGAGAAAGCGTTTGTCGGGAAATTCCGCCGTCAGCCGGCGCACCGCCTCTGTCATGGGCACATACGTCTTGACCGGGTAGTCGCCGACGCTGAACTCGTCAATGATGATCCCGGCCCAGGCGTCGTCCTTGTAGCAGGCATTGTCCGCCCAGAATTCGTAGGCCTGCTGAGTCGTCATGTCCCCACCAAGCTTGTAGGCCGGCACGAGACCGATCGCGTACCAGCGCTTGCCCGCCTTTTTCCACGCATCGAGCTCGGGCTGGCTTTTGCTTCTCAACGGCTCCCGGGTCATTACGCCGGCGACGGAAATTGAATTCATGTTGTGCAGGACGTACTTCTGCAGGTTCTCCCAATCGAAGAGAGTTTTCTGCTGCGGCAGTTGCGTTGACGCAGGGTATCGGAAAAACGAGATCTCCGGGATCGCCCGCACGACCAGCTTCTCCACCGGCGCATCCACCGACAGCACATGCTTGCCGAGCCTCAGCCATCGCATCGCCTCCTGAGTTGTTGACTGCCCGGGTGAGTGGATGATGATCGTGTCTTCGGTTTCGCCCTGCAGCGCGATCTCCGCCTTGTCGGTGCCTGGTTGATCGTCGATCGTCGAAGAAAAGAACACCCAGCCGTTACGCGGATTGGTGAACTCGACCGTTGTTTGACTGGATTTATCGCCAAATAATTCATCGCCCTGCAGACTGAGTAACTCGGTCACCAGGTTGTTGAGCACTTTGCCTGCCGATTCGCGAGCCGGCAAATTAAGATAGGTATGGCTGGCATTCGCCAATGACCATCGGCCATCGGTACCGCAGATTGACGCGGTGATGCGAAGCCTGCCGGTCGGCAGTCTGGATCGATCCAGTGTGATGCGGGTCACCCGGTCGGGGTTGGTCACAACACGGGATGTCACCATGTCGGCAGTCTCCATCTCGATCACTCCAAGGATCAGGATTCCCGCCTGCCGTGGATCAGGCAATGACGATGTCAACTCGATCGTCAACGGCAGTGTGCCGGCCGACAATGTCGCCATATCGCCGGGCTCTGACGGGACCAATTCCAGTCCCAACACCTTGAATTCGCTGGGGAACTGCAGGTTGGCCAGCACCAGTTTTTCGCCGGTAGCAGCATCGGAAACGACGAGGCGCCGCGTCGGCGGCGGTGCGGTGATGCGGAATACATCGCTCCGGTCCGCCAGCGCCCCCAGCAGCACAGGGCCCAGTTCGACGGTGGTCGACTGCCCCGCCGCCAGCGGCAGCTGGTCAGTCTGCAACGGATCAGCGGCGGCATTAGCACCAAAGTGCCCGACCCGCAACCGGCGTTCCTTGCCGGTACTGTTGGTAACAGAGATGGCTGCCGAGGCAGACAACGTTCCCGCCTTAATGTCACCAACCAGCTGCGGGCTGCCGATCTCAACCCGGTACTTCGTCAGGTCGGCGTTGATGTGCGTCAGACTTTTGTATTTCCATGGCTCGTTGTACTGCCCTTCTCTGGCGACGGCCGACATTTCAATTGGCCGCTTCTTGTTACGGCAGATGTTGAACGCCCAGCTCGAAGTCACGTTCGGCGAAATGCCGAGCACGTAAAACGGGATCCGGACTTCGGCCGACCAGTGATCCTCGCCGATTGCCGTTGCAGCTGTTGCGTCACCATTCCAACCTGGGTCGACGCCGCCGTGATTGCGCAATCCGTCGAAGATGGACCCGGATGCATTCACGATGAACTGAAAGTATCGCGAATTGTTGCTGTCGGGCTTGAGCATGATCTCGATGCCGTCGTCACTCCAGACGTTGGCATCGTGCGCTTTTACTTCGGATTGGATGTTCTCCGGATTCGGTTCGAGGCAGCGGACGCCGAAATACAGATAGCTGTCGTCATACAGGACATACCCAATGGACTGGAATGTCGCCATCGTTTCGCTGCCGTACTGTCGAAACCCGGTGATCTCACTTGCACCCTGCCAGCTCGCTTCGGTCAGTTTGCCGTCGAGTACGGGCGGTATGGTGGTCCGGGTGGCCGGGAAAGAGTC
>DPYP01000211.1:0-871 GCA_003545375.1 Lentisphaeria bacterium
TGATCTCATCGACGATCCGGAAAATTGTATCTGCATCGGAGAGTTCTCCGAAGACGGGCGCAGCTGGAAACAGTTGTTCGGCAAGCGAACAATCACCTCCGAGTTTTCCACGCACACAATAACTCTCGAAGAATTTCCAGCTTCATCACATGTACACATTGCCGACCACAACATGCTGATGACAATGCTAACAAAACCTCAATTGGCTTTTTTTAATTTGCTGACCAAGGCCATCTTCATGGAGACCTCCGGATATGTTCCCAGCGAGTATGGCATCACGTCGGAAGCCGTTCCAGGCAACGCGACCTTTGGCCACGAAGTAGCAGCCGAAATCCGCAGAGTAAAAGTCGACGATTGCGCCGTCGTACAGTGGTTCCACCATGGTCTCTCTGTCCATTCACTGAGTATGGAGAGAAACGCCGCGATGATTTCAGAGTTGACTCGAACTCTCCGACTCATGCTCGATGCTCTCGACAGGGTCCCATCCCCTGGATTAAGGACTCTGAACGAGGCTACACTCCTGGGACTCTGGAAAGCCTTTGACATCAAGTTGCGTGCCGAGCACAGGAAAAAAATCCTCGGTCTCTGCAGACAACAAAGGCAATTCACCTGGGCAGACATCCTGGCCGCAGACCCCAACGAGGATGTTTGATTCTTCGCGGCCTTGGTGGTGAAAGCATCCCACCCGCTTCGCAACCAAGCCAAAAACCTTGCCTGCGGTAGTTCCCGACAATCTCATTTGCGCAGGGCCATGACGATGCGCAGCACGTACCAGAACAGCAGCGCCACGGCGGCAAAGAGTTCAAGGGCAGCGCCAACGTACTGACTGGGGCCGTAGTCGTGCAGGACCTTCGACGTCGTGTACAGAATG
>DPYP01000211.1:1277-2234 GCA_003545375.1 Lentisphaeria bacterium
AAAGCCGCCGACCATCAGGAGACTCCGCAGGAACGAGAAATCCTTGCGCGTAACCAGAACCACGCCAGTGAGCCCAGCGAACAGTGTCAGTGTCAGGACAGCAGCTGTCGGCAGCACGTCCGGGTTGCTGAAGCGAATGGCATAAGTCAGCAACGGCACAAAGATGATGGCTTGGGCAACGACGTAGAGGCCGAGCCCAATGTACTGCATGCTCAACGGCTGTTCGCTGCAGGCGAAGGCACGGGCCATCCAGCCGACCAGCATGAAAACGCCGAGCACAGCCAGCCAGGCGTAGCCGCTGCCGCTGAGCATCTTCATCATCATATCGGGTAGAGGCGAAACCATCAAGGCACACTCGAGCCCGGTGAATGCCAGAATGGCAAGGCCAAGATGCAGGTAGGTCTTGCGAATGAAAGCGGCGCGTTCCCATGCTTCGGCCAGAACTGGAGCTCCGGCGAAAGCGTTAGGACTGGCGTATGGATTTCTGTGCATCTGATTGGATCCTTATCGAGGTGGTTGTGTATTCCTGCTCCGGTAACGACTCGGGGTCGTGTTTAATGCGGTCGATCTGGTCAATGATCGCCGCGATCTCATCGGGCGCCAGAATCGCCGGGCGCACTATAAAGCCCGTCAGATCAAAGCGAAACCTCTCCTCGTCGGTCATGCCCGACACTTGCTCTTTAGCCATATTCCTCAATCCAGTGGTGGTTGCGTAACAGTATTCAAACCCATCGGGTCTCGGCCCGAAATCTGCATCAGCGCGTGCTCTGGCGAATCCCACGTGAGCACTTTGACAATCGGCACCACCACCCGCACCGCCAGCCCGATGCGCCTTTTCTGCGAACGGTTGGGTTCGGAGTGGTGGACGGTGCGCTCGTTGAAGAGAATAAACTCTCCCGGTTTCATCTCAAGGTTTACCGCCTGGTGTATATCGAGATAATCCGGGTCACCCATTTC
>DPYP01000211.1:2577-17031 GCA_003545375.1 Lentisphaeria bacterium
TCCTCGCTCGCCTTGATATGCGGCAGCGTTTTGCGGTGCGATCCGGGAATAACTTGCAGGCAGCTATTCTCGACCGTCGATTCATCGATCGCGATCCAGGCCGAAGAAATGATTGGCGGTTCTAACGGCCAGTAGTTGTGATCCTGGTGCCAGGGGATCTCCTTGGCGCCGGGTTCCTTGATAAAGAAATTCGTTCGCCACATCAGCAAATCTTCGCCATACAGGCACTGCATCCGCCCGATAATCGCCGGATCGGTTGCCAGGTCCCAAATCAACTTTTTGTCGAGGTGGCGGTTGTGGATTTTTGTCTTGTGGTCTGGCGGATTACTGTCGAGTACGGCCTCTACTCCGAAACGCCACTCGGACATCTCCGCCGGACTGCACAGGGTAAAGGGTCCGAGAAAACCCTGTTCGCGAAACTGGTCCATCTCGGCAGCGCTCAAAACAGCCGATGTTTGCGTTACGGTCATACTTCATCCCTTCCTGGCTTCTCGCCGAAACCTAATATCCGCAGTCTTCGGCTACATAATAATCAGGATGGGACCCGAGAGCAATTTTTCATTGCACAGGCCCCAAGGACGCCGCCTCGCTGAAATGATGGTGATGTGAATCAGCCGTCAATCGATAAGCCGTACTGTAAAACAAATTTGGTCACGAATCAACATGCGCCCCACTACTCCAGCTGCAGGCGGCGCAGGTCGGCGGCACGCTTGCGGGCGTCCGGGGCGGTCGGAATGCGGGCTGAGCCGACAAGGTCGTAGATGGTGACGGCGGCCTCGAGCCGGTCGTCTTCGACATAGATCCGGGCGAGGTCGAAGCCGGCGCGTGAAAAATAGTACCAGTCGACCAAGTTGGCAGAGATGTCGATGGATTTGTAGAAAAAGAAGATGTCGAAGTAATACTGTGATGCCAGGTCAATATGTTCCTCGCGTTTCACCGAATCGGTCTCTTGCCGGGCGAGTATTTCGTGAATCTTGGCAGCGCGGTATCGCGACATTTCGACGAATGACTCGTCCTTGCACTCGTTCACGATCAGTTCGTAACTCTTTCTTGCCTCTTCGTAGCTGTCGGTGCCGTCGCCGTCGAGGCCGGCGAGCGAGTAATAGGCGTCGCCGCGGCTGCCGATAGCGGCATAGTAGAGGCGTGAGCCCTTGGCCAGAGCGGCGCAGGTACCGTAAGCCTCACCGGCTTCCTTGAATCGGTTGCTGGTGGACTCGATGTCACCGCGCAGATACCAGGCCTGTGCCTTGACGCGTTCGGGACTGTCCGGATAATCGGCAAGCAACTGGTCGGTGTAGGCTATGGCGTTGGCGTGGCGACCCTGGTTGTAGGCATTTTCGGCGGCACGGTAGAGCGCTTCGGGGGCATAGCGCGAGTCCGAAAAGTCCTTGACCAGTTGCAGGAAATAGTTCTCGGCAGCAGTGGGCTGGTCGTCGCTGACTTCGTGGCCGAGCCAGAGCAGGACTTCGGCAGCGAGCTCGCGATGCGACTTGCCGTGTTCGATGACGAACTTGACACCGTCGGCCTCAGCCTGTTCGGGTTGTCCATTGGCCAGCAGCAGATAGCTCCGCCAATAGATGGCGTAGGGGTATTCCTTGGTGTCCTTGAAGTTTTCGATGATGTTGGTGAGCTGCGCCATGGCGGGGACGGGACGGTCGTGCTGCAGGTAGGCATGCGCCGCCACCAGCAGAGCATACGAGGTACGCGCATGGTCGGGCCAATCGGCGGCGAAGTTGGCGAGCGTCTCGGCAGCCTGGGTATATTGATCGTGCGCCTCGCTCTGGGCCAGGCCGAGCTGCAGCGTAGCCTCTGCCAAACGCTCAGGAGCAGCGTTCGGCCACCTCACAAGGAAGTCCTTGAAGACCTCCGCGGCTTTGCGATAGAGTTTACGAAAATAATGCGCCTGCGCCTGTTTGAAATGGGCGTCCTCGGCGACACCAGTGTCGCCAAAGGCTTTGACGACTTCGCCGTAGCAGCGGGCGGCCTCGTCGTAGTCCTGCAGCTTGAACCAGGTCTCGGCGGCAAAGTAGAGGGCATCGGCACGCCGCTCGTTGTCGACTTCAAGCTGCGAGGCGGCGAGCAGGGCCTTGGCGGCGAGTTCCAGGTTGCCATCCGCGGTATAGAGTGCAGAGACCCGGCGCACCGCCTGATAGCGCAGTTCGACCGGAGCATCCTGACGATTGTAGACCAGGGTGAATGCGGTGACAGCCTCGAAAGGTTCGCCCATCGCGTCCCACAACTGGGCAATACGGTAGCGCACATGGACCTCATTCGGATGGTCACCATAGTGATCAAGAAACGTCCTGAACCGGGCCATGGCAATGCTGTAGTCACCAGCAATCGCCCAGGCTTCAGCGGCGTCGCAGAGTAATTGCTGGCGTTTCTCGCGGTTGGTATAGAGGACCAGGTTCTTTTCAAAAATCTCTTTGGCAGCGGCGGCAGGGTCATTGGCGTCGATGACGGCGTGGCCCAACTTGCGCAGGAGCGGGTAGTCCTCGTCGTCGACCGAGTAGGTGGGTGAGGTGATCATCATGTTACGGTAGAAATTGTAAGCCTCCTCGACACGGCCGAGGCCCAGTTGTGCTTCGATCCGGTACATGCCGAGCTTGTTGCGATAGGGACGCTCGGCATCGGCAAAGTCGGCAGCAACGATGACCTCGGCTTCCTGGTAGGCTTTCATTTCGAGGTAGGCGCGCACCAGTCCGAGCCTGACCTCGCGCATCATGGCGGTGTTCGGCGCGACGGTCTCGGCGTTTTTCAGAGCGGCGACGGCGTTCTGCCACTGCTCGGCGGCGACGTAGCATTCGGCGGCCCCCATGTAGATATCGGGAAGCAGTTCCGCCGGCGGCTTACTGTGAGACAGCTTCACGAACAACGGCAGTGCCACGGTCGGTTGGTTTTGCATGATCAGCAGCCGACCGCGCCAGAAATCGACAGTGATGCGGTGGGCCTTCGTCAGTTCGTGAGACTTCTCGACCTCGTCGAGAACATCGACGGCGTCCTGCGGGCGCTCGAGATGGATGAGGGTTTTTACCAGGCGTTCGCTGGCATCGACGAGCAGGTCCTGGTTGTAGGCCTTCTGCCAATATTGCCGGTAGTAGCGTTCGGCCTGCTCGAACAGCTCGCCGCCAAACGCAGCATTGCCCTTGTTCAGCAGTTCGACTATTGTCGCTTGCTGGCGCGCGGCTGCCTCGATGGCGTCGGGTTGCTGGGCCCACACCGCAGCACCAATCAACAGCGGCAGGATGAAATGAAGTATAGGCATGGAGTTTGGTCGATTACGGTAAGATGACATCATTTCGTTCAAACGCTTGCGCGTCACCCGTGAATTTTACTTCGACATGCAGGAAGCCGCCGTCGATATCCCATTCGCCGCGGTTGTCGAGATAGGTCGTGACAAACTTTTCGAGCACCGGTCGCGCCTGGTCTCGGACCTCATACAGCACCTCCTCGTTTATCCCAAGATCATGAATCTCGTTGTAAAGGTTCTGCTCGATCTGATCCTTCAGATATTCGCCGGACCTGGATTCCAGCCGGCCCCATCCAACCTTCACCATTTCTGTCTTGTCGTGGGCGAATATCTCGACGGCTTGAATTTCCGGGTCCGAGAAGATCGCAGTGAAGGTGCCGGTCTCTCCGTCGATATGAAACTCCACAGGCCTGGCTCCGGAAAAGTCGACGGCATAGTGAATGCGCGTCGGCACGGACATGAACACGGTCGTCGTGCCGAAATTGATGCCGAACCGTTTCTTGGTGTTCTCCGCGATGCTGGTGTGCGTAAAGTCGAGAGTCTGCACGACCAGGCTGGTGTCGTCACGGCTGACCGGGATGCCCGAGACAAACTTTGTGACATGCTGATCGATCTCGACCTGACTAAATGCTTGCCAGGTGTCGATCGCGGCTTTCACGGCACGCGCCGGCACCGTCACCACGGTTTTGACGTTGTCGGTGATCCGCTGTGTAACATAAAGTCCGGCTGCAATGATGATGATGATCACCACCGGCCAGCGCCACAGGTGGATGCCGGAATGCGCCGGCTGCGCTGCGGCGAACTCGGATTGTTCCGATTTGGCTTCCGGCTTATCTGTAGTTTCCATTTTTTCCTGCTTGCCCCCAGTTTCCAGGGAGGTGTCTCCTGAACATCCTGATTCCTGTGACATTTCTATACTTTACCATTCTTGAACCGATTTAGACGCCTTACGCGGGCGCTGGATCCGCGACAGACCCGGCACCTCCGACACACGCCACCACACCTGAAGAGCCCAGACGCCGAGCATTGCCATCATCACAATGATCGGCAACCACGCCCATGGTTCCGGGAGAAACACACCCCAGGTGTCGTGCAGCGTGTGCAGGCCGATTGAAACCCCGTACCCCAGAAATAGCGGCCACGCGACGTTGCCGCGATACGCCCGGTTGGCCGCAATCCCTTGAATCACCCCCATGGCCGCGTGCAGCGGCACCGAAATAAAGCCGCGGGCCAACAGTTGGGGTGTGCTGATGCCCGAGTACGAACTAAAATTCTCGACAGTTGCAAAGACCAGACCGACGGTGACGAACCCCAGAATCCGTCCAGCGTCGCCGATGTCCCGGCCCATGATCGTGACAACAATCAGGCCGCAACCGAACTTCCACAGCTCCTCGCTTACACCGGCGCCGATACAGAAACCTGCGAAGCTGTTGAAAGGGTCCAAGTCGAATGCCCAGAACGCAGTTTTTTCGCTGAGAAACCAGTTGCACACCATTGCCGGCACGCAAGATGCCAGACCGGCTCCAGCGAAGGCCAGCAGGATCGACCACGGCGGGCGCGTCCAGTAGTACTTACCTTGCACCATCCACAGGAAAATAACGAGACTCGTCCAGCAACACAGCAGCACGGTGATCATGGGGCCACCGCCGGTGTCGTTTCCATCTTCCACATCGTGGCAGCAATTTGCCAGGTTTTCGAAAGATCATCGTGCGCCATGGCATCATCGTATGCTTCGCAGGCGCTGCGGTAGTCGTTTACCCACTGGTGGAAACGACCACGCTGTACCGCCAGTGCCGGTTTATCCGGATAGATTTTCTCCAGGTCGACAATGTCCGGCAGATAGTTCTCGACGTAGATCCAGTCGGAATAGTTTTCACGAAAATTGGTCAACATCGTCAGGGCCTGTTTATCGTTGTCCAGCATGGTGTGAACAAGCATCATGACGAAATAGACATTGCTCCTCATGCTGCCGCGTGTCGGCCACAGGTTGTCGGCGCTGACGATTACGGGCAACGCTTTCTCCGGTTCGCCGTCGAGCAGATAGACCAGCGCCAGGTTGTATTGATCCTCGAAATTTCTCACCGGATGACCGGCGACAAACTCCATCGTTTCCCGCAGCTTGGCAAGCAGCTCGGCATCGCCAGATTCGAAATACCGTGCGCGCAGCGTATCAGCGAGGAACCGCCGCGTTTCATATTCTTCCAACGACGGGTTGTACGGAATGGCGTTCCTGACGCGCGCCCAGGCGCTGTCAGGGTCGACATCGGCGCGCTCCATCATGATATACTGGGTAAGCGCGACCTGGCGGTGCGCTATATGCTTGTCCGACAACGACCCGGCGCCTGAGAGCCGCTCCAGCAACAACTCCCAGCCGGCTTCGTCATTCATGAGGTCGACCTTGCCGACGGCACGGACGGTGGCGCGCTCAGCCTCCGGGATTATCGGTTGATTCGGATTCCGGCGCGACGATGCCAGGAGACGTTCCAGTAGCGACGGCCGATTTTTCGTGGTCTCGGTAAAAAGCTGATCCAGCGGATCGTCGTAGTCGCGTGGAAAAAAATACCATGAGACGCACAGCAGCAGTGCCAGCAGCGAGATGCCGGTCAGCAAAAAACGGACGTAATGCTCACGCTGCCGCGGCACTTGATTGTGCGACGTCAGCGTGAATACAGCCCACACCAGCATGGCGACGAGCCACATGCCGGCCAAAGCAAACAGAAGGAGAATCATCATGGTCGTTGGTGCGTGTGTTTCACTGCGCTTTGATCGTCCTCATGTACTCGTTGTATTCGCGAACGGAATAAGTCACATCGAAGGCGTAACTCACATCGAAGGCGCGGTCATGCGCATGTGGGCTCCAACCGACTTCGCCGCCACGCTCCTGAATAAACTGACGCAGATCCCGGAACGCATCGAAGCAATCCGGCCACGTGTGAATGTCATAGAAGAATTGATCCGGCGGATAGCGCCGCATGATCCCGCGCATTGCGTCGGCGACTGCGCCCTTGTCCGCCAGCGGCAGGCCACCGTCGGGATGCAGAATGTAGGTGAAGCGGAACCCGGTCAGTGTCGACGTGGTTTCAACGATCGCTTCGACACCGCTACGGTGAAGTTGGATCCATTGCACAGGCATACCCTTGGCAGCACGCTCGGAAATTTCCGTGAGCGCTTCCTTCTCCGGCAGTTCATAGAGCCGGTCATACTTCATGCAGAGCGTCAGCGAGCGCTTCTTCGGGATGTAGGACATCGGGTAGGAAATCGGTTTGCGCGAGGCTGTCGCCGCAGCTTCGGAATCCGTCGTCTTGCTACGCACGACGACTGCGATGCAGGCCATCAGGATCATCATCCCGGCAACGTTCGAGATGATGTCCACCAGGGCGCTCAGGTCGATCTCAGTTTTTTGTCGCATCATAGTGGATCAGCTCGTTGGTACCGACAGGCAACATGCCGACACGTAGCGGCCAGCCATAATAGTTCACGATATGACTGATCACCTCGGAGGTTGACAAGGCGTTCGGTTCAACCCAAAGAATGACGGTGTTCTGCTTGTTGTCGAAGCTCAACTGCCGATTAGCCAGCACACAAGCCTTCAGGTAGTCAATCAGGCGTCCCGCCTCGCCACCGGGTTGCTCGCCACGCAGCAACTCGATGAACAGCGGCTGCAGAGCGTCGTACGGCGTGAACTGCCCGACACCCTTGAAGTCGCGCCATTCGACACCGGAGGCTTTGCAACGCATTTCATGCGGGATGAAACCCACCGGGACACCGGTAAGCTCGACACCGACCTGCTCGTCCGCCAGCCGCTGCCGCTCCTGGATCGCGGTGTGCAGGGTTACCAGAGCCATGACGCTCATCAGCCCGAGCATGATGGAAAGGAACGGCATCAGCGGCAGTCTGTTGCCGTCGAGTCTTTTGTGCCTGCGTTGCGAAAGTCTCATGGCTCAGAGACCCAGCAGCGCCACGCGTCGTTCTTCGCTGACCAAGTCGTAGTTGCCGTCCTTACCGAGAATCCACATCTCGACGGCTGTCTTGTCGCCATAGATCACCGCGATGTGGGCATCGTTGTTCAACGTCGGATTGCTGCGGCAGAAGACCAGCCGCTCCAGATTCAGTACCGGCCGGGTCAGCGGGTCGCAGTCGCAGACCTTCGTGTCGAGCTCCGGCAAAATCTTGTCGGGATCGTTGACAAAGGTGTGGGTCAGCGCCCTCGGGTCGTTGATAATGCCGTTGAAATTATCCGCGGCAACTGTCACGGCCGAGGTCTGACCGTCACAGCGCGGGCATCTGAAGAAGGTGTGGATGAGGTCCTGCAGGTCGTCGAGCGGGACCGAGTTTATCTGCTTCAGGCGTGCATCGAGAAACTCACTGCCCAGCGGACCGCCGACCGGCGCCGCTTGATCCAGCGACACTGGTGACTCTGTCGGTACCGGTTCGTCGATTGCCGGCGATGACGCGGGCTTCTGCGTATACAACGCATACGTCGCCAGGCGCAGAAAAAACTTGTCGATCTGCTCGAGCAGCGATTGCGAACGACGGCGCAGCGCCGTTGTAAGTGCCAGCAGTGGAATCACTGCCGCGAGCCCCACCAGCGTCGTGTGAAACGCGATTCCGAGATTGCGCGTCGTGTCCATCAGGCTGCTTGCCAGACCGAACTCCGAGGTTGTCGTTCCGATGACCGACGAAAACGACTGCAGCGCGTGAGTCATGCCATAGACGGTACCCAGAAAACCGGCTGTCGGCAGCAGCCAGATCAGAAACTGCGTCGATGCGAAGGAATTGTCCAGCGACTCCCAGTCGGCATCGGCATGCTGACGCATCGCTTCGAGCACACCGTCCGCCGTCGTTGTCTGCCCCGAAGACGACACCTGACGCAGCAGCCGCAATCGGAGAAAGGCAACAAAATCATTGAATGTGGTGGTGCCATCGGCGAGCAAAGCCTGACGTGCCGCGGCGATCGCATCGGCATCCACCGTGTCGGCACGGGCGCAGCAGCGCTGGATGACGAGAAACGCCCGGGTCTGCCGCACTGTTACCCGCCATTTGAACGCGACCACCACCAGCCCGTAGATCGCCAGTCCGATAATGGCCAGTGAGATCGCATCGATCCCGGTCGTCATAATGTCTTCGGCTGCTGCCAAATGCGCCAGTCCAATCCAGATCAGCCACAGCACCAGCGCAATCGGGATGGCAAACAGACCGGCACCGCTGCGCCACGGACTGCCATCGACCACAAAGGCCTGGCAGGCTGGACAGCGGATGAAGTCTTCGCCATGCGGTGCACCGCATTCGGAGCATACATACTCATTCATCGCATCACGCAGGAAGGTATCAAAAGGGTGAGCGCCCCGTCATCGAGCGGCTCGACTTACCATAGAGTGGCGGTACAGTCTTTACAACATTGTGACAAGCGTGAACTGCCTGAGTTCCAACGCATTTTGTATTTTCAAACCCGTTGCAACCATGCCGGACAAGGATACCTCGAAAGCTCGACCGCTGCGCCTCGCGATCGTCTGTGGCGGTACCGGCGGTCACTTCTATCCCGGGCTTACCGTTGCTGCCGCCTGCAATGAAAATGCCGGGAACGCGGTGCTTTTTGTTGCCGGCCATAGTCAGAACCGTTTTCTGCAGATAGCCTCCGAACGCGGTATCGAGGCGATCGCTGCGCCAGCGGTGGGTGCCCCACGCGGTAAGCTCGATATGCCGGTCACAGCAATCCGGATGGCCTGCGCAGCGCTGAAATGTGCCCGTTTACTGCGTCGCCATCGCATCGACGTTGTCCTGGGCATGGGCGGCTACACCAGCGTTGCAACCGGGCTTGCCGCGCGGTTCTGCCGCATTCCATTAGTCCTGCACGACGGCAACGCCGTGCTCGGTCGTGCCAACCGGTTGCTCAGTCGATTCGCCGTGCTGCTGGCGCTCAGCTACCCGTTGAGGAATCCGCAAACCGCGCGCTGCCCGACGCAGCTGGTCGGCATGCCCTTGCGTGATGACCTGCTGGCCGCAGCGCGGGCGCCACGACCGCGGGAAGATGTGCACGATGACTTGGGGCTCGATAAGGCGCGACGGACTTTGTTGGTATTCGGCGGCAGCCAGGGCGCTCGGATTATCAACGACACGGTGAGCAACGCCCTCGACGGCATGTCGGCGGCGGCCGACCGCTTTCAGATTATTCACCTCACCGGCACCGATGACAACGATCCATTCATTACCGCATACGCAGCTGCCGGCGTTCCGGCACGCGTACAGGCGTACGAATCCCGCATGGACCTGGTGTTGCAGGCCGCCGATCTGTGTATCTGTCGTGCCGGCGGTTCGACTTTGGCTGAATTGGCGTTGTTCGGCATACCTGCGATCTTCATTCCTCTGGCCGTTGCGACCGACGCCCATCAGCTCGCGAACGCCCAGACTGCCGCCGATATCGACGGCGCATTGATCATCGAAGAAGCCGACTGCACACCAGACTGCTTAAGTGCAACGATCACATCCTGGCTCGATGACAGCGAGGTCTTCGCCAACCGCGCCGAGAACCTGAGAAGCAATGCACGCCCCGACGCGACCGCAACCCTTCTCAAATGCCTCCAAGGGGTCTAATCGGCCGGTGCGTGCTACAAAATCAATCAATACAGATCAATGGCCGATGAGCGGGATACCCGTGGCGGTAGCGGTGGCGATGGTGATGGCGCGCAGGTCCTCGGGCTCGAGGTTGTGGATGTTGGTCTTGCCCGTACAGCGTGCCATCATCGAAACTTCACCGTTGCAGGCTTTGAGGAGGTTGCTCACCGCTTCCTGACGATCGGCAATGGCAAGGTTCGAGGAGAAATACATCATGCCGTCGTCATCGTCGATCTCGCCGCCGGCAGCAATGCCGAGGGTAACGCCGAACACGACGGCATTGCAGCCGATGGCCAGCACCTTGGCAGTGTCGGTGCCCGAGCGCACACCCCCATAGTAAATAAGGTCGATGTCGCCTTCACGCTTGAGCCGGCGCAGAATTGAGATGGCTTCACGAAGCACGGTCAGGTCAGCCTCACGGCGCAGCTCGGCCCAGGGTAAGTGAATGCCGACAGTACCGTCGAGGACGATGAAGTCGAAATTGTTGTCGAGGGCAAACGGAATGGCCTGCTCGAGGCAGGAGACAGTAGCAGCAAGTCCAATAGGTTGCGCTGGCTCAGGGGCAGGCGTGATCGGTATGAACGGGTCGGAAGCGACATAGACAAGGGCGTCTGCACGACTGTGCGGCAAGGTGCCGTTGGGCAGGATCAACTGCATCCATGGCACATCGGTGCCGAGCGGCCGGGTACCGATGTACGGGCAGCCGGGACCCACCATGCCGGCGGCAACACCTTCACAGACCTCATCGTGCGCAGCGTCGAAGCCGGCAACGAAAAATGGATACTCGAGGGCAAGGCAATCGGCGATCTTGGTGTGTGTTTTGCAGGCTTCGCGGTAGGGGTCGATGACCAGCCGCGACAGGTTGGCAGGAAGAAAATGGATGTCATCCAATGTTGCCGGACGCTGCTCGGGAAAGGGGTTGTCTCGCGGCAACAAGCGCTTGTTGAGCATGCGGCGCATCTTTTTCCAATCGTCCGGCTTGGTGCGCGCCATGTTGAAAATGTCTTCACGGTTGTTGACGGTGTACAGGGCCGTACCGTTCTCGGCGTCGCAACGGAAACAGCGGGCAGCCTCGGCACGGGCGGCTTCGAAGCTGTACGGAGACTCGATCTCGGGGAACTCGACGGGGTTTTTGCCAAGACCGTGGAAGTCCTGCTCCTGGCGGTGGAAGACTTCCCACTCCGGGTCCTGGGAGACGGGAACGCGTCGTGTCCGGTATGGGGTGCGGTAAGGCAGGGGATTTTCGTGGCCTTGCAGAAAAGCCGTGACATAGTAGGCAACGCGATGGCCGTGGAACATTGAATTTACCAGCGTTGACGGGCCGAAGGCACCATCGCCGGCAGCGAAGACTTTCGGGTCATCGGTGCGCATGTTGTCCCATTCGGTGACAACGATGTCGTCGCGCATCATGCCGCGATTATCGAGATCGGTACACTCACCTTTCTGGCCGACGGCGGTAATGACCATGCCACAGGTAAACTCGTGTTCGGAGCCGGCAACGTTGATCGGCCGGCGTCGGCCGTCGGCTTCGGGTTCGCCGAGCTCGGTCTTGACGCAGCGCAGAGTGACAGATTCGTCACTGGCAACCACTTCGACCGGTTGCGTGTAGTAGACGAATTCAATGTCCTCGGCGATGGCGCCACGCAGTTCGTCCTGGCGCGCCGGAATTTCATCGGGACCGCGGCGGTAAAGGACCTTGACGTTCTTGCAGCCTGGCAGTCGTTTGGCGACGCGGCAGGCGTCCATGGCGACATCACCACTGCCGACGACGAGGACCGTCTCTGGTGTCTCCGGGCGCTCGCCGGTGTTGATCCTGCGCAGGTAGCTGACGCCGTCGACAATGCGGGGATCGTTCTCGCCGGGGATGCCGAGGGTCTTGCCCCACCATGAACCGATGGCGAGCACGACAGCGTCGTGCCGTTCTTTGAGTTCATCGAGGGTAACGTGCGTGACAGTGCCGGATGCGAAGGGTTCGCTGTGGTCGCCCAGGGCGGTATTGAGATGGACCTTGATTCCAGGGCAATGCGTCAGGATACGCTGGATATCTTCGCGGATAACTTCGGGCGGCAAGCGGAAAGCGGGAATACCCCAGATGACCATGCCGCCGAGGCGGTCGGTCATCTCGTAGAGGTGCACTTCGTAGCCGGCTTCGGCCAGATCCTGGGCGGCAGTAATACCAGCCGGCCCACTGCCGACGACGGCAACTGTTTCCATCTGAGTAACCGGCACCGGCGGCATCTGAAAAGCTGCTCCGAGCTTGTCCATGACGTAGCGCTTGAGATTGCGGATGGCGATGGGGCCGTCACTGTCGGCGCGGCGGCAGGCGGGTTCACACGGGGCGTCGCAGACGCGGCCGCAAATGGAGCTGAGCGGGTTCGTAGCAGTGATCGCCTCGAGAGCGCCCTCGAGGTCCCCGTCCCAGATGTAAGCCAGGTAGGACGGCGCATCGGTACCGATAGGGCAGGCAACCTGGCAGGGCGCGGGTACGAAATGGGCATCGGGGGTGTCGTCGACGAAATCTACGCCGACTTCGACCTGCAGATTACGTTCGTCTATGGGAATGGCTGTGGTCATCGTACAGCAAACTCGTATTTCCAGTTGGCGGGGAGGCGTTGCTGTTCGCGTTCGCGCAGCTCGGGGACGTACTCGAGTCCAGTGACTTCGGCAGCTTCGGGCGTCAGTGTCACGAGGTCGTTGCGGTTGAGTTGCTTGACATCGTCGTAGCCGTTGGCGTGGACGATGGAAGCGATCTGCCAACGCATGGACTCGAGGAAGTGATGCACATGCTGAGCTTCCTGATGCAGCTTATAACGTTTTTCGTGCTCCGGGTCCTGGGTCGCGATACCGACGACGCAATTGCCGACATGGCACTGCATGCAGGCGATGCAGCCGCCTGCAATGATAGCGGCGGTGCCAACGGCGGTGCAGTCAGCCCCCAGGGCGAGTGCTTTGGCAGCGTCGATACCGTCCATGACGCCGCCCATCAGGACAATAGGCAACTGCCCGCTGCAATCGATCTCGGCCAAGCCATTGAGGGCGCCTTCGATGGCAGCGAGTGTCGGCACGCCGACGTACTCGAGCACGTCGGCACTGGAGGCGCCGGTGGAGCCCTGGGAGCCGTCGAGCTCGACGAAGTCGAAGCCTACTTTCATGGCGATCTTGATGTCGTCGCGGATCCTGCCGGCACCGAGCTTGACGGTGATCGGAATCCTGTAGCCAGTGGCCTCGCGGAACTCCTCGATTTTGATCGCCAGGTCGTCGGCGCCCAGCACGTCCGGGTGACGCGACGGCGAGCGCAGGTCGATACCTGGCGGGATGCCGCGGATGGCAGCGAGTTCTTCAGTGACCTTTTTTGCCATGAGCTGCCCGCCGAAGCCCGGCTTGGCGCCCTGAGAAATATAGATCTCGAGGGCGTCGGCGCGCAGCATGTCGCGGATGTTCCAGCCAAGGCGGCCGGCAAGGCACTGGAAGATGAGTTGATCGGCAGCCTCACGCTGGGCGTCGAGTACGCCGCCTTCCCCGGTATTCTCGGAGATGCCGGACATGCTGGAGGCAAGCGCCATGGCGACTTTCGTGGAGCGGCTGAGGGCACCGAAACTCATCGGCGCGATCATCACGGGCATGCTCAGGTCGAGCGGTTTGGCGCCATGCTTGTCACCGATGACAGTGTGCAGATTAACTTTCGAGAGGACGTCGTCGTCGGCAGTGGCGGCAACGTCGGCGCGAAAGGCCAGGTCGGACAGGTGCGGCATGGGGCGTGCAGCACCGTAGCCGCGGACCCGATAGCGGCCGGTACGGGACTTGATGTGGATGTCTTCCTGGGTCTTGTCGTTCCAGTACGCGTGAGTCCCGGAAAAGGTATGGAACGGCATCGGGCGCACACGCTCTTCGACGCCCCCCTTGTAGCGCAGATGCTCACCGGCGTTGACAACTTTCTGGAAGCTGCCGTCGAATGGCAACTCGTACTGGTCGAGAAACTGGCGGATGCTGTCGAGCTCGTCGCTGTCGAGATCGTCGATCTTTGCATCGGTGCCCAGCGACTGGATTTTACCGCCGATATAGATGCTGCCGCCGGTCATATCCTCGCCAAGGCGTTCGCCGGAGTCGCCGAGGATGATGATGCGGCCACCGTACATCATGTAGCCGGCCATAAAATTTGCATTGCGGCCGCAAAACAGGGTGCCTTCCTTCATCACCTGGCCGGCACGCGAACCGATGTTGCCCTTGATGACGATGTCGGCGCCGCGGATAGCGACGGCGGGGATGGCGCTGGCGTTGCCGTTGACGACAACAGAGCCCTGATACATGTTGTCGCCGACGCCCCACCCGACGTTCCCCTCGATGGTGAAATTCGGACCATCCGTGAGCCCGGCGCAGAAGTAACCGGCGGACCCGTTGACGCGGACATTGATCGGGTGGATGAGGCCAACGCCAATATGGTGGCGGGCATCGGGGTTGAAGACTTCGACGTCTTCACTGTTTTCACCCGCGCCACGAATTCGTTCGTTCGCCTCGGTAACAGAGATTTTGGCTAAGTCGACTTTGACCATGTCGCAAAGGACCCGGGGAGCGGTTCCCGCGTGTCGAGAGTC
>DPYP01000351.1:0-1201 GCA_003545375.1 Lentisphaeria bacterium
TGTATCCGCGCCAGCCTCGATGACGATATCGCCCTGGCGAACGAAGAGGCGGACGTCATCGCTGACCCGAGCGAGTGGCCGCTGCCGTACGCCGACGTCGAGGCCTTCAAGACGGCGTTGTTCAAGACGATCGAGGCGCGCCGGCCGAAGCTCCTGCTCTGGTGGTTCAGCAAAGACGATCAACCCCCCGGGCTGATCCGTGAGTTGCGCGAGAAATTTCCATGGTGCAAGACCGTAACGCACACCCAGGACGACCCGTGGGACCTGTTGGCAAGTCCTGAGTTCTCTGCCGATTTCGAATTTGCGGCAACCTGCTGCAAAGAAAGTGTGGCGGTGTACGCCGAGCGCGGCATCAAGGCGATCGTGCTGTACCCGCCCCCGGCTTTGGAGCTGCATCGCACGGCTAAACCTACGCCATTCGAAGACTGCGACTTTTCGGTCACCGTCTTGTCGTTGTATTCAAAGCAGGGCGGCGACGCGGCCGACTATCTGAAATCCGAGGACGAGGTCGAGCGCATCACCCACACGATCGCCTTCCCCGACCAGCGCGCCCTGCGCCAGGACGTCGTTCGTACGGTGAACGAGCTCGGGCGTGTTCACATCTACGGCGGCCTGGGATTCGGTGTTTTCGACGATATCCCGCGTGACTGTTACCGTGGTTTCCGGACGTATTTCGAATTGCCTGGACTGTATCAGGCTGCGAAGATCAGTATCAACCAGCACAATTCGCCATTGTCATATGGGTACCTGAATCAGCGTGACACGGCGATCACCGGCAGCGGCGGTTTCATGCTCACCGATTACGTCAACGGCATCGAGGAGGTTTTTGAAATTGGCAAGGAGATCGATACCTGGGAGACGCTCGATGAGCTGGCCGACAAGGCCAGATGGTGGCTGGCACACGACGACAAGCGCCGGGACGCTGCCAGGCAGGCGCAGCAGCGCATACTGGAAAATTACGGTAACCAAGCCTATGCTCGCAAGCTGCTGGCCTTTGTCAATTGAGGGGGACACTGATATGAGCAGGAAAACGAAAAAAAATAACCTTGAGCTGATCGGCTGCGGCACATCGGACCGCATCGGCCTGTGGCGGGTATGCCTGCGGGTGTGCGCCATACTGCTGACATGCCTCACCACAGGCGTAACGGCCGGGCCGTCCATGCCGAGCCTGGATGTACTCGAAGAGACCAACTCGATCGAG
>DPYP01000351.1:1590-8817 GCA_003545375.1 Lentisphaeria bacterium
TTTATTGCCCCGCTGTCCGCCGATGTCAATGTGTTGCCTTTGCGGCATGCCGTGGAGTTGAAGCAGCGCTTCGATATTGACGGGGATGCAGTACTCGTCTTGCCCGCCCAGGGCGATACATATGCAACGGCGTATGCCGGCGGCTCCGGCGTCTATGGTGGCGCCATCGGCGAAGAGCGGCTGGCGCGGTTGCTGCAGAAGCCCTACGACTGCTACGTCTTCACCGGCTCGGTCATTGGATTTCTTCCGGATGCATCGTACGCGGCCATCCTCGACCATGTGCGGGCGGGGGCCGGCATGGCGCTGCTGTACAAAGTCGGCGACGACGACAAGCCGATCATCTCCAAGGCCGAAGAGATAAAATTCCCCGCCGCTTTGGCGGGGCTCGACGCCAAGGTCTGGAAATACGGCAAGGGCCGCCTCGTCGCGTTGGCGACGGTCCACAGTTGGCACGTCTACCACCGTCGGCCGCCGGCGGTCTACGAGGTGGCCCACATATTCGGAACCGATCTGCCCCGAGACCTGCGCTCCGAAAGGCGGGGGCGCGCTGTCCTGTGGGCCGCCGGGCGCCAGCCGCGATTACAGATGTCGGTATCTCTTCCGGGTCCTGCGCTGGACCGTGTCGGGCTGCCGGCGCACAAGATCAGTATCTCCTGGAAAGGGGAGGGCGTGGCCGGTCCCATCAACCTTGCCGCCCGCATACGCAGCCAGTCGCGCGGTGCCATGCAGCTGCCGGCCGTTCTTGACATCGACACAGCGAACGGCGCCCATGAGTTCCCGCTGCCCGCCCTGCCTGCGGGCAGATACGCCGTCGATGTAATAGCCCGCGGTGACCGCGGCGTCGAGGGTTGGGCTGTCGAGCAATTCACGGTCACTACTGAGGAGAGGATCGGCCGGGTCAAGGTCGATCGTGACTGGGGCGAGACCGGCGAGCCGATTACCGGCACGGTCACCATCGACACAGACGCCGGCGCCGAGCGCACGCTGCGGGTGCACGCCGTGGACCGCTACGGCCGGATAGTTGCCCGGCAGGAGATCCGCCGCCCTGGCGCACAGACCACCTTCTCCCTGGCAACGTCAGCAGTGACGCCGCACTACCTCGGGATCGAAGCGGCACTCGTAGCTGACGGCGAAGAGATCTGCTACGGCTACGCGCCGGACCCGTACACCATCGCGAACCGCAAGCAGGACCAGTGGAACTTCATACTTTGGGGACGTCTTTACTCGTCGATATATGATGACATCGCCGAAGATCTGCTGGCGGCCTCCGGTGTGACGTCGCGCCTCGAGACCAGCCACGGGCCGTGGTGGTACATGACCCGGGCCGGCATGAACTACACGCCGTATTGCGCCAGCGACCTCTACCGCCTTCCCGACACCGGCGCCCAGGAACCCGGTGTCGACCGCAACGGGGTTTTAGAAGGCAAAATGTGCTGGAATGACGAACCCGCCATATCCGGGCAGATCAAGAGTCATCTCGATCCTGAAATGGATTTCCGCTGTCGTGGGGTGCTCGCCTACAGCATGGGCGACGAGCAGGCGGTGTTCGGTTCCTGCCTGCACGCCGCCTGCTGGAAGGTCTACCAGGATTGGCTGGAGAACGACTACGGCACGATCGCGGCGCTCAACGAATCCTGGGGCGCCAGTTTCGAGAAGTTCGACGAGATACAACCCAAGATAGACGGGACAGATCTGCACTGGCTGTCGGCCGACGACAGGAAGAGCTACCACCTCTCCTACGCCAACAACGAGCACGGGAGCAAAGGCAAGACCCACGGCTCCACCGCCTGGACGGAAGCGATGAAGAATTACCCGCGCTATATCGACCGGCGGTCCTTCCAATACTGGAACTTTGCGAATTACGCCCGGCGTTTCGGCGACACGGCCCGCCGCATGGACCCGCACGCCAGGGTCGGCGTGGAGGGAAACGATATCCGCCTGGACGCCGACATCGACGTGATCGTGCGCAACACCGGCTGGTGGATGCCCTACGGCGAACACG
Source organism: Lentisphaeria bacterium (assembly GCA_003545375.1). GTDB lineage: Bacteria > Verrucomicrobiota > Lentisphaeria > JABSQK01 > CAJWLW01 > CAJWLW01. The sequence continues at coordinate 3,593 of DPYP01000351.1, forward strand.
GCGGCACGACGAACGAGGTGATCCGCTCGATCGCGCCCAGGGGATACCTGCACGGCAACTTCATGGGCACTTCGTTTTTCTGGGAAAGCTTCCTGCGCGGCGGCAACACCATCGGCTATTTTCGGATCGACCGCATGCTGACACCGCAAATGTCGCTGAAAGGCTCCGTCCGCCGGGTCGTCGACTCGGCCCGGATCGTCTTTGACGGGCTCGGCACGGTGCTCAATGTGCACAAAGATTCGGAGATGCTTCATGACGGCATCGTCATGCTCCATTCGATGACCTCGGTCAAGCTGGCCAAGATCCAGACGTCTCACAAGGACAAGGAGGCCGGTCCCACCTACGGCAACTTCCGAACCAGGGACCACTCGGGCCGGAATCGCAGCGAGGTCGAGCGTACCTGGCGCAATCACACCGCCTGGCACCGGGCGATTCGCGCCAGCGGCCTGCAGTTCGTATACACCACCGACGGGCAGATCCGGCGTGGTGAGTTCGATCCCGCGCCTTACAAGGTGATGATCCTTTCGCAGTACGAAGCGATCGGTCCCGAGGAGGAGACGACGATCCGCGACTTCGTCGCTAATGGCGGCACGGTTATCGCCGATGTCAGACCCGGCATCTACGGCGCGCGCGGCAAGCAACGTGATAACGGCGCCGTGCTCGACGACCTGTTCGGGGTTCGCCACACCGGCAGTGCACCGGCCGACAGGGCGGGCGGCAGGATCACCGGCACAATCGCCGGCTCCGCAGTTGATGTGAACCTCGCCGATCTGGCTGTCAACCCGGCGTTGGAAGTGACCACAGGCACGGCTCTGGGAAAGGCGGGTGCGACACCGATTTGTATCGTCAACGAGGTTGGGGAAGGGCGCGCGATCCTGCTGAATTTCACGATGTGGTCTTTCCCGCCTTTGGCGACTCATGACGGCCCCGAGGACGCCTCGAGTTTCTTACAGACAATATTTGCCGAGGCCGGGGTACAGTGGCCGCTGACGATGGTTGACGAAGCGGGACGGCGGCACCGGAACATGGAAGCCATGCGCTGGCGCACCGGCGATGGTATCGAGGTTGTGGCCCTCTTCGGACCGGACAGAAGCACCTGGCAGGACAGCAGTGCGCCGCCGGCGCCGGCCCCTTTTACCGATCTCGACACCCCCGTGCCGGTGACGGTACGCCTGTCCCGGCCGCTGTACGTCTGCGAGCTGCGCACCGGTCTGCGGGCCGGTCCCGTCGAAGTGTTCGCAACCGGTCTGCGGCCACGGTGGCCGACGTTTCTCGTGTTGAGTGAACGCGAGTTAGGCGTGCCGCTGCTCGAGGCGACCGACGATGCTGTCCGGCGCGGCGGAGTATACGAGATCGAGGTGAAAATCGCTGATGCGCAGGGTACGCATCCCCTTAAACTCAAGGCGACGTCCCCCGCCGGTGACGAGGCGCCGTGGTTTTCCCAAAGCGTTTTCGTCGAGGCGGGGCAGGCGCAGATCACGCTTCCGATTGCCCACAATGAGCAACCGGGCAGATGGACGGTGACGGTGACGGATCTCTATACGGGAACGTCTGCTGCAAGCTCGTTCACAGTCGAATGAGACAAGGTGCGTAACCCCGCCACCGGCAAACGGGCGGCGGTGTTAATTACGGAAAGAAGAGGTTGCTATTGGTGAACGGCAGCCTCTGCTCCGTGCCGTTCATTTTATCAGCCCCAGGAGCGGCAGCCGGCCTGGAAGCTCACTCGCCGAAATCAAGCTGTACTTCCTCGAGCAGCGGCGAGCGGCAGCCGTTGGTGTGGACGAATGTTGCCCTGTACTGCAGCCACTTGGCGGTCGGTCGGATATTCGGCGTGGTGTTGCCGGACACCTCGTAATAACTACCTTCCCCTTCCGGGTCGGACCAGGCTGCACCAGCCGCTGTCATTTGCCAGCTCCTGCCGCGGCCAGCCATCTCCCGGGCCGTCGGCCTGGGGATAGATCCAGGTGGGCCGTGTCCGATGTAGCCGTGGGCATCTGGAAAGACGAGATCCACACAGCCGTTGCCGTTGGCATCGGCTGAACGAATGGCGTCGTCGCAGGAGCGATTGGCTCCGGTCGCGTATTGTGAATCTTACAGTTCTTCCCACAAGCCCTGCAGGTCGTCGGGCAAGAGCTCTTGAGGAACAACAAACTCTCCCCGCTGTGCCGCCAACGTTGCGGCCTGTCCGAGCAGCTCCGCCGCAAAGGCCTGGCGCACAGTTGTGAACGGCTCTGCCTCGCCGGTCATGAGCTGACAGAAGTGCCGGGCGACAGCACCGCCGCCGTTGTAGTGCATACGCTTGCGATAGTCGAATTCGTAGACTGTTGAATCCTCAGGTGTGCCAAAGCGGGGGCAGTGCAGGATACGGCCCTTGTCGTGGTTTCCCTGGATGGTCAGGCTAAGGCGCAAAATGCCTTCGAGCCCGGTGATCTCGTATTCCCGCGTCGTGTAACTGACCGGACTGAAAAAACACTGGGTGTAGGTGCCGAAAGTGCCATTGTCGAATTCGATCATGCACACTTCGTTGTCGGGCACATCGACTTCCTCTGCGTACACGCACATGTCGTTTGCCCAGGATTGCTCAAACATTTTGTCGGTATTGCCGTAGCGGTACTGGGTGTTATTGCTGCTTTCCGGGCATGTGAAGCGTTCGTCACACTGCCTGCAGTGCAGGTCATTCGGCTTGTTGCCACCGAAGGCCTGGCGTCTGGCGATAGCAGCAACGCGGCTGGCGCGAGCCCCGACGATGTAGTGCATGATGTCCAGGTCATGCGTAGCTTTTTCGATAAACATGCCGCCACTGCCGGCCATGGTACGCCGGAAACAGTGGTACATGCTGTTGCCGTAAAAACAGTTCTGCACGAATGACACGGAACAGATTTGGCCGATTGCACCCGAATCAACCAGCTTCTTGGTCTGGGAGATGATGGGAGCATAGCGCATGACATGATCGACTATAATGGGGCCCGAGTACTCTTCCGAGAAGCGCAGAACATCGCAGATCTTGTCGAAATTGGCATCGAGCGGCTTTTCCAGCAGCAGCGGTGTGCTCAACCCCTGCAGTTCCTGGATGTTCTCCAGGTGACAATGGTTTGGCGACGCCACGATAATACCGTCGAGCGGCATCTTCCGCAGTTCTGCAATCGTGGCGCAGCGCTGTGGTTTATTGCCGAGAAAATCACAATTGCGCTGATACTTCTCATCATCCGGGTCCACCACACCAGCTACCGTCACCAGCCCGCCTGTGGCATGGTCAAGTGCGCGTCCGAGATGCGCGCCCATGTTGCCGAAACCGATGATGCCAACCTTCAATTCCTTCATAAAAATCGCCCCTGTCTCTACTTTGTTAAGATGGTACGGCAACCTGCACCGATGTCATCTGCCTTACGATTTCGAGGGTATCCAGATCCGATTCATTGATCAAACGACCAAACCGTCCTTCAAGAACGGAACGGCCTGACGCGTCGTCGCCTCCTTAAAGGGTATGATTTCGGGTGAATACTGCGCCAGAAAGGCTCGGCGTACCCGGTCGGATGTATTGGCGCCGCTTCGGTGCAGGGTCGTGCTCGAAAACACTGCCACGCCGCCCGCGGTCACTTCGACGGGAACACCCGGATCATCGCCCACGTAGCCAATCAAGTCATTAGTGTTTTCGTCGCGCGTGTGCGTTCGAACCTGGTTTCCCCCGACCCGCGACCACGGCAGGACATCAATGGTCCCGTTCTCCGCGCTGACATCGTCCAGGGCACACCAGCAGGAGAGGTATGGTGAATGCGGTTCAGGGATGTAACCGGAATCCTGGTGCCAGCCGAACTTCATCCCTACGTCCGCGCATTTAACCACGAACTGGTTCTTGAACAGGTACGCTATCGGCCCGATGGTGGCCCGACAAATGTCGGCCATGCAATCGCTGAACAGGAACTTTCCAAGGTCGGGGCGGCGGTCGTAGGCACCATCGATGAAGTACCGTTTGCCCTTGTGCGTGATCTCGCGCACCTGATCCCATTGCTCGCGGTCGATCTGGTCATCGGTTTCAGCGATCAGTTCCCCGCAAACCCGACGCAGCAGTTCCAAATGCTCGTCGGAAATGACATGATCGACGATGAAATAACCTTCCTCACGAAACTGCTGTTTGTGTTCGTCGGTGATCTTGGAGGAGGGGCAATTGGGAGCAGGCATCTATTCATATCCTTTCATTATGGCCAGTTGAGAACATGACGTGGGGCGGCACGACCAAGATAGGCAGTATCCTGGATTTGGCAAGCGGTGGGACTGTTGAGTAATTACCCGGGATTTGCCATATAGACCTGCTTGTCGATCAGGTTGGCGGTTCCGGGTGTTGTTTCAGCAATACCCATGCCCCTGGCACTCGGCACTTCAACCGATCAGTCACGTGGACGAACCATCTGCTGCGCGATGATTCCGCCGTCAACGTACAACATGTGTCCGGTGATGTAGCGGGCCATGGGCGAGGCAAGGAAGACTGCTGCACCGGCTATGTCGTCGGGTTCACCGATGCGGCCGAGTGGAATTTGCGATCTCATCAATTCCTGCAATTCCGGGTTGCTGCTGGAGGCGTAGTCGTTGAGGCGGGTTTTGACGAGGCCTGGTCCAATGCCGTTGACACGAATCCCATCCTCGGCCAGGGTCACTGCCAGTGATCGTACCAGCATTAAAATGGCGCCTTTGCTTGTATCATACAGGACCGATTCTCTCTCCGCCTGCATTGAATTGGTGGAGCCCGTGCAAAGAATGCAGGCGTCGCAGTTTCGTTTGCCAACCAACCGGGCAAATGCCTGTGACGTGAAATATGACGATCGAACGTTGACGTCGAAGGTCATTGCGAAATCTTCAACAGTCGCATCCCGAAACGGGCCACCGACAGCTGCCGCCGCATTATTGACGAGGCAATCGAGGCCGCCGAGTCGCTCGAAGGCGGCACCCACCAGCGCTTGGCAGGCTTCCACTGAGGACAGGTCGGTCTCGATGAAGTGACATTCCCCGAATTCCTCCAACTCTGCAAGCGCTGCGCTGCCGGTATCCGGTTCATTGGAATTGATCACGACTCGTGCGCCTGCTTTGAGCATCGCTGCCGCCATTGCCTTGCCAATTCCGGAAGTACTGCCGGTGATGAGGATTTTTTGATCGTTAAGCATCGTGGTGTCCCGATTGTTTGAGCGACTGCCCAGAAGTTACTCTGTGCCATTGCCCGGTGCCAACGTCAG
>DPYP01000424.1:0-12889 GCA_003545375.1 Lentisphaeria bacterium
GGGCTCGTCGATCATGTCCTCGGCAAGACTGTATGCCCGCTTGCGGGCCAACTCAGCGGGCGGTTCGAGATTGCGTGAAGGCAGAACGACGGTGAGCGGCGGCGTGATTGCCGGCTCTTCTTCTTTGAATTGTTTACCATCCGGCTGATTCCCGAGTCTCACACGGGTCGATGTGCGGGCGAGGATTTCTCCGGCGTCAAGCGTTTTGCCGACTTTGGTGTCGATCGGTTCCACTAGCTCCTGAAAAGTCTTGCAGCCCGGCAGGGCGCAGAACACAAACAGGGCAACAGCGATGTGAATCGACGTCCGACAGGTCTGGAAGGATGTTATCATGCGGTAAGGATGGATAGGGTTGCAGGTTGGCAAGGCGACAGATTGGTCACTAATTCTGACTCCCCTTGGGATTGGGAACGGCGGTGTTGGCATTGCGGCTTTGGGAATTGGCACGTCGCTGGTTCTGCACGTTTTTGCCGGTAGCTCCGGGCGGCGGCGGCAAGCTGTTCGCGCTGGGCGGCGGCGGCGGCACCCGCGGTTTCGCTGTCGTTGACGACCGCTCCCTCGAAGAAGCTTTGGCAGCAATCTGTTTGGCGACCTGCTGTTTCGCCTTCGACTGCCGAATCTGCTGCACCTGGGCCTGGCGCGAGGCGGTAGTTCGCCGAGCTTTACTCCTGTCGTCGGCAGTGTCCAGCAGCAGTTCGATATCGTCCTTGCCGTCCATCTTCAGGATGACAGAGCCGGTGCCGATCTCGCTGAGGATGTAACCCGTTTCGCCAACGGTGTCGTTGAGGCTGTAAATGGCGCGATTTTTCTTTTTTGCCTGTCGGCCTTTGGCGTTCGGCGCCGACGGCGGGGCGTTGCGGTTTTTGCGGAGTCGCCGTTGCGTCCTGGTCCTGTTCGACTTCCGCCCGGTGGGGGCATGCACGATGATGCTGGCACAGGCAATGTCGCCGACGCGAGCGATACCGACGAGCTCGTACTGCTCGAAACCGGTGGGGGTTTCTATGGGTTCGTTCCCTGTCGTCGGTGCAATGATCTCGAACGTGCGGGCCGGGTGAAAGAGGGCGCGCTGCCAGGAGATGTCACATTGCTCGCTGTCGATCGGCGGCACCTGGGCATTCGCCTGACGCGCCGGCAGGACGATAACCGAGCGACTGCTGTCGTCATACTTTGGCTCACGGTTTTGCGGTTCCGCTGAGAGCTGCGTCCACGCTTGACGCGTCAGCATGACGGCGGCAATGATCAGTACGACGTCGAATAAAAGTACAAGCCCTTTCATTGATCCACTCCTGCGACGAATTTGGCGGCATCGTCCGAAAGCACGTAGGCACGGATTTTACCGGTGATCTGTACACCGGTCGGTTCACGGGGTTGATTGGGGCGCAGAATGCAGTTGAACCACTCGAGCCTGTGCGGGCCGTTTTCCTCGATGGCTTGGATGAACCGTGTGGCGGATTTCATGGTGGTATGACTGTTGATGTTCACGTCGACGGCACGCACGTACTCGCTTACAGGAACCGGGTTGGGCGCCCCAACGGTCTTGAGCTGCAGTCCTGAGCGTCGTGCGAGCTGCTCGATGCGATCCTGGATCTTGTTGATCTCGAACGGCCAGAAACCGGCGGTTGCATCCACCAGATCGAGTCGCTCCATTTCAATATCGATAACGTCTTGCTTGGTGTCCTCGATATCCTGTCGTAATTGCTGGGCACGCTCTTCTTCCGCCTGGATCATCGACTGCGTCGGCAACGCTATTTCAAAGTTCAGGAAGCGCAATACATACACAGCGACCAGCAGAGCGATGATGGCGACACCGATGGCCAGAATACCTTTGTTCTGTTTCGTGCCGTTTGCCATCAGTTCACACCTTCGGTGTTCTCGTAAGTCTGGTTTTCGTCTGGGATCTCTTCTTCGGCCTTGTCGCCTTCGTATTGTTCGCCTTCGGGCTTGGGCAGATCGAGCTCACCGTCCTCGAAGACCGGCATCGGCGGCGGCGGCGGCGGCGATCCGCCCAAGGTCGCCTGTTCGCGGCGCTCGGCGAGGCGCGCGTAGCGTTCCTCCTCGGCGGCGAGGCGCGCTTCTTCGGCAGCTTTGATGCGAGCGACCTGGCGCTCAGCAGCGCGCCTGGTGTCCCGTTCGGCCTTCGCCGGGAGGTAGTCCTCCAAGGCTCTGACTGTACCTTCGAGCGTGACTTTTACGGTGCCGCTTGGGTCGGTATGGTGTCTTTGAAAAGCCTCGGGGAAAAAGATGATGCATTCGCGCAGACCAGCCGTGAGGTTTTCGGTGGTCTGTTCGGCCTGCAGCTGGGCCGTGATGTGGCCCTCCTTCCACGTAAAATTCGTCGACCACAAATTGTCCGAGATAACGTGGGTGAGCTCAGCCAACGCTTCCGACAGGCGTACGCGTTCCTGCCGAGTCTCCGACAGGTCGGCATCGATCTTCGCAGCTATTTCCGGCCGCGCGGCACGCTGTTTGAGCTCGTAGAGCTGGCGCTCGAGCTGACGCGTCGTCATGCGGGCGCTTTGCAATTGCTGGTGATGGTCGGAGATCCAGCAGCAACCCAGGATCGACAGCACGAACACCAGGTAAGCAATGGCGGCAGTCGTCAGAAGCTTGATCGTGCGATTGCGGCGAGGCTGCAATTCGAGCGGCAACGGCAACCAGTGCTTGTGATCACCATGAAAGTGTTCGCTGAGGCCATAGCGGCTGAGCAGAATGGCAGGCATGAAGCTGGCCTGGGCAGTCTTCTCAAGCTGGCCGAGCTCGCCGGGAACGAGCCAATCCTCCAACAACGGCTGATCGCCGACGCCAATGAGAGCAGCGTCATCTGGCGCTTCAGTCGTATAGGTGACCTGCCGCTGGCCGTTGCTGCCGTGTTTGAAAACGAAGTAGTCACCGTTCACCCCTTCACTAAAGGCGATATCGCGGTTTTCCAACATCGGGTCGAGCACCGCGGGGGCGGGGATGATCATATCGACACCGTGTCCCAGGCCGCTGGCAGCTTCGATCCAGCGGTTCCAATCGTCGCGGCGCACATAGACGACGCGGGTGAGTTGCATTTCGGTACCGGCGATCCGGTTGACATTACGATAGCCCCAGACCAGGTCATCGACGGCGATGGGTGAATACTTGCCGAGCTCGAACTGGACGGCACCGCGCATGTCCTCGGGCGCGATCCGCGGCATCGTGAGGTCGACGAAGCAGGCCTTGCGGAAATTGCCGCCTACGATAACAATGGTGTCGTCGTCGAACCCCAGTTCACGGCGTCCGGCGGCGAGAAGCTCTGCCGGTGACTGGCTGGCTTTCTTCTGAGCCTGCCAGTAGCGGCGCACACGCGTGGTGTCGCTGGCACGGTCACAGAACACACCATAATAGTTGCTATCCTGATCCCAGGTGAATGCAGCACATTTGTTGTGGCGAAACAAAAACATCTTCGCAGCACCGGGGGCGGCAGGCGGCACCCGCCAAGGTGGGTCATTTTGCTTGGATATAAGACGTCCGCGTGGCGCTAAAGTTCCATGCGTCAAGCGGTTGAGATAGCACAAACCGACCGGCTTTATTGTAGTGGGTGTCGCTCGATTTGCAATCTGCGAAGGCCTCGCAAGGTCCGGCACAAGCAGGTTCGTGCCGACCGCGCCTCAACCATGGCTCCGGCGGAATTCTTGCATGAAGTCGACAAGCGCGGTGACACCGGCAGGCGGCATCCCGTTGTAAATGCTGGCGCGAATGCCGCCGACGGAGCGGTGGCCTTTGAGCCCGATCAGACCGGAGGAGGCGGCCGCTTCGACAAAGGCGGCTTCCTGCGCTGCGGTCGGCAGATTGAAACAGACGTTCATCGCAGACCGCGAATCGGTCCGGGCTCTGCCACGATAGAAGTCGTCGTGGTCGATGCAGCCGTAAATGTCCGCCGCCTTGCGGCGATTGACCTCGGCGACTGCGGACAGGCCGCCCTGCTCACAGATCCAGTCGGTGACCAGAGCCATCATGTAGATCGCGAAAGTTGGCGGCGTGTTATAGAGCGAGTCGCCTTTGATGTGGGTGCGGTAATCGAGCATCGACGGCAGGTTCGCGGCGCCGCTTTCGGCCAGGTCCCGGCAGACGATGACCAGGGTCACGCCGCTCGGCCCGAGATTCTTCTGGGCACCGGCATAGACCAGGTCGAACGACTCGAAAGGCAAAGGGCGCGAGAGGATATCGCTGGACATGTCGGCGAAAAGCGGCACGCAATCGGGAACTTCGGGTACCGCTTGATATTGAGTGCCATAGATCGTGTTGTTGGTGGTGATATGCAGGTAAGCGGCGTCCGTCGCCACGGTGCCGGCAGGCAGCTCGGGGATATGGTCATAATCCGCGTCGGCGGTGCCGGCGACAACGGCAACGTGGCCGATTTTCCGGGCTTCCTTGACTGCTTTGCCGCTCCACAACCCGGTGTCGACATACGCCGCGGTGCGATCGGGCGGCAAGAAATTCATTGGTATCATGGCAAACTGCGTACTGGCGCCGCCCTGCAGAAAGAGCACGGCAAAATCGTCACCTATACCCGTGAGTTCACGGACGTTACCCTCGGCACGGGCAATAATCTCTTCGAACTCCGCACTGCGGTGGCTCGCTTCGATGATGCTGTAACCGCAGTTGGCGTATTCGATGAATTCGCCGCGCGCGCGCTCCATGACGGTAGCGGGGATGGTGGCGGGGCCTGCATTGAAATTATAAGTCATCGTCGGGTGTGGGCTTGGGGCGGTGGCTTTGTGCCACCTCTTTCGTGGGAAAAAAAGAACCACGAGACGTCAATCCCGTGGTCGGCGAACGATCGGCTGTCGATTCCATCAACTACTGAGGTTCCCAGAAGGGATCGGTGCCGGCAGTCGGGATATCGGATTTCTTTATGGGTTGCGCGTGTCCGTCACTGAACAGGATATCGGCTTGGGAACCGCTGACAGGATGGGGATATTTGAGCAAGCCGTTGGTGTGGTCGGTCTGGTCACCGGTTCGCAGGTCAGCGACACCGCCGCAGATGATCGTCATGGTTCTGACCGGATCGATGACCTGCACCAGTTTCAATGCCCCGGACGGAGGAAAAGCAGCGGTTTGGTTGAGTTTGTTGTTGAACATGTAATTGGTCTGTTTGAAGTCTTTCACCTCATTTAGAGGGCCTATTGGCATGCCGGGGTCCCTGACGAATTTGAGAACGGTGGAGGTATCCAGATTTTCGCCCAGAAACTTACGCAGCTTCTGAAACCACACATCCTCCCCCTGTAATGCATCACTCGGACCGTCCAACGGGAAGTATCCCTGAAACTCATCTGCGTAGAACTGAATAGCGATATTCATCTGCTTGCAGCGGTTGATGCACTTGGCCTGTTTGCCGCGGGCCTTGGCTTGTATCAACGCCGGAAACAACATCCCGGCAAGAATGAATATGATGGAAATTACGACCAATAACTCGATCAACGTAAATCCGGATGCACGCGTAGATGTACGAAGCTGCGCAGTGTTCATCAAGTTCTCCTAAGAGTTTTTTCTGCCGTAAAAAAACAATCAATCCCGTGAACTGGTACCGCATATTTCATGCACGGCGTGATGTTAATAGAAATATAATCGGACCCATCCCAGATTCAAGACCAAGGGGCTTGGCAATTTCTCTAAAGCGCGTATAATACGCACTTTATTATCTTCCGCAACGTCTCGCCAAATCTCATACCACAGCAGGCCAGCAAGCGGAAATCACAAACACGGGTAGCCAAGCGTGACAACACTTTGGTATGGACTTTTCGGCGCGTCAGCACTGATCATAATTATCGGCATGGCCGGGTACCGCGGCGGCGCCATTTGGGGACGTCCGCTCGCCGGTCTCGGTACGATTGCGGCCATTGCCATAGGGATTTCCCGACTGGCCGGCCCGATGTTTGCTTCGCCAGAACGAAAGGTGCAAGCAGCTTACGAATACGCAGCGATGCAGTGCGTCGGTGAATACCTGACCGAATTGGACTATGCAGGGCCGACCGGCATTTTGTTCATCGAGGAGCCGACAACGCCGGTGAATGAATCGGTGCTGCGGGAGCGGCAGACGTGGCTCGTTGCGGGTGCTAAGGACGCCTTTGCCGTCGAGCTCGTGCGTTCGCCCGACATACCGCTTGATCGGGTGGGCAGCATCAACCCCCAGCACATGTCCAAATACTGGACTACCAAGGATTTCGACAGTTTCGTCAAGGAAGGCGCGGCACAATGTGGAATCATCATTTCTATGGTCGGCCTGCCGGCCGAACCGAACAAAATACGGTTCTGGCGGCAACGCAAGCGGCCCAAGTTCATTGTCTTCAACCAGCGACTCAATGGGCTGCAGAAGTCGATCGAACAAGGCAAGATTACGGCCGCAGTCATCACGCACCCCGAAAAACCTATCGACAACAAAGCCTCGGTTCCCCAGGATTACAGGGAAGCGTTCGACAGCCGTTACCTTCTCGTCGACAAGAAAAACGTCAAAGAAGTTGCAAAAAAGTACCCTTGGATCTTCAAGGTCAAGCGTCGGCGCGAATAGAAACAGGCGAGACTATACCGCCGCATCCGCTGTGATGCCGAAAAACTTCAGAGCGTTGGTCGTCGTCACTGCTGCCAACTCCGTCGCCGGCATCTCGAGCACGTCCGCAGCATAGGCGACGATATGCGCCACGTTGGCCGGTTCGTTGACCCGACCACGCAGCGGCACCGGCGACAGGTACGGCGAATCCGTCTCGAACATCAGCCGGTCCAGCGGCACGCTGTGGAACGCTGCCCGCACATCGTCACTGCGCGGAAAGGTCAGAATTCCGGTGAATGACAAATGCCCGCCGAGCGCCAGAAACCGCTGGGCCCATTCGACCGTACCGGTGTAGCAGTGGACTACGAACGGGCCACCGTCGAGACATTCCGCCAGCAACGCATGGCAGTCGTCATAGGCATCGCGGCAATGGACCACCGCCGGCAAACCGGTTTCCCGGGCCAGCTCCAGGAATTGCCGAAACACCGCCTTCTGCGTGTCGCACGGGGCGTTGTCGTAGTAGTAGTCCAGCCCGATCTCACCGATCGCGCGGACGCGCGGATGCCCGGCCAATCCACGGTAGTACCCGATGTCGCCGTCGAACTTCTCGGCTTCGTGCGGATGCACACCAACCGCCGCGAAAACCGCTGGCACCGCCGCGATCTGTCCCAACACGGCTTCCGCCTCGCCGACCGCCGCGCCGGCAACCAGCAGGCGGGTGACGCCGACGGCAAGCGCGCGCGCCGCAATGGCACCAAGCTCATCCTCGGGTGTCAGATGAAAGTGCGTATCGAAAATTTCCATTTGTTGTATCCCTTCTTCACGAACCATATGTTGTCGCCCCATGCCGAAACCCATCGACAATCCGGACAATACCACACATCTCCAGCATGTCGTCGTCAATCGCCGCGGCCGGGAACGCCGGCGAACCGACCGCGCGACACAGGTGGTGCGCTGCCTGATCGCCGCCGCCGCCGCCGCCATCCTGGTGAGCGGCCTGTGGTCTGTGCTCGGCAGCGGTTGACACAGCCGCCAGATGCCTGCCGGGAACTTGATACTTCCGCCGGTGTCTTAGCCTGATATGATCGGAAAATCTGGCGGGGAAATATGCCGAATTCCGGTTGCGCCGGCACCAACCTCACACTACCTTACCCGCTTTCGCTGACCCACACACAGATTCCCATTCCTTATTGTGCTGACGGCTGGTGACTGAGCCCGTTCGGCGCCAGGTCTCGGCATCTGTGTATCACGACGGAGGGCATGTTACAGCATGATCGAAGCGAAAAACCTCAAAAAATGGTACGGCACCAACTGCGCCGTCAACGACGTCTCCTTCGACGTAAAGAAGGGAGAGGTGCTCGGGTTCCTTGGACCGAATGGCGCTGGCAAGTCGACAACCATGCGGATGATCACCGGTTTCCTGCATCTCGACGGGGGATCCGTCCGTATCGGCGAACGCAGCATCGAGGACGAGCCCGTAGCGGCAAAAGCGATGATGGGCTACCTGCCCGAAAACGCGCCGCTCTACAGCGACATGTCGGTACAAGGGTTTCTCGATTATATCGCGAAACTCCGCGGCCTGCGCGGCCAGGACCGCAAGCGCGCGGTCGCCGAAACGATCGAGACCTGCTCCCTCGAAAGCGTCCGGCACAAGACGATCCAGACGCTGTCAAAAGGCTATCGCCACCGAACCTGCTTTGCCCAGTCGATCCTGCACGACCCCGATGTACTGATCATGGACGAACCGACCGACGGGCTCGATCCCAATCAAAAGCACGAGATGCGCAACCTCATCAAACGCATGGGCGAACGCAAGGCGATCATCATCTCCACGCACATCCTCGAGGAAGTCGACGCCATTTGCTCGCGCGTCATTGTCATCAACAACGGCGAACTCGTCGCCGACGGCCTGCCGTCCGAGCTGCGTGCGCGTTCGAAGATTGCCGGGGCCGTCACGATGACTATCGACAAGCAACCGTTCGAGGAAATTTCGCAACGCCTCAAAAAAATGACCGAAGTCGACAAGGTCGTGTGCCTCGACCAGGAAAACGGTGTTTGCCGGGTGCGGGCATTCCCTGCCGAAGGCGTCGACAACCTGGCCGGCAAGCTGCACGAGGCTGTTGCGCGGTCGGGCTGGGCGCTCACCGAGCTGCATACCGAGCAGGGACGTCTCGACGACGTCTTTCGCGAGATCACGTCGTCGGAGGGGGATGCGAAATGACCGCCGTACGCAACATCCGGGCAGTGACCGCGAAAGAGTTGTACTGCTACTTCGCTTCGCCGGTTGCCTATGTCTTCTTCATCATCTTTCTGATGTTGATGGGCTTCTTCACGTTCATGTGGGGCAACTTCTTCGAGCAAGGTGAGGCAACACTGTCTTCCTTTTTCATATGGCACCCATGGCTGTACCTCTTCCTCGTGCCCGCCATGGCGATGCGCCTGTGGTCGGAAGAACAGCAGACCGGTACTATCGAACTGCTTTTTACCCTGCCGATCAAACCGTGGCACGCAATCGCCGGGAAATACGTCGCCGGCTGCATCTTCCTCGGCCTGGCGCTGGCGCTCACCTTTCCGATGGTGATCAGCATCAACATCCTCGGGAACCCCGACAATGGTATCGTTATGACCGGCTATTTCGGCAGCTTCCTAACGGCCGCCGCCTTTCTCGCGATCGGCTGTCTGACCTCCGCACTTACCCGCAACCAGGTGATCAGTTTCGTCATCGCCGTGGTCATTTGTCTGATGGCCATCCTGTGCGGCTTCCCGCCGGTGACCGACGCCGTGCTGGACCTCGAAGTCGCATGGATTCCCATCAATACACTGGTCGATTTCGTCGCCAGCTTCAGTGTCGTTCCGCATTTCCAGACGATGCAGCGCGGCGTTGTCGATGTTCGGGATGTCCTGTACTTCCTATCCGTCATCGTATTCTCGTTGTTTGCTACCGCCATTGTGCTGCGTAGCAAACGCTCGATTTAGGAGAACTGCCATGTGCACAGGATCAAAAAACATTCGCACCGTCGTTTTTGCACTGATCGCCGTGCTGCTGGGTTTCAAAATAATCGTATGGATCAACATTTTCTCCAGTACACTGACCCTGCGCATGGACTTCACCGCGGACAAGCTGTACACACTTTCCACGGGCACCCGCGGTATCCTTACGGAACTGCCATTGGAGAAAAAGGAACAGGTGCAAATCCGCTATTACTGCAGCAAGGGCAAAGTTGAAATGCCGGTGGTCCTCAAGAGCTTCTCGCGGCGCGTCGATGACCTGCTGGAAGAACTCGAGCAGGCCGCCGATGGCAAGCTGGAAGTCGAGCGGCTCAATCCACTGCCGACCAACAACCACGAAGAAAAGGCCGGCATCGACGGCGTCGAAGGACAAATGACCCAGACCGGCGTGATCATCTATCTGGGAATCGCGGTCAGTTTCCTCGACGAAACCATTTCTCTGCCGACGCTCGGTCGGGCCACCGAAAACACGCTGGAATATGACTTGGCTCGTGCCATCTACCGGGTCACGCACCCGGAGAAAAGCACCGTCGGCATCATGTCGTCGCTGCCGGTTATGGGCGCGCCCGCGCAGAACCCGATGATGGGCCAGCGTGGCGCCCAGCCCCAGCCCTGGCGCTTCGTTAGCGAGCTGCAAAAAGATTACAACGTGCGAAAGATCGAAGCGACCGCAGATGTCATCCCCTCGGATATCGACACCCTGGTGATGCTGCACGTCAAGGACGTCACGCCCGGCACCGAGTATGCCGTTGATCAATTCATCATGGGTGGCGGCAAACTGATCGCCTTTGTCGATCCGATTTCCGCAGTCGACCAGCAGAATCGCCCACAACAGATGGGACCGCCGCCCGAGAGCATGTCGACCCTGCCCCGGCTGTTCGATGCCTGGGGCGTCGAGTTCGACACCGACGAGATGATCATGGATAACGAGAACGCCACAATGTTTTCCACCCGGCAAGGCATGCAGCCCGAACCGCAGCCATTCATTCTGGAGCTGGGGAACAAGTGGATGGACCAGGACGATATCAGCACCAATGCCTTGGATCAAGTCCGGATCGCCTATGCCGGTGTCTTCGAAGGCGCCGGCGTCGAAGGTATCGACCGCACCGTTCTGCTGCGATCGTCCGGTGAGTCGATGAAAGTCGACAAGTCCAAGCTCATGTTCGGCAACGCCAATATCCGCAACGATTACAAGGCCAGCGACAAAGAGCATGCCTTGGCTCTCAAACTCACAGGCCGCTTCAAAAGCGCCTTCCCGCAGGGCCCCCCGGCCGATGTCGATACCGAAGACGACGAGGAAGCCAGCGAGCCCGACAATCACCTGGCCGAAGCCACCAAAGACAGCGCGATTATCCTCTTCGCCGACGCCGACATGATGTTCAACGATCTGTGGATTCGGCCGACCCGCAGTATTTTCGGCCAGACAGTTCTGCAAGTCACCGCCGACAACAACAACCTGCTGCAGAACGTCGTCGAACAGCTCAGCGGCAGCAGCCATCTCATCGCTATCCGCTCACGCACGATCACCAGCCGGCCTTTCGAGCTGATCGACGAGAAACGCGCCGAGGCCGAGAAAGAGCGCCGCGCCGAAGTCAAAAAGTACAACGAAGAACTGCAGGAAACTGACCAGAAGATCCGTGAGATGCGCAGCGCTAAAGCCGATACGAACCAGCAGTTCGTCCGCTCGACTGAAGAGGACGAGGAACGCCGCCGACTGAACAAGAAGAGGGCGGAAGCGATAAAGACCATCCGCAAGCTCGAAAAAGAAATGTACCGCGAGGTCGACAAGATCGAGAAAGTCGTCACCTGGACCAATATTCTGGCCATGCCGGCAGTCCTGTTCATTGTCGGTATCATCTTCTGGCTCTTTAAGCGGCGGAGGGGTATTCTATGAAAGCCAAGCATCTCATTCCGTTAGTCATCATCTGCGTCGCCGCGACGATCGTCGGCGCGCTCGTTCTGAAGAGAAGTGGTCAGCTCTGGGGCACCGCCGAAGGAGAAGAGATTGTCGACATCGATAAAGACGCCCTGCTGCTGCCCGACTTCCCGATCAACGATATCGCCCGTATCGTCATCACGACAAAGCAAAACACCGTCGGGCTCGCAAAGAAAGACGGCACCTGGCGCTGCCTCGACCTCTTCGACTACCCCGCGGACTTCGCAAAAATCAAAACCCTGCTCCGGGTAATCGCCGATCTCCAGGCCGGGCACATCCTCGAGGTAGGAGAGAAACGCTACGAACGGCTCGGGGTCAACGTGCCGGACAAGAGTGAAAGCGAAAGCACGCTGCTGCAGTTCCACGACAAGACCGACGGGATCGTCGGCTCGATCGTGCTCGGCGACACGAAGACTCGCGAGTCCGGCGGTCCGTATGGCCCTCGCCCGATCGGCCGCTACGTGCGGGTCAGCAAGACGGTGGCGCTGGTCACGGAAAACTTCTGGTCGGTCCAGGAAACCAGCGATCTGTGGATCGACAAGGAGTTCTGCGAAATCGACGAACTGAAGAGCGCCGTCGCCTACGACGGCGACACGGAAGTGTGGCGCATCGAGCGCGACGACAAAGGCAGCCTGCTCGACTACAAGGCGCCCGTACCCGAAGGTCGTGAACTCGATACCGGCAAGCTTTCGCAGGTCGGCAACGCACTGCGCCGCCCCAGCTTCAAAAGTATCGCCGATCCCGCCGCCAGTGACGAAGACCTCGGACTGGCCAATGCCCGCCGCGTCACGATCGAAGGATTCGACGGCTTCAATTACACCCTCTTTGTCGGTGCCAAGAACGAAGAAGGCGACCATGCGGTCCGCGTCACAGTCGGCAAGTACAACGTACCGTCGGTACCAGAGCCGCCGGACGATGAGCCGCTCGAGGACAAAGCAGGACGCGAAAAGGCTCACGACAAGTCAGTCAAAGATGCTACCGCCCGGTACGAGCGCCAGAAAGTCCGGTTCGCCCAATGGCCGTTCATTGTAAATTCGTACAGCATCGGTGAACTGCTGTATCAGCCGGATGATTTTCTCAAAGCGCTCGAAGACGATGCCGATGCCGAAAGCGACGGCGACGCAGGTGCGGGGACAAATACCGTGCCGTTCTTTACGCCTCCGGCCTTGCCGCAATTACCCGAACCGGTGCCCAACGCCGTAGCCAGCGACACCGCCCGGAAAATCCTCGAAAAAGCGCAAGGCCGCGACGAGGCAACGCTGCCGATCCGTCTGCCCACCGGCAGTCGCGATGAGCGAATCAATGCCTACATGGAGATCGCCGAGGCCGGCAACAGCCGGCAGCTCAGGAAGCTCCTGGAGAAAGTCGCGACGAAGCCGGAGGTGATCGGCGAAATTCTGGAGGGCATCTCACGCTCCAAGAACTCGAACATG
>DPYP01000262.1:0-4424 GCA_003545375.1 Lentisphaeria bacterium
TCCCTGCCCTTTCCGGAGGAGATTCGCAGGAACCCGTTCATCTGGTACCTGGACCACTGCTGCCACTACGAACCATTCCGCCATCCGGAGAAGTATCCCGGTGGCAAGCCGCTGCCGCCAATGAACGGAAATTCCTCGATCGATCGTGAGACTTTTTTCGAGCTTGGCAAGTACGACGAGCAGTTCCGCCAGTACGGTGCGGAGGACAACGAGCTGGGCATCCGGGTGATGGAGGCGGGCATCGAGGCGCTGTACAACGAAAGGGTCGTCGGTCATCACTATCATCTTAAAGGCTTCGAGGACTACTGCGGGGACCAGGAGAAGGCGGGCGAGTCGATCATCCGGCTGTATCGCAAGTATCCGGTGATTAAAGACCACAAGAATATCGACATGATGATCGCACCGTTCAGCGAGCTGCCGCTGCGCAAGAAGATACGCCGACTGATCATGCAGGCAACGCTGGCGCTGCCGGCGGTGCTGTGGGCACCGCGCTGTTTCATCCAACTGTTCGGGCACTGCTACGGCATGCGGCTGCTGCTGGCGCCGGCTTATCTCTGGGTTTCACACTATCACTATGCCGTAGGCATGCAGCGCGGGCTGGAACAGACATGAGACAGCCGCCCATCCTGATGTATCACTGGTTCCGGCGTAGCAGCGAACTGTCACAGAGCCGTTCGCCGCAGTTTGAAATCACACCCGAGCTTTTCGAGCGGCAAATGACGTGCCTGCGCCGGCGCGGCTACGAATCTGTTTCCCTGTCGGAGATGTTTGGCGGCAGGGCACTGCCGCAGAAACCAATCGTCATCACGTTCGACGACGGCACGCTGGATTTCTGGGAGTTCGGTCGACCGATCCTGCAGGCCTGCGGGTTCACTGCGACACTGTTCGTGGTAACACAATATGTGGGGACCGAAAGCAGTTGGGAGGCGGATGTCGGCGAACCGTCCCGGCCGCTGATGGACTGGGACCAGCTCCGCGCGCTGGCGGCGGCGGGCTATGAGATCGGCTCGCACACGCATACCCATCGAGAGTTGCCCCGACTTACCGACGATGAGGTTGCCGGTGAACTACGTGAGTCACAAGCAATCCTCGAAGCAGAACTGGGCGCGCCGCCGGCATGGCTGGCTTACCCGCGCGGCCGCTATAGTTCATCCCACAAAGCAGCAGCAGCAACGGCCGGTTACCATGGTGCCTGCGCCATAGCGCTGAAGTACCGCGACCTGGGTTACGGTGATCGATTCGAACTCAAACGGATGACCATCAAGGGCACGGAATCGATGACCCGATTTCGCCTCCGCCTGCTGGCGGCACACTTTGTGCGCTATAGCGATTCGGTCGACCATGGTTTACAATCAACCGACTGACGTTTACCTTTGCTACGCTTATAGTTACGTTTAGCGCCACGGGGTGTGGCTGACATGGCCGAAAGCGAACAGACAGGCGACAACATGCAGGCGGACGCGCGCCGGGTGATCTCGTTTGTGCTGCCGGTGTACAACGAAGAAGGAAACTTGCCGGCATTGTATGAGAAA
Source organism: Lentisphaeria bacterium (assembly GCA_003545375.1). Classification (GTDB taxonomy): domain Bacteria; phylum Verrucomicrobiota; class Lentisphaeria; order JABSQK01; family CAJWLW01; genus CAJWLW01. Next base: position 1,533 of record DPYP01000262.1, read on the forward strand.
ATCACCGCAGCCGTAACCGGGTTGTCAGACGATTACGAACTGCTGTTTGTCGACGACGGCAGCACAGACGGGTCGCTGCAGACACTCGAGACGCTGCAGGCAAACGACAAGCGCATTTCAATTATCCAACTGCGCCGCAACTTCGGCAAGGCTGCCGCATACAACGCCGGATTCGAGCACACGAGCGGCGATATCGTGATCACGATGGACACCGACCTGCAGGACGATCCGGATGAAATCCCCCTGTTCATCGAGCAGATCGACCGCGGTTTCGACATGGTCTGCGGCTGGAAACACAAGGGCAAGGGCTCGATGGACAAGACCCTGCCGTCGAAATTATTCAATCGTGTGGTCCGCGCGGTCACAGGTATTTCGCTGCACGATTTCAACTGCCCGTTCAAGGCCTATCGCCGCGAGGTGCTGGATGAAATCGACGTGTACGGCGAGCTGCATCGCTACATACCGGTGCTGGCAGTATCACGCGGCTTCACAGTCACCGAGGTGAAAATAAAGAATATGCCGCGCACCTCCGGCGAGTCGAAGTACGGCTTTGAACGGTATATGCGCGGCATGCTCGATCTGCTGACGGTGCTGTTCATCACGCGGTTCGCGAAACGCCCGCTGCATTTTCTGGGCCTCGCCGGTCTGATTTTCTGCTCGACAGGCTTTGCCATCCTGTCGTTCCTGCTCGGTGCGCACGTGCTCTACAATTTCGATGTTCTCGCCGACCCCACCTGGAACATTCACAACCGCCCGATGCTGACTCTGGGACTGTTGTTGCTGATTATGGGTGCACAGTTTTTCTCGATCGGCCTGCTCGCCGAGCTGCTGATCACCATGAACGCGTCCAGCGGCAACGGATATTCCGTCAAAAAGATCCGGAAACGCTCCTGATGTCGACACCCGCGCGCCCCCTGCGAATTGCTGTCATCGGGCTCACCCATCCATTCCGCGGCGGCATTGCACATTACACCACCGTGCTATGCCGAGCCCTGGGGGCCAAGCACACGACCCAGCTGTTTGCCCTCAAGCGCCAGTATCCCGGGCTGCTGTTTCCGGGGTCGACGCAACTGGACAACTCCAATCGCCCGATCGAAATCGATCACCAGCCTTGCCTCGATTCCCTCAATCCGCTTTCGTGGTTTGGAACGTATCGCCGCATCCGGGACTTCCAGCCGGACCTGCTGTTGATCTCCTGGTGGCATCCGTTTTTGGCGCCGGCTTTTGGCAGTGTGGCCCGACTGTGCCGGCGATTCGCCCGCATCCCCGTTTGTTTTCTGTGTCATAACGCACTGCCGCACGAGCGATCGTGGATCGATAACGTGCTGCTGCGTTACGCGTACAGCACTGCTGCCGCATTCATCGCCCATTCCCAGGAAGACGCCGACAATCTGCAACTCTTCCGACCGGACGCCGATGTTCGGCAGAATCCCCATCCGGCATATGACGAATTCGGCGCCGATACCGCTCCGACGCAGGCTGCGGCACGCGAAGAACTGGGCCTGACAGGCAAGCGCGTCCTGCTGTTCTTCGGTTTTATCAGAGCGTACAAGGGGTTGCAATACCTGCTCGAAGCCATTGAGAAACTGCCGGCGACGGATGCCTATCACTTACTGGTCGTCGGCGAATTCTACGAGCCGGTGTCCGACTATCCGGCTCTCGCCGGGTTGGTGTCGAAGAATCGCCTGACACTGGTCGACCGCTATGTCGCCAACGAGGAGGTGCCGAAGTTTTTCGCGGCAGCCGACCTGCTGGTGGTACCCTACGTGACGGCAACCCAGAGCGGGGTGATCCAGATCGCGTACAGCTTCGATGTTCCGGTCATCGCCACGCGTGTCGGCGGCCTGCCGGAAGTTGTCGACGACGGCGCCACGGGGTTTTTGGTATCGCCGCGAAGCAGCGATGCACTGGTGACGGCGATTCAGAAGTATTACGCGGCGGACCCGGCGACGTTCCGCCGCGGTATCGAGACAGCCCGCCACCTGTACTCGTGGGATCGTATGGTATCAACCATTGAGGCAGTCGCCGAAGCGGTTCAGAACCCGCCCCCTTAGCCCGCCCAAATGGGCTATTCCGCTGCTGTCAATGCCCGGCTATGCGAGTGAACGCAACGTCGCGCCCAGCATCGGGAACGACCGAAATTTTCTACCAAAGCCGTTTACCAAGAACGAACTGGTGGAAAAGATATACGGTGTCCTCCATGAACAGACGCCGGTCCTGCCTTGAAGGTTAGTGGATTTTGCCGTATAATATTATGTTTCGTGTTGTCACTTCACTCTTCGACCCCCTGAGAAATGTGCCTAAGTTTCCGGCAGTCTGGAACTGTCACAGTTCCCCGGTTCACAAGTGATCACTGGACCCGTGTATGTGTCGATATCACCTCCCGGTATGCGCTTTCGTATTGCTGATAGCCAACCGCCTGCCCGGAGCATCGCCGCTGGTGCAGAGCATGACGATCAACGTGCCGGCGGTAGAACGCACGGTGATGGTTACCTATGATCTCGAGGCAGACAATGCCGCCGAAATCATTGTGGAATACACTCGCGACAGCATCTGGAATACGGTGTCAGCGGACCGCCTGACTGGGGATTTCGGACTTGGCATCGCTCCCGGCACCGGCCATTCGATCACCTGGGACTACTCGGACACATTCGACGGTGAAGCACCAACGCAGATCTTCTTGCGCTTGACCGCCGACGATGGGAATCTCGTAGTCACCCTCCCCGGTGCCGTCGAGATTGTCTTCCGAAAAATTGAGGCGGGTACATTCACACAAGGCTCGCCAGAGTTGGAGCCGGGGCATGAGGCCGACGAATCGCCGCAGCGTGCAGTAACTGTAAGCGAGGATTTTTATATGAGCATCTTCGAGATAACACAGGAACAATGGCTCGC
>DPYP01000325.1:0-4608 GCA_003545375.1 Lentisphaeria bacterium
CGCGAATTGTTTACCGCGTTCATGTCGCTGCCGCAGCCTGTCGTCAACGACATTCTCAATCCCGTTATCGCAACGCTCGACAAGAAACGGGACACGTTCAGTCGTGACGACTGGCAGTACTGGCTCCTGCGTGCCGATGCGGTGTTCGCCCAAAATGACGACCGCGACCGCGGGCTGTTCGCGATACCGTTCCTGCAACTTATTCACCTGCAGCCGCTGCAGGCGCTGTATATGCCGCCGGGCATCACGCACACCTATCTCGAGGGCACGGCCGTCGAGATCATGGCAAACTCCAACAACGTCCTGCGCAGCGGACTCACCCCGAAGCATATCGACGCCGACGAGCTGGCCCGGGTCATCGACTTCGCTGCCGACGACCCGACGATTCTGGCTGCCGTTGCGGCTGGCGACTGGTCGGTGTACGAAACCTCGGCCGACGAATTCCAGCTGTCGCATCGCCCCCTGACTGGAGGAGAAACTGTCTCGCACACAGCCGCCACCAGCGCCGAGATCCTGCTGGTGCTGACCACCGACGCCGACACCGAAGTGACCGCCGATTGCGGAGGCCGCAATTTCTCGCGGCATGGCAGCACCGCTGTGTTCCTGCCGGTCGGTGCCGCCTGTGCAATCACCACGAGCGCTGATGCCCGGTTGTTTCGAGCTGCAGTTGGCGCGACCAGTCATCCGGATTTTCGCACCCGGCAACCGCGTACGCTGAGCTTCGGCACCAGCGGGCTGCGCGGTCTGATCACCGACATCACCGACCTCGAAGCGTACATCAACTGTCGCGGCTTCCTGCGCTACCTCCAGGTTATCGGCGATGCCGCCGCCGGCACGACAGTGAGTACCGGCGGCGACATGCGCCCCAGCACCGAGCGCATCCTCGGCGCCGTCGCCGGTGCCATCGCCGACGAAGGCATGCAGGCGCAGTACCTCGGCCGCGTGCCGACACCCGCACTCACCTATCACGGTATTCAGCACCGGCAGCCGAGCATCATGGTGACCGGCAGCCATATTCCATTCGATCGCAACGGCATCAAGTTCAACAAGAGCAATGGTGAGATCCTCAAGAGCGACGAAGCCGGAATCCTCGCCGCTGTTGCTGCCATCCGCGACGAAACCTATGCGTGCCCGGCCGATGCCTCGCAGTTCGACGACGACGGCATGTTCCGCGAGCCGACCAAAGGCCTGATTGCCGATCCGGAAGGCATCGAACGATATACACAGCGCTATCTCGATTTCATGCCACCGGATTGTCTGCGTGGGATGCGGGTCGTCTTCTACCAGCACTCTGCCGTCGGCCGTGACCTGCTGGTCGATCTGCTGCGCGCACTCGGCGCCGACGTCATTCCGATGGGCCGCAGCGAGTCTTTTGTCGCTATCGATACCGAGGATATCACAGTCGACCGGCTCCAGACGCTGCAGGAACTGGCTGATAAAGCCGCGGCCGAACACGGCCCTGTCGACGCGGTGATCTCGACCGACGGCGACAGCGACCGGCCGCTGATGACCGGTATCGATGCGGACGGCAAGGTGGTGTTTTACAGCGGCGATGTCCTCGGCGTGGTAGTCGCCGACTATCTGCATGCCGATTCGATCTCGGTACCGATCAGCGTCAACGACCTGGTCGATCTGCATTTCCGAGCGCAGGACATCGAACCGCTGAAAACGAAAATCGGATCGCCCTTCGTCGTCGCCGGCATGGACCAGGCAACGGGAACAGCGCGAGTAGGCTGGGAAGCCAACGGCGGTTTTCTCACCGGCTCGGTGATTGAACGGCACGGTCGCCTCCTCCCCGCCCTGCCAACGCGTGACGCCGGGCTGCCGCTGTTGGCAACACTGCATGCCGCCGTCGAGGCCAGGGTACCGGTGACCGAGCTCTTCGCGCGGCTGCCACACCGCTTCAGCAAAGCCGGACTGCTCGATAACTTCGACCCCGCCATCAGCCGGGCACTTCTCCAGCGCCTGTCTCCGCCGGCAACCGACGTGCCCGGAGCCCTGGCGCCGTTCTTTACGCCGGCGGATGGGTTCGGAGCAATCACCGAACTGAACTACATCGACGGTGTGCGTATCTTTTTCGACAACGGCGATATCGCGCACGTCCGCCCATCGGGCAACGCGCCGCAACTGCGAATGTACGTCTGCGCCGACACTCCCGAGCGCGCCGATGAAATCATTCGCCTCGCCGTCGCCGAACCCAACGGCATCCTGCGGCAATTGGAAACATGGATTCGAGAGTCTTCGGATGACTGAACACGACGCTGTAGAAATCATCAAGAGCAACATCGCCTTCACTCGCGAGCTCATCGCTGCCGGTGAGACTCCGGAGGTCATCGGTACCGTCTCTGGGTCCGAATCGGCACGAGAATTCTGGCAGAGCATCCTGGACCGGTCGTGCGAAACGTTGAAGGCGCGCGAGGCTGTGTCGTTTCACGAGGACCTGCCGGTCAATCAGGCTTTCGGCATCCTCCTGCTCTGGCAACGGCTGAAGCCGTATGTCCGCGAGGACCGCGGAAGTCTGGTCGCCTTCGTCTTTGGCGAGGGCACACGGGCAACACCGTTTACCGAGACCGACAACGCTCAGAAGCCGGCGATCGCGACCTACGTCTCGACGACGGGTGCCGACGGCAGCCGACGCCAACTGTCGATGGTCGAACTGGCAATGTACTATCGTGTGCCGGTGCAGCAGTACCTGCGCCGCTCGGGGTTCGACGGACTCGTGGTGCAGTGGGGCGACGAAGTTCAGATTCCGACATGCGACCTCCGCAAGACCGATTCGAGATTGGCCAATGCAGATATCGTCCGCTTCGTCTCGGTGTGCGAAATGACTGCCGACCAGGCAGCGGAAAAGGACTGGGTCGGCATCGATGCCGATGGCCGGGTCACGGCGTTCATTCCACGACGGCCGCTGGCAGAGATGGAACAACTCGCCGATCGCGGCCTGCTGCAACGACGCGACGGCAAGCTTTTCGGCGGCATTAATCTCGGGTCGATCGCCGTCTCCTACCGGTTGCTCGACGCCCTGCTTGCAGAGTTTTCAACAGACGTGAACGACACCGACGCCAACCGGCAGCAGCGACCGGACCTCGATCCGCAGTTCTTCACCGCGTTGACCATCGCTGTTGTCGATGACCCGGCGGCGCGGACAGCCGCGTGGGCAGCGGCCTGCGAAGAAAACCGTGCGATGGCCGCATTGCATGAAATGATGCCGGATATCCTGTCGCGCCTGCGCCGGGTGATCGAGACTGTTGCGCATGAGACCGGCCGCAGGCTGAAAATGCGGGCCATGGATTGCGGCGAACCGTTCTGGGGCGACATCGGTCAGCACCGGCAGATTTACAAATTCTATACTGCCTTGCGGGCAACCTCGGCGGCGGGCGAAATCTCACGGGCAATTGCGCAGATCGCAGACGTGGAACCTGATAGCGACGGCAATCGCATCGTCGACAGTGAGCTTGGCCCGGACGTCGAAGTGCGCGGATCCGTGTTGATCGGCGTTACCGTGAGCGGTCGCGGCACCATCACAGATAGCGTGCTGATCGGTACGCGGGCGCAGGAGATTGTCGCCGATCAGGCATTCGACGTAGGCAGCACCGTTGGAGAGCTGCGGCTGGCAGCGCGCAGCGGCACGTACAAGGTCGTCGCCTCGGAGCCTGTCGATGCCGGCCCGGGCGAACGCTGCACGACACTGTTTATGCCCGGCCACGGCGGGCAGCTTGTGCAGGTTCACGAAGACACGGACCTGCGCGATCGCGAGAATTGCTACGACCAGCCGATTCTGGACAATCCGCTATCCTTCCGGGAAGCGCACGAGGCTATGGGGCGGATCGGTGTCGAACAGCTTGCCCAGTTGCGGCAGGCAGCAGCAGATAAGGTCCTGGCAGGTCGATAAATATCGGAGACGTCGTTCGGCGTGCGTCTCTCGCAGTCAGGCGGTATAGTGTCGGCAGAACAGAGTTGTGACATATGACGTTCCACAACCGGAGGGACAGGTGAAGCTGTCATCCCGGATCTGTCGATAGCACTCACAGCTCTCTGAACCTGAACCTGCAGCACCACAAGAAGCCTCGGCCAGGCGCCGGGGCATCAACATCAATTCATCAAGCCGGAGACAGATATGGATTTCTCCAGATCAGAGGCACTGCACAACGAAGCGTCCGAGGTGCTCGTCGGCGGTGTCTCCAGCGGATTCCGCAAGAACATTACGCCACTGCAGTACTTTGAGCGCGCCGACGGGCCCTGCTACTACGACGTCGACGGCAACGACTTTGTCGAATACACACTGGCCTGGGGGCCGCTGATCGTCGGCTCCAATCATCCGGACATCAACGCCGCGGTCCGGGCCCAGCTGGAAACCAGCTATACCCTCGGTGCCCAACACAAGCTGGAGATCGAGTTGGCGCAAAAGATGGTCGGCGCAGTGCCCGGCATCGACCAGGTAATTTTTTCCAATACCGGTTCGGAAGCCGTGCAGGCCACCTTGCGCATTGCCCGCGCCACGACGGGCCGCGACAAAATAGTCCGCTTCAGCGGTCACTATCACGGCTGGTTCAACAACGTCCTCATATCCATGGACGAAAACGGCAACGCTGCAGCGATGTGCGGCGG
>DPYP01000468.1:0-3903 GCA_003545375.1 Lentisphaeria bacterium
TCCCGCCCGGGTGTATTGTAGAGCGGGGCATGACGGTCACAATTCGATTACCTATACAACATACCGCAACGGCGGGCACGCCTCGCAAACCACAGGAAGCGACATGAAAATCTGTATCATCGGCGGCACCGGTCATATCGGCTACAACCTGGTCAACATGCTGTTGGCAGAGGATCACGACATCACGGTAATCACCTCCGGTCGGATACCGTTGCCGCAAGACGACGGTTGGGACCGGGTTACGGCGATAACCTGCTCGTACGGCGGCGACGGCTGGGCGGAGTGCCTGGGGGAACAACGTGCCGAGGTCGTCATCGACATTCTCGGCCGCGCTGCTCCGGACGTCTACGCCACGGTCAAACCTGCATGCGGCCACTTCATTCTGTGCGGCTCTGTCTGGATGTTCGGTGAACCGCGCTCGGTGCCGACCCCGGACGCGACCCAGGGACCTTGCCCGTTCGAAGACTATGCGCGGCGCTATGAGGAGATGCAGCAGCTGCAGGCGCAGGCAGCCAAAGATGGCATCCCTTTCACCGCCATCATGCCGCCGAACATTTGCGGACCTCGCAAAATTCCTCTGGAGGGTCTGGGCGGTCGCAGCCTCGACGTACACAAGTCGCATCAGCGTGGTGAGCCGGTGCCGCTGCCGGCGCCCGGCAGCAATCTGGTCGGGCCATGCGATGCCGAAGACATCGCCCAGGCGTTCGCCCTGGCAGCAGCCAATCGCGATGCCGCGGACGGGGAAATTTTCAACGTCGGTGCTGCTTACGCTTTGACTGCGCCGCAGTTCATCGCTGCGTATGGCGACATCTACGGGGTCGAAATCCCCATCGACTGGCAGAGTTGGGAACAGTACTCGACTGAGAGCGTGCCGGGGTTTGGTTCGAATTTTCACTTCAGTGCGAACATGTGCCCGGACATATCGAAACTGCGCTCGAAGCTCGGCTATGAGCCGCGCTATACGCCGGAACAGACCATGGCACGGGCGGTGGACTGGATGCGCGATGAAGGTATGTTGTAGAGGCTTGTTGCAACCTCAACCACGGATCGACCTGTTATGAAAGCTGTTTGGACACTGATCAAGCTGGCGATTCTCATCGCTGTCTGCTATGGCGGCTGGTCGTACTATCAGAGTACGCAAGCCGACGAGGCCCGTGCCGAAGAACTCAACAAGATCTACAAGCTGTACAGCGGCGAGAAATGGCAGGAGAGCATCGATGCCTATGAGGCGTTCTGGGCGAAGTACCCCGATGCGAAAAACGCCGGACGCGACAAAGTCAGCCAGGCATACTGCCACCTGGCAATCGCGATGTACGCAGCCGGAACCAACACGGATCCGGGTTATGGCAGGGCAATTGAGAAGTTCCTGAAGGCGAAGGAATACGGTACCCTCGACGTTGAATCGGAAGCGTTGCTGGCGGATTGCTATACTGAACTTAAAAGGTACGACGAAGCCCGCAAATCGATCGCGCTGGTGGCTGCGATAAATCCGCGCCGCGCCGCCTTGCTGCGCAAGGGGATCGAGCTCAGGAAGAAGCGGCGACGCTGAACGACGGCGCCTACCAGTTCCAGCCGATCACGAAAAGCACGGCGTAGAGCAACTGCAGTTTGCCGGTCGTCGCCAGGACCTGATTGAGCGGCGAGCCGCGTTCGTGGAACACTTTGCCGATGCTCGGCAGTGCCGCCAGTAACACGACAGCAGAGATCATCGCGGCGTGGTTCGTGCCGGTCATCATGCACAGGGCGACCGGGATCAGGCAGGCACCCGTCAGCGCCGTGACGTATTCCCACTTCGCAAAGCCCGGGCCGAGCAGCACCGCCATTGTGCGCTTGCCTTTCTCGCGGTCGCCGTCGACGTCACGCAGATTGTTGACAGTGATCATTGCCACCGAGAACAGGCCGGGACCGATGCCGGCGACGATTGCCGCTACCGGCAGTTGCAGTGTCTGCACGTAGAACGTGCCGGCGGTCGCGACCGGACCGAAGAAGATGAAAGCAAACAGGTCGCCCAGGCCGATATAGCCCAAAGGCAGCGGCCCGGCAGTGTACAGGATGCCGGCGACGATTGCCAGCACCGCGACCACCGCCAGCCACGGGCCACCGCGATAGCACAGGTAGAGGCTCAGGCCGCCGGCCAGGGCGAAGGTCAGAATAAACGCCCGCCGCATGGTTTGCGGCGCGATCAATCCCGCCTGGGTGGCGCGCGGCGGTCCGAGGCGATTGGGGTCGTCAACGGCGTTGATGAAGTCGAAGTAGTCGTTTGCGAAGTTCGCACCGATCTGCATCGCCATCGCGACGAACAGGCAGCACACTGCCGAGGCAATGTGCAGTTGGCCGAGCTCGTAAGCCATCGCCGTACCCATCATCACGGGCACGATCCCGGCCCAGAGTGTCTTCGGCCGGGTCGCCATGAGCCAGACGCCGAGCCTGCTGCGAGCGGCTGGCGGTTGTGCGACAGTTGTCACGGGCGCTTCGGGTACTTGGAGAAGTCGGGCGGGCGTTTTTCGACGAAAGCGTTGCGCCCTTCCTGGCCTTCCTCGGTCATATAAAACAGCATGGTGGCATTACCGGCGAGCTCCTGCAGACCGGCTTGACCGTCACAGTCGGCGTTGAGTGCTGACTTGAGGCAGCGAATCGCTATGGGCGAGTTGGCCAGGATTTCACGGCACCACTGCACCGTTTCCTGTTCGAGCTGGTCATAGGGCACGACCGTATTAACCAGCCCCATGTCCAGTGCCTGTTGCGCGTCGTACTGGCGGCACAGATACCAGATCTCTCTTGCCTTTTTCTGGCCGACTATCCGGGCCATGTAACTGGCGCCGTAGCCGCCGTCGAACGAGCCGACCTTCGGACCGGTCTGGCCGAAGCGGGCATTGTCGGCGGCGATCGTCAGGTCGCATATCAGATGCAGCACGTGACCGCCGCCGATGGCGTATCCCGCTACCATGGCAATCACCGGGATCGGGCAGGTGCGGATTTCGCGTTGGAAATCGAGGATGTTCAGGCGCTCGTGGCCGTCGTCGTCCTTGTAGCCCGCGTCGCCGCGGATCTTCTGGTCGCCGCCGGAGCAGAAGGCTTTTTCGCCCTGCCCGGTGAGGATGACGACGCCGATACCAGCGTCATCGCGGGCTTCCTGCAGCGCCTCGCGCATCTGACGCACCGTTTGCGGGCGGAAGGCGTTACGCACTTCCGGCCGGTTGATCGTGATTTTGGCGATGCCTCCGGCCTTTTCGTAGAGGATATCGCTGTACTCGCCGGCGGTTGTCCAGTCAATGTCGCTCATTGTGGATCCAGTCGTTGGTTGTTGACTACTAACATCGCAAGTTCTCCGTTGTCCATCGCTACAATGCCAAACGGTAGGGTGACATCACAGCCCGGAAATTTTACTGCCTGGATCTGGGCCGGCACCTGCACCTGGCCCACATGGCCATCGCCCACCTTGATCGTATGCGGCTGCCACTGGGCCTGGGCAGAAGAGGCCGTCAGCGGTGTCGCCAGCGCGACCAACAGAAAACCGGCCAGTGCGTATCGATATCGCGATACCATAGCTATTCCTTTGCGCCTTTGCGCCTTGGCGCGAGACTTCTTTTGATGGTTTCCACTTCGAGTTACGGTCTTTAACATGAGAATTTCCAGTACGTAGGTAATAGTGGTTAATAGTTGACAATACTTAACGAAACTTTCATAGAAGTATTACCTACTTTCATTTTTCCCATGGCTTGCGAATAGCAATGATGTGTTTTGCGTTTAGGGACGTTCTGGCAAGGGTTTACGGCACGGAGGCCGCCGTCGAAAAAATCTCTGTTTCGCGACGGGATTTTCGGGGTTCGAATTGGAAAGCCACTTTCCAACCCGCACCCCGAAAAATCGCCTTCAAACTCTCTCGCTCTCTGTTTAACAGGC
>DPYP01000468.1:4230-11551 GCA_003545375.1 Lentisphaeria bacterium
TTAACAGGCACGTTGGTTTTCGGTGGGCGAAGGCCACCCCGCCCTCCTGTCGGAAGTCCGAGAAACGGGTCGGGCGTGGAATCGGAATCCTAACGGGGATTTTCAAGACGATGCCTAACTTCGGCAACCGCTTTTTCTACAACGGCTTCAAGGATTTCCCGGCCAAACTCCGCCGAAGCATTCTGCGGAGGAATGGGGCCTTCGGCACCGACGACTTTCTCAGGTTCAGGCGGCAGCAAATCCAGATCCACTGTTTCAGGATGCAGAGCCATCAGATATGAAGTCTCCCAACCGCCACCGTGGTCGCCTAAATCGGGGTATTTGTCTTGGACCAAAGAATGATCAAGAAATGCCCAGGCAAGCATCTTTTTCTTTGCTCTGCAATTATGCACAAGCACGGCTGCCTGGGCATGAGCCAGCAACGGGTCATGCCCGGGCACCAGAACCCCGACTTCAAAACCAAGGCTTTGAACTTCATCCAGTATGTGCAGAAGAAGTTTCTGATAATTAAGTATTTGTTCTGTTGCCGAAAACGTCATTTTGTCAGGCTCAAAGTTTTCCGCAGGCAGTTCCATCGCATCGATCACCGGCGGATTATTATCTCTTAGCGCCTCCAGCCGACATTCACCGTAATAAAGCGGCGGGAACACCAACCCACCGCCTTTTCGTGCGCATGCAACAGCAATGCCCTCAGCCTTTAGGGTGTCGAGCCCCAGCGGATTATGAATACCGTGCCATTCGACATTGCCCAAAGGAACATAGGCCACTGGACAATCTTTACGCCTGGAGATTATCTGAGCCGGCCTCAGCATCTGATACCTGACTTCTTCCATTCTTACCACCTCTGACACTTTTTTGCTTTTTTGTAACCCGATCTTCTCTTGGTTAGTTAGTTACTGAACTAAGGAACTGTGCGCAATGTTCCAAGTTTGGAAGTGGGTATTATGGCCATAGCCCAGGACTATTGCAATCTTTGCCTGCCCTGCGTGCCAAATACCCGAAAGCGGATTTCACGGTTACACGCAGCCAGGAACACCGGCAAGCTACGATAGGTCCACGCCACAGCACCAAGGGGTATTCGTCATGTCGGAGCGACCATTCCACGTGACTTCTGATGGTGACTTGGACGCACCATTACATCCAGTCAGTTAGAAGCCGAGCGAAATGCTCGGCGCTTTCAAAGTGGGTGTTGTGCCCGCAGCCGGGGGCGATTGCGACCTGCACATCACTTCCTGTAGTGCCAATCTGCCCGGCGATATCCACGTACTTGTTGTCCTTTTCTCCGGCCACCACCCGCATTGGTACCGCGAGCTCGGGCAGGCGGTCCCACAAGGATGGCTGCCGGCCAACGCTACAGGTGCGAAGTACGCGGGCCAGTGCCATCGGGTCGTTCTGCAACCTTCGCGATTTCATGTGCTGCCGCTGCTCGGGCGTCAGCGATGCGAAGACGGGCTGGCTGTACCAGTTGTCCAGGAATTCGTCGAACGGCCGGGTCTCCAGCTCGTGGGCAATCCGCTCGTCATGATGCCGCCGGGCCTCACGTTCTTCAACTGACGGCAGACCGGGCGAGGCGGACTCGAGTACCAGCATCCGGAACGATTGCGGACTGCGCAAAACGCTGTTGAGAGCGAGGCGGCCGCCCATCGAGTAACCGACCAGGACGACGTCTGTACAGTTGAGCGATGCGACGGTCTCGATGATGTGGTCACAGACGTCGTCGAAGGTATCGAGGTCGCACGGAGTCTGGCCATGGCCGGGCAAGTCGATGGCGATGCAGTAGCAGCCATCGGAGAGATGTGCGATGGTATCGCGCCAGTCGCCTGAGCTACCGAGGAATCCGTGCAGAAAAACAACGGCCGGCGTCCGTGTCATTCGCTGTCGGTATCGGCATCCGGCTCATCGGTGGCGGAGCCGCCCGTGTCGCCTGCTTCCGGTACCTCTTCGATCACCGCTTCATCGGACGGTGCTTCGTCGACTGCGGCTTCTGCGTCGTCGCCGATGTTATCGTCGTCCTTCAGATGGCCGATGAGGGAGACGCCGGCGACTTTGTCTTTGCGGCGCAGGTCAATGACTTTGACGCCCTGTGAGGCCCGGCCAATCGTGCGGACCTCGTTGGTACTGATGCGGACCATCTGGCCGCTGACCGTCGTCATCATGATCTCGTCACCCTGCTCGACCAGGAGGCCGGCGGTGACGCGGTCGTCGTCTTTGAGTTTTATGCCGGTGACGCCTTTGCCGCCGCGTTTGGTGAGGCGATAGCCGCCGGTCTCTTTGTCCTGGACGGCGATACCGGTGCCGATGTTGCTGCGTTTGCCCATGCCACCGACGGTGACGATGAGCAGGTCGGCGCCTTTTTCGGTGACGCACATGGCGACAACGTCGTCGTTGTCGCGACCGAGCCGGATGCCGATGACACCTTTGGTGACGCGGCCCTGGGGCCGGGCGCCTGCTTCGGAGAAGCGACATACCATGCCGTGGGAACTGATCAGCATGACTTCCTGCCCGCCGTCGGTGAGTTTGACATCGATCAGGTCGTCATCCTCAGCGATTACGATGGCGCGGATGCCGGCGCGGCGCAGGTTTTTGTATTCGGAAAGGCGCGTTTTCTTGACCATGCCGTTGCGGGTGGCGAACAGCAGGTACTGGTCGTCGACATCGAGGGCCTGGACGGTAAGCATGGAGCGGATCTGCTCGTCCGGTTCGACATCGATGAGATTGATTATGGCTTTGCCGCGAGCATTGCGCTGGCCCTCGGGGATCTCGTACACTTTGAGCCAGTGCATGCGGCCTTTGCTGGTGAAGAAGAGGATGTAATCGTGTGTACAGGCGCTGAAGACGTGTTCGACAAAGTCCTCTTCTTTGGTCTGCATACCGATGACACCCTTGCCGCCGCGATGCTGGGTGCGGAAGACATCGGCACTCTGGCGTTTGATGTAGCCAGTGTCGGATACGGTGATGACGCAGATGGACCGGGTGATGAGGTCTTCGATGTTGATTTCGTTATCGCCGACGACAATGTCGGTCCAGCGCTCGTCGTGGTACTTGTCACGGACTTCGATGAGTTCATCCTTGACGACGTTGAGCAGGAGGTCGCGGCTGGCGAGCAATTCCGTGAGGTACTGGACGCGGAGCATGATTTCATCGTACTCTGCCTGGACGTCTTCCATCGCCAGCCCGGTGAGCTGGTGCAGGCGCATTTCGAGGATGGCGTTGGTCTGTTTCTTCGACAGATCGAACCGCTCCATCAGCTTTTCCGCAGCGTCGTCGCGGGTGCGCGACTGGCGGATGATTTTGATCACCTCATTGATGTTGTCGATGGCGATCAGCAGGCCTTCGAGGATATGGGCGCGGGCCTCGGCCTTCTCGAGCTCGAACCGGCAACGCCTGGTGATGACCTCGTAGCGGTGGTCGATGTAGGCCTGCAGAATCTGGCTGAGATTCATCGTGCGCGGCCGGTTGCCGTCGACGACGAGCAGCTGGGCACCGAAACTGGTCTGGAGCGACGACATCTTGAAGAGTTGGTTCAGGACGACATTGGCGACGGCGTTCTTCTTGATGTCGATGACAATGCGGATGCCTGCGCGGCTGCTGGATTCGTCGTTGAGCGCGGAGATGCCGGTGATCAATTTTTCATTGACCAGTGCGGCGATCTTCTTGACCAGCGTTTCTTTGTTGAGCGCGTATGGGATCTCGGTGACGATGATGCGTTCGCTGCCGCTCTTGGTTTCTTCGATCTCGGCCTTGGCGCGGACGGTAATGATGCCGTGGCCGGTTTCATAAAGCTGGATAATGGGTTGAATGCCGATAATCGTGGCGCCGGTCGGGAAATCCGGGCCCTGAATGTGCTGCATCAGCTCCTTGACGGACGACATCGGGTTGTCGATCAGGTGGACCGTGGCGTTGATGACTTCGGTCAGGTTATGCGGCGGAATGTTGGTGGCCATGCCGACGCCGATACCGGTGGAGCCCATGACCAGGAGGTTGGGGAAGCGCGCCGGCAGTACGGACGGTTCTCTATTGACCTCGTCGAAGGTAGGCACCATGTCGACGGTGTCCTTTTCCAGATCGGCAAGCAGTTCTTCGGCGAGTCGATGCAGGCGGCATTCGGTGTATCGGTAGGCCGCGGGGGAGTCGCCGTCGATACTGCCGAAGTTGCCCTGACCGTCGACCAGGGGGTAGCGCATCGAAAAGTCCTGGGCCATGCGCACGAGCGTGTCGTAAACGGATTGGTCGCCGTGCGGGTGGTAATTGCCGATGACTTCACCGACGACTTTGGCGCATTTGGTGTAGGACCGTCCATGGTTCAGGCCGAGCTGGCGCATGGCGTAGAGGATGCGTCGGTTGCCCGGCTTCATACCGTCACGGACGTCGGGGATCGCCCGGCCGACATTGACACTCAGCGAATACTGCAGATACGCCGAGTGCATGATGTCTTCGATATTCGCCGGAAAATCGTTGCTTTGCAGTGTCGCGTTGTCATCCATGATGGTCCTTCAGGTGGTCGCCAGGCCTCAGTGTCCGGTGGCAGGCGGAACGTTCAGATATCCAAATCTTTGACAGTGGCGGCGTAGCGTTCGATGTATTCGCGGCGCGGCTCGACGACATCTCCCATGAGTAGAGAGAAAATGCGTTCGGCTTCGAAAGCGTCGTCCATGGTGACCCTGAGCATCTTGCGATGCATCGGGTCCATAGTGGTTTCCCACAACTGGTCGGCATTCATTTCCCCGAGACCTTTGTAGCGCTGAATCTGGATGCCCTGTTTGCCAGATTGCTTGATCTGCTCGATCAGGTCCATGATGGAGAATGCGCTGACCGTGTCCTCTTCGCCGTCGCGCACCATATTGAACAACGTCGTCTGACCGTTGCCGAACAGATCGGCGGTGGAGAGATTGTACGTTTCGAGCTGCTTGGCTATGTCGTCGAAGAGGTTGGCCTCGAAGATTCGTGCCACCTCGATGGCTGACTGCAGTAGTTTCTCGCGCGCGACCTCGGCCTGAGCGTCGGCGTCGGCCTGGGCTTCTTCCTCGCCTTCGGCGGGCGGCATCGATTCCGTGCGTGGCGCCAGGCTCTCACTGATTTGCTCGATGTACTCGGTCTCCTCGGCGTCGGAATAAACGTAGTGTTCGGACAGCGTGCCGTCCGCCAGGCGGACCGAGATCCGAGCGATGGGGAAGGCGCCGGTCTCGGGATGGCGTGCCGCTATATAAGCTTCCGGCTCGATACCATGGCGGATGAGGCTGACGAAGAGGAAGTTGATTTCGCTGACGAGTTCGACCAGGCCCTTGATGGTTTCGATGGGGATATGGGACTGGCCGTTGGAACTGTGAGAGATGGTCAAGTCTTCGATGGCCTGTTCGATGAGGAACTTGTCGAGTTGTCCCTCGGTCTCGATATATTCTTCGCGTTTGCGGCGCTTGACCTTGAACAGCGGCGGCTTGGCGATGTAGATGTGACCTTCCTCGATGAGCGGTTTCATCTGGCGGTAAAAGAAGGTGAGCAGGAGGGTACGGATGTGTGAGCCGTCGACGTCGGCGTCCGTCATGATGACGATGCGGTGATAGCGCAGTTTATCAATGTTGAATTCGTCGGCGCCAATGCCGCAGCCGATGGCCGTGATCAGTGCCTGAATCTCGTTGTTGCGCAGCAATTTGTCGAGTCTCGCTTTTTCGACGTTGAGCAGCTTGCCGCGGATCGGCAGGATCGCCTGGAAGCCGCTGTCGCGTCCCTGTTTGGCGGAGCCGCCGGCGGAATCCCCCTCGACGATGTAGATTTCGCATTTGGCGGGATCGCGTTCGGAGCAGTCGGCCAGTTTGCCGGGCAGTGAAAATCCGTCGAGGGCGCCTTTGCGCTGAGTCAGTTCGCGGGCGCGTTTGGCGGCTTCGCGGCCGCGGGCGGCGAGCAGGGTTTTGTCGACGATGAGGCGGGCGACCGCCGGGCTCTCTTCCAGGTAGGTCCCGAACTGTTCGTTGACGATCTGTTCCATGATGCCGCGCACTTCGCTGTTGCCCAACTTGGTTTTCGTCTGTCCCTCGAACTGCGGGTCCTTGACCTTGACGTTGATGACGCAGCAGAGGCCTTCGCGCACATCGGTGCCGGTGACGGATTTTTCATTCTTGAGACTGGGGACAGTCTTCATGTAGTTGTTGATCGTCCGCGTCAATGCGGCCTGGAACCCCGAAAGATGGGTGCCGCCCTCAATCGTATTGATGTTGTTCGTGTAGCTGAAGATCGCTTCGTTGAAGCTGTCATTGTACTGCATCGCCACTTCGGCCTGGACGTCGTCCTTTTGACCCTCGAAGTAGATGACTTTGGACAACGCCTGCTTGCCGCGGTTGAGGTGCTCCACGAACTCGACGATGCCGCCCTCGTAGTAGAATTCCTCCGCGCGGATGCCGTTTTCGGGGCGCTCGTCGTTGAGCAGGATGTGGATGCCTTTATTGAGGAAGGCGAGCTCCCGCAGGCGATTGGCAAGGATATCCCACTTGTACTCGGAGACCTGAAAGATCTTGCTGTCGGGCTTGAAGGTGATGTCGGTGCCCGTGTCGCTGGCCGGGTGCGTTCGGGTAAGTGGCGACTTGGTGATGCCGCGCTCGAAGCGCATGTGATGCGCCGACCCGTCGCGCCGCACTTCGATTTCGAGCCATTCGCTGAGGGCGTTGACGCACGACACACCGACGCCGTGCAGGCCGCCGGAGACTTTGTAGGAATCATGGTCGAATTTGCCGCCGGCGTGCAGGAGGGTAAGGACGACTTCGACGGCGGGCATGCCGGCTTCGTGCATGCCGATCGGGATGCCGCGGCCGTCGTCGGTGACTGTGATGCTGTTGTCGAGGTGGATCGTGACGCCGATCTGGCTGCAGTGACCGGCAAGGGCCTCGTCCACACTGTTGTCGACAACCTCATAAACCAGGTGGTGCAGGCCGCGCTCACTGGTGTCGCCGATGTACATGCTCGGCCGCTTCTGCACCGCCTCGAGGCCTTCCAAAACCGAGATGTTGCTCTCGTTATACTCGGTGCTGCCTGTCGGATCAGGCGCTGGGTGGGTGACTTCCTCCGCCATCGCGGGCGATCTCCGGGATTGGGTTAGCGAACACTTGGTACCACAATGAAGTTACTATAACGTCAAAAGCGGCGGTTTACTACGTGCGATGACAAAAAAAAGGGGGCTATTAGCGAAATTTTTAATTTTTACCTATCATAAGCGACGTTTGGCCCCGAGCCAAGGTTCTGCCGGAAAGTGTGGAAAATAGATTTTTTGCCATCATATTCGGAAGTATACATGTTGTAACTCTCGTTGTTGTATGGGTATGGGAACGGTCGG
>DPYP01000384.1:0-11031 GCA_003545375.1 Lentisphaeria bacterium
CCGGTTTGCCGACACGCCTCATGGGGATATGGGACTTCCAGAAGTTGAGGCACTCGTCCGCATCCGCGGCGACGGACAGGCCGGCGATGGAGTGCACGAAGGCGATGTCGACGATGACACCGCCGCCGCTTTTCAACATCTCCAGAACCACGCGCCGAGCACACAAGCAGACCCCGCGCAAATCCGTATCGACGACCCGGACCCAATCGTTGGCTTCGGTCTGCTCAAATGCCTTGGGAAAATCGACGCCGGCGTTGTTGAATAGACGGAATTGCATTGACAGATTAATCGGAACATACTATTACAGTGGATGGATTGAGAGCATGGGCAAACTGCCCGACATAAACACCAGCGACAGCACATCACACGTTTGGCCGGAGCCTCTGAGATGAAAGTAAACAGAGACCAGTTTCTCGAAGACGGTTACATCATCCTGCGCAATGCGATACCGCCGGATCAGTTGGATGAGTTACGCGCCACGTATGAGATCATGGTCGAACGCCAGAAGATTATCTGGGCCAGACAGCGCAAGCCCGATGACCCACCCGGCGGGGCGTGGGAAACCAACTCCCAGCCACGCCTGCTCCTCGACTCGATAGGCGACCAGATTGACGCGCAAACCGCCGCCACCGTAGAGTTCTGGCTGCACGGAGGCATACAAAACATCAGCAGTGAATTGCTGGGAGTCGAAGATGCGGCCGTCACCGAGATGATGCTGATGTGCAGCCCGGTGCGCGATCACGGCACCGCAAACCACCGAGGCTGGCACCGTGATTTCTACCCGCCGAACTGCGCCCCGCTCCAGGGATATGTCGACGACATCATCGAGAACGGCCCCCGCTACGTTCAGTGGAACCTGCCGCTCTACGACGATGATGTGCTGTGGGTTGTACCCGGCAGTCACAATCGCTTTACTACGGCCGAGGAAAACGAACAACTGATCAAAGACCCCTGTGTCCCCCTGCACAGCGGTGTACAGACTCACCTCAAGGCCGGCGACGCGGTGGCTTATATCCTGCCGATCCTGCATTGGGGCAGTATGTACAACACGAAAATGAGGCGCACCATTCACGGCGGTTTTTCCACCTTCAGCGCCTCCCTTGACCGACGTTACCTCAAGCACCTCTGCCCCGCGTCGCAAAAAACTTTCGAGCGCTGGGACCGGCGCAGTATGCAGATGATGGAACACACGGTGTCGGCGCTGCGCGGCGCCATGAACAAAAACAGCGCCCGCTACGATGCCGCGCTCGAGAATCTGCACCCGGGCAGGGGAAAATATGGCAAGCGCCAGTCGACCATGTTCCTGAGCAAGGCCGCCAAGCGGATACACAAGCTCAAATCCCCCGACTTCGAGCGTCTGCCCGGACCGGAGCGCA
This sequence comes from Lentisphaeria bacterium, assembly GCA_003545375.1. GTDB lineage: Bacteria > Verrucomicrobiota > Lentisphaeria > JABSQK01 > CAJWLW01 > CAJWLW01. The sequence goes on from DPYP01000384.1 coordinate 1,377, forward strand.
ATGATTGCGAAATAGTACACCCCATGACTCTGCAGTGGGGCGTGCCGATCGCCGATCGGTTTTCCGTGGAAGAGGCACGGATTCTGTGGGAGCGCTTCAAACCGGTGGACGACGGCCTGCAGGCCGACGAAATCCAATGGGCACCCGGGCTGCAGGGAGACAATACACACTATTATCTCAACGAAGTGCCGGCTGATCTTACGGTTGAAAACTTTATCGCCGGTTGGCAGGCCTGAGGTAATACGAGCGCCGCTTCCTAAAACGAATCCCGAAATGCCCGGTATTCCTCTGTATCACGTGCGGGGCGGCCGTCCCTGGTGGCCGGGAAAATGTTGGAACCCAAAATGCTACTGGTCATGTCGAGCCCCCGCATTTCCGAATTGGCATAGGTATAGATGATGTTGTGTCGGCTCGTGGCACTGGCGTTGCCGCCGGCACGGTGGATGATGTTGGAGTCGATGAAGGCGACGTCGCCGGCCTGCACCTCCAGGATGGTGCGGCGCGGATCGTTTTCCCAGCGCTCCTGTTCCTGCATCTGGCCAATGCCGCTGCTCTCTGCATTGGAAGCCTCGCCTTGTGGATGGACATCCGCACGATTGTGCAGCGGGTCCTTGTGCGAGCCGGGAACGATCGCCGTGGCAGCACTGCCCTCGTCCATGTCGTTCAGGTAATAGAGGACGGTCACCAGGCGCCGCTCGTCCATCCAGCGTGAATAATACTCCGTGTCCTGGTGCCAACCGCGAAAGCTGCTCGTGATCCCCGGAAGCTTGGTCAGAGCAACGGTCTCGACGACATTGGTGCCCGGGCCGACAAGCTCGTCAGCGATGGCGGATACACGCGGGTGAAAGGCCAGCTCCAGAAATGGCAGCCGGATTTCTTCGAGGTAGCTAAGCAGCCATATTTTGTGCGGGTTGTCGGGGAAAGTGCCGTCGATGTCCTGAACCGGCTTCGCAACCCATTGGCTGCCCCTGGTGCAGCGCGGATCGGTTTTGCAGGTCTGGTAGACATCGAGCAGCTCATCGAGCAGCGCCTGCACTTCTCCCGGCGACAACGCGCCGCGCTCGACGTGAAAACCCTCGTCGCGGTACTGGGCGACCTGTTCAGGTCGTAAGGCTGTTGGTGTCACATGCTCTCCTGATCCGGTCTGAATTGGAGTGTTCGAGTAGTTCGAGTATTGGAGTAAAGTAATGGATTGGGGGAATATACTTGTGTTCGTTCCAACACGCCAACATGCCAACACGCCAATGACAGCAGAAGATATCCGCAACAGCATCCTGCGTCACATTGAATTGCACGTCGACAGCGCGCCGACGCGGTCCTCGACTGATTGCGCGACGATGCCATGAACGTCCTCTGCCTCGAACCGTACTATGGCGGCAGTCACAAGGCGTTCCTCGACGGCTGGCAGGCGCACAGCCGCCACCAATGGACATGCCTGACGCTGCCTCCGTACAAGTGGCAATGGCGCATGCGACACGCTGCCGTCACCTTCGCCACCGACGTCAAGGCGCGCATGGCGCAAGGGGCATCCTGGGATTGTGTGTTCTGTTCCGACATGCTCAACCTGGCGGAGTTTCGGGGCCTGGCGCCACAGATCTCGCACCTGCCGACGGTTGTCTATTTTCACGAGAACCAGTTGACCTATCCGCTGCGCACCGGCGTCAAGCGCGATGACCAGCCGGTGATGACTAACTTGACGACGGCACTCGCCGCCGACAGTGTCTGGTTCAATTCCCAATACCATCTGGATGGTTTTCTGGCGGCGTTGCAAACCTGGTTGAAACGCATGCCGGACCATCAACCGTTGTCAGCGCTTGATGTGATTCGTGACCGCAGCGAAATTCACCCGCCCGGGATAGATCCTTTCCCCCAAAGGCCAGCGAGGGATCCCGCTGCACCCATGCATATCCTATGGGCCGCCCGCTGGGAACATGACAAAGATCCCGACTCTTTCTTTGAAGCTCTGACCGCCTTACAGGAAACCGGTGCAGATTTTCGGCTGAGCGTTATCGGCGAACAGTTCCGCACCGTCCCCGAGGTATTTGAGACAGCCCGGCTACAATTTGCGGATCACATCGAGCGCTGGGGCTTCCAGCCGACCCGCGAGGAATATCGTGCAGCGTTGATGGCGGCCGACGTGTTTGTCTCTACAGCACAGCACGAGTTCTTCGGCATCAGCGCCGTCGAAGCGGCGGCGGCGGGCGCGGGCGTGCTGCTGCCGCAACGCCTGGCCTATCCCGAGGTGTTCGCCGGCAGCGAGACCGCGGGATTCTTCTATGGCAACACCGCTGTGGAGCTGGCAACGGCACTGGCCGCCCTGTCAGGTCGCCTGGACGAAAAAGGCGATCTGCTGCCGCCGGACAAGTGCGGCGTTCGCATCGCGTCGCAGTATTTGTGGCCGCACCTGGCGCCGCAATACGATGATCGACTGGCGGGATTATGACCGGTCAACCACGATAGATACGACGATTGAAGTCTTCGTAGATTTCTCGGGCCCGGGTGTCTTTTTTCACGAGGGCAACCATCTCGGCCAGAGTCCTGATTTGATCTTCCAGGAACACCCGCCCCTTCTCGGCAGAAGACAATCCGGGTGTACCGCGGGTCAGCTCGGGCTGCATCGCGACCCAGTCCATTGGCGTGTACATGTGCTTGAGGTGGCTCAGATCTTCGCGAGGTCGTTCGTTGACCTTTTTCGCCTGGTCCATGTCGACCAGGTCCGGGTCGATGTGCAGCATCTCACTGGCCTCCCATTCACAAGCGTGGCCATATTCTTCCGAATCGAAAATTTCGTTGAACAATTCCTTATTCATGTACCCGCCGAGGGCGTCCGGATCCACGCCCCGCGCATCGCAGTAGTACGGGACCCAGTCCTTCCCCTTGTCGAGCATCGACATGACGAATTGCGGGAGAAACCACTTGTTGCCGCCATGGCCGCTGATGAACATGATCTTTTTGCAACCGTTGCGACCGATCTCGTCACAGATGTTTTCGAACAGAGCGAACAACAGTTGGTTGTCCACAACGATCCCGCCCGGGAACGCCTTGGTCTCGAAATTACTCGAGAAATTAACCACCGGAAAGACTAGTGCCGGCTCGATTTTCGCAACCTCGTCTGCGACATAGCGTGCAATAATGACGTCAGTGCCAAGCGGCAGATGATTGCCGTGGTATTCGAGGACGGCCACGGGGACAATGCAAACGCCACCGGTCTCAACGACAGCCTCTTCGAACTGATCAGCGCGGAGCTTCTCCCATTGCATGGCATGTCTCTCGTTTTAGTGGTATCTCAGCATGTCAGGCGGCGGACCTGTTCCCAGTCGCCCGATTCCCAAGATCGCCCCATCGCGTCATGTACCTCGGCCACGGCGAGCGCCGCGTTGAACCCGAAATCGCCCTGCTTGCCATCCACGACGGCTTGCAAAAACTCATAGGATTCGATTACCTTGAGGTCCTCGTAGCCCAGGCCGTGGGCCGCCGCAGGGGTGAAGTGTTCGTGCGACCTATGGTCCGGTCCGCTGATGATTCGAACGTAGCCATCGTGCTCCGTCGTGCCGTCGGGTATGAACAATTGCATCTCATTCATCCGCTCGAAATCCCAACTCAGCGCGCCTCGCGTCCCGTGCACCTCAACAGAAAACTGGCTTTTCGGCCCCTTGATGACCCGGCAGGTTTCCAGGGTGCCGCGGGCGCCGTTTTCGAAAACAACCAGCGCGCTGGCATAATCCTCATTCGTTACCTGCCCAACCTGTGCAGGTTCCCCGGCAACCGGGCGTGTCGGGATAAACGTGTGCCGGTGTGCGACCAATTCGCGGATCGGCCCCGCCATCACCAGCACTAAATCCGTGGCGTGCGAAAGCATGTCGCCGGTCGCGCCGAAACCGGCTATCTCCTGATCGAAGCGCCAGATCATCGGGTCGTCGGGATTTTGCGCATAGCCTTCGAGATAGCGGGCACGGCAGTGCGTGATATCGCCCAGCGCACCGTCCGCTATCAATTGCCGAGCGTGTTGGAGGACTGGCACCCAGCGATAATTGTAACCGCTCCCACTGATCGTACCCGCCTGCTGCACTGCTTCATAGCACCGCGCGGTCTCGTGCGGCGTTCGCCCCATCGGTTTTTCGCACGTGATGTGCTTGCCTGCGGCGGCGGCGGCCTCGACAATCTGCAGATGCCCGTCATTCGGCGTGGTGATCACCACGACCTGCACATCCTCTGCTGTGACCGCGTCGCGCCAATCAGTCGTGGCACGCTGAAAGCCGAAACGGGACTTGCCCTCAGCAGCACGGGCCTCGACCGGGTCGGCGCAAACGATCAACTGCGGTCGGATGCCACATTGATGGTATCGATCGTTGAGCTGGCGATACGCGCGACTGTGGGCAAAACCCATCCACCCCATGCCGACGACCGCGATACCGATTGGCCTGTCTTTCATTTACTTTTTTCATCCCGGGTTGATCTCGTGCAAGCCAGCTATTTCTGCAGTGGTCCTCGATACGATTTCACACTGGCATCCCCGTGGATATTGGCAATCGAGAGGTGTCCGCCGGCTTACCCTTGTCGCTCATCCGTAATCTTATTCAATTTCCACATTCATCCCCCATCTTCCTGGAGCGCCCGGCATTCTTGAAAGTCCAATCGGTGCGGTGCTGCCGGCACTGTGTGGAGTGCACTCATTTTTGNNTGCATCCGACGCCGTACCTGCGCTCATGGGATCGAGATGGTGAATGACTGCCCCGCCACGCCGGGTCAGTTCACGAAGAGCTTGATTTTCGCGCGTCCTCGCAAAACTTTCAGGTGCCGTTCCCGCGCCGAGTTCAGCTTGGTCGACTGCAGGTATTCACGCAGGCCATTCGTTCCCTCTGCCCCGCCCTTGTGCAGCAGCACCTGCATGATTGCCTGATGCAACCCCTCGAGCTCGGCATCGCTTACCTCGACCTCTTGCAGGTTCGTTTCCCGCGCCCAGCTCAGCTTGGCCGTCCGCAGGTAAGCATGGAGGGCCTCCGGCCCCGCTGCTTGGCCGTTGTATAGCAACGCTTGCATGACCGCCTGATGCAACGCCTCGAGCTCTGCGGCGCTTACCACGACATCAGCTTGGCCCAGGCCCTGGCGCGCGTAGTAGACATCGGAGGGGCTGGTACCCGGTGCGCTAGCTGTCACCTGCTCGCGGCTGCGTTCGAGCTGCTTCTGGAAGGCGGGATCCTTGTCAATGCCCTGCGCCTGCGCGTCGGCAACCAGGATGATTTCTTTGATGGCCCCGACCAAAAGCCCGTCGGGTATTACTGCGTCCGCCCGAGCCGTCATGGCCTGCCAATTACGAAGGTTGCCCAGAACGAGTTTATGGCCGTCCACCTCGATCACCGTTTTGGTGAGAAGCGCCTTGACAAGGTCGGAATCATTCGCCAGCGTCTCGGCCGGGGCACCCTGGTCCTGCGCCGCCTGCGCAATGACCATCTCCTTGATTTTCTCGAAAAGAGCCGGGACCAGGGTCTGTCGGGAGCCTGTCATCCGCAGGGACATCGTCTGCACGGCCAACTCCATGACCGCCGGCGAGAGCTCTTCTCCGTTCACACTGATCTCGGTCCCTGCCAGACGCGCCTTCAGCCAATTGCCATGTGCTTCCGCATATTGTTGCCGCGCCACCACACTTGCCGCCATGCGCCGGCGGCTCTCCCCGGTTATTCGAGAAAAACGTTTCGGGTTCTCCGTCAGGCAGGCGTCTATCTGCGCTTCCGTTACATCCGCCGGATTCCGCCGGGCCAGTTCCGGGATTGTCTTCTGGTAGAAATAGGCGAGCACAGTCGGCCCGAGCCGTTTGATATGCTCCGCCTGCTCGTCGGTCAACCGCACAGCAGGGAGGGGCTGTTGGGCAATCAACTCCTGATCGATGGCACGTCGAAGCGCCGGAGTAATGGGTGCGCCGGCAGCCAGGCCCGAAAGAACATCCTCCTTCAGGATCGGCTTGCCGTTGACCTTGGCCAACACCTTCGGGAGATCATCCCGCGAGATTATCCCGGCTGCGCCCGGTTCCTGTGCCGGTGCGACCGTGCACCACGTCAAGCTCCCTGCCACGATGATTGCCAACACCACCGCAGCCTTGGTACGTTCAGACCATGTTCTGTTTTCATGCATCGCTGTTCCCTCCTCTGTAGACAGATAATGATTTCTCGACAACGGTCGATAAACTAGAACCGAAGGAGGATTTGTTCAAGCACAAGCGCGGGCACTTTGATAGATCCTCTCGAGCGTGCCCTGGCAGACTCGCACGTGCGGCGGAATGACCAGGCGCTGCTCACTTGTCAGCAGGAAAAAAGATTAAAAAGCACATAGCCGAGGGCGACCGGCAATATCAAATATTTGAGCCATCCGCGCTTGATCCGATATCTTTTGGGGGGATTTTCCATTCGGCCAGTTCACCAAAGCCATAGTTCGGTGTGATACCCGCTCACCGGCGGTTTACGGGCGGGCAACGGAAATTCCTGGGCAGAAGGTGGAGCTGCATGGAGTTGGCACCCTCCCCCGAGCGGTGTTTCTTGGTCCGAGCGGTGGTGGAGAACAACGATGAAAACGTCTCGCATAGGATGGTTGCCTCGCATTCTGTGTTGGCTTCCTGCGACGAACGGGCTATTGCGCAAACGGCAAATTCATGGCACCGATGATACTGTCCGGGTGCTCGAAGCGTTCCGTTCGCGGCGCGTTATCTTTGGTCTGTCGCAGTGCGAAGTTGAGTTCATACGGCGGGGTAAGCGACGGGTACTGGAACGACGACGGATTCGTTTTCAGCCGTTGTATACTCTCAAGTGCGCCGGCACGGATCATGGTACGCGCTTTTTTCGGGGAACGGTGGCAGGCACTCAGTTTGGCTGAGCGGTAGGCATCCTCATCGAGATGGTCGAGCCCGTCCGGCAGCAGCCCCTGCTTGACCGAAATCGTGACCACCCCCGGGGTCAGGGCCTCAGCTTCCTCGGCAAACGCCTGCTCACCGCAGGCCAGGATGGTCGGCACACCCAGTTCCATGGCGCACAGGACCAGTTGCCCGTACTCGCCGATGGAGATGTCGTTCAGTGTCATGTCGAGAAAACTGAATCCCTGGGTGTGGGTCAGCTGCGAATAAGGGGTGCCGGCCTTGGCATGTTGCCCGACGTATGCCAGCGCGTCGTAAGAGACATCCAATCCCCACGGAAATATGTGCTCATAATGCCCACGGCTAAGCCAAACGCGTTCGTCCAGCAGTTCCGGATCGATTGCGCCGCTGCCATGGCCGTCGACCACCGTGACCTCCCCGGCGCCGCCTTCGTAGAAACCGTCGATAGCAGCATTGACCTCTTCAGTCAGCAGGCGTTTGCCTTTGTCGTAGTACCGCCCTTCCGGGACGCACCAGTCCTCGAAGTTGAGTATACCCGCTACGCCTTCGATATCGGTCATGATCATCAGTTTCATGATATGCAAACTCCGCGCACAGCCCCGAGACGTATTCGAGTTTCTGCCGTTCGGCGCCGAAAATATCGTCGTACGCACTGATTAACGCAAGTACCGGCTGCTACCCGGTCACGTCACCGTAGTGCAGGGGCACGCTGCAGCGCAGCGGCAAACCGTACAGAGGAAATTTCCAGGGACTCGCCAGTGAGAAGGAGATCTTGAATGTGTTGCCGGTTGTCATAAGGACAGGCATTCCCTTTTCGACCGGAGACCAATAAAGGTGAATCGGGGCTCACTTCTCATCTATCGGCACCGGCGCCGTCTCGACCTTATTCGGTGACCACAGGAAGCCCCGATTCAACATCCCGCCGATCTCCACGTCATTCCAAATTCGGATGGCTATGGTGTTCTTACCAGGCCGCACAAATTCGCTCACATCAAAGTCGATCTCATTCTTACCCATCCACCAGATCACATGCTCCCGATGGCCCACATATTCACCGTTGACCCACACCCACGCCTCGTTGATCGCGCCGCCACAGAACAAACTAATCGCCTCGCCCTTGAACTCATTCGCAATATCAACCGTGAAGCGATACCAACCGTACCCATCATAGTCATGTCCCACCGCATCTTCCGGTTCGTCCTGGGAATCCCAGGTAAGGTATGTGCTCTTGCTGCCCCAGTCGCCGTCATTGAAATCGTTCTCGTACCACTCGCTGGTAATGCCGACATTGAACAGGTCTCGCTTGAACTTCGTTTCCAGTGGCAACGTCACAACCAGCTTGCCGCTACCACCGTTCAGCCTGGCTGCAAGTTTTTCATACTTTAGCTTCCGTCCCAGCGTGAACATCTCCCATTCTTGCGTCTGGGCGCTCTTACCAATAAGAAACTCCGATATTTCATTTAGTTTCGTTCGTATCTCCAGCATTCGCCCGGCGCGAGCAGCTGCTTTCTCGTAGTCCAGATTCTTCACCGCCTCATCCATTTGCGTCGACTTCTCGAAGTGCTCAGCGATCAACTCGAAAATCTCGAACCGCTCACGCTGCTGGTCGGTCATCTCCGCCTGGCGCGCCGCCTCGACATGCTTTCTGATCGATCGCGTGAAATCAGCTGTATAAAGATGCACCAGCAGCCACGATTCATGAACGTGCAGCCTGGACTCGAATTGCTTCGCCTCGCACGCATCCCACCATGCCTGCACATGCGGGCCCGCCTCGGCGCCGAAGAACGTATTGTAAAAATCCTTCTTCAGTTCCTCAATGTCCGCGTCAACATCCCACATAAGCTTCGCCGAGGTATAATAACCAATCCACGTAGCCATCATCGCATTGCTGCCCTGTCGACCGAACCCCTTGATGCCGATCTTCTTGTATATCGGCGCATTGATGGAAAAATTCGTCACATCCCGCTCGGGTTCGAACTGACTGACCAGCATTCCCTGCGTATAATCGTACAGCCACACATGCGGGGTCAACTTGACCCACTGCACCAGATTCTTGATAAATTCCTGCCGCCGCCAACAAGTCGGATCGTCGTTCGGATGAATCACACAGCAACTGATCGGCGCCTGCATCACTGAAACGTTCGGCAGCAGTTTCACCCCCTGCGGCGCAATATCACGCAACGAGTAAGCCGCCACCCCCACCTGTTTATCTGGAAACGCCGCCGCGACCTTATTGATAAACCGGCAAACCTCTTCGGTCTGCATCGTCTTGTGGACATAACGCGGGTAATTGAAGTTCTCGCTCGAAGCTTTGCATTTCTCACAATAGCAGTAAGGCGCACCATCGGGTGGAGAGATACCGACCCCAAGATCGCTGACGTTACCTATCTTGCGCTTGCCCTCGAACGCTTCGCCGACGTTCTTGATATACTCAGCCGCCATTTCCTCATTGGAAAGGCACAGCATAGCAAACGAAGAACTCCTCTCCGGCTCAATATCGCGAACCCCCGACTCGTCCATCGAGTACCATTCAGGATGCTTTTCGGCGTACTCCTTGGGCTGCAGTGGATGGGCGAGATAGCCATCCCCCGGCGTCGGGTACATAGTCTCAATACCAGCATTCAAGGAATGTTTACTGAAACCAACGCGCAGCGTCCATTGCTTGTGGATCTGGCGATTCTCGTTGCTAATTAACCAGCGCCCGTCAATCCAAATATTCCGCATCGCGAAGTCAGGTTTCGACTCAACATCCAACACCCCCACCGTCACCGTCTTCTTCTGCGGGATAACCTC
>DPYP01000057.1:0-4860 GCA_003545375.1 Lentisphaeria bacterium
CCACAAGTGGATGCTCGCACCAAAAGGCTCCGGTCTGCTGTACGTGCGTCGTGCCGTGCAGGACCGTGTGCGGCCGCCGCTGCTGCGATCGGGGTTCAGCTGCTACTCAGGCTCGAGCGGTACCCGCAACGTGCCCCACATCATCGGGCATGGTCTCGCAGTCGACATGCACCGACTGTTGACGCCGCAGAAAATTGAGAACCGCTGCCTGGCGCTGCGCGACGGACTGGCGCAGCGGTTGCAGGAACTGCCTGGTGCCCGCATCCTCAGCCCCACCGCTGTCGAGCTGCGATCAGCCCTTCTCGCGGTGACTTTCGAGGGCCGAGATGCCGGTGACATTTATCGTGCCCTGCGTGAGCGGGACATTGTTGTCAAGGCCTTGCCGGCCACCATGGTCGTTACTGATGCACTGCAGTCGCGCAGTTACAACGCCCTGCGCTTTTCAACTCACATCTACAACAGCGAAGCCGAGCTCGACCAACTGACAGAAGCGCTGGCGCAGTTGACGAGGTGACTTGCGACGCTCAGGCCCTCGTCGTGTCGGGGCACGCGTTTGCGGGGTTTTCTGTGTTGCCGTCCATCGCTTCGTTTGAGGGCATCACCGCGGCCCAGTGATGGGCTACCAGCAGCATTGCTACGGGCGCGACATGAAGCGTCAGCCGCGGCTGTGTACGATGCACGGCAATGTCCCAATTGCCGGGACAGATCACGTAGACGTAGAGGTACAATGCGAAATGCGCCAGCACGAAGCTCCACAGCACCAGGATCTGGGCCTTGCCGGATCGGCGGGCTGTGGCTACAGCAAGTACCGGCAGGACGAACCAGAGGCCGTTCCAGCTCCGCCAGTCACCGACGTAACTCCACATCTGCTCGAGGATCAGCGGCAGTCGCGACCACGGAATTTCGGTGATCGTGATTGCCGGCACGTATATCGGGGCTCCCGGCAAAGTCGAGGCAAACAGAAACCAGGGTGTGGCAACACCGATGACGACTGCGAAGAACACTGGAAACCACTTCAGCCGTTTGACGTCCCGCCTTGCCAGTGCGACGACGCAAAGGCCGCCGGCGAACAATCCCATGAGGGCGATACCCTCGCGCTTGCAGAACAGACAGCAGGTCGCGAAGAACATTGCCTGTACCAGATGCCGTGGCTGGTTCGATGCAGCCCAGCGCACAATGAAAAGCACTGCACCGAAGTGGAACATCGACAACGGCACGTCGGCCATGCCGGTGCCGGCCCACCGTACCAGTGCGGGCATCAGTGCAAAGAGCGACACCAGCAAAGCCGCGCGCCAGGCCGGAAGTTTATCGCGCATGCCGGCATAGAGCATCAGTAACAGCGCGATGTAGATCAGCGGAAAGACTGCCTTGACCAGGACATCCTCGACATTGCCCGTAAACCCGTTCACACCTGCTGCAACAAAAGGAACCATCAACGGATAGCGTTGATGCAGCGGGAGGAAATGAGGATTGTGGAAATAGTCGGCCGTCGCCAGTGGATCGGTAGTCACGGCTCGGGTCTTCATCCCCCAGAGCAGGTAGCCGTCCCATTCGTACCAGACATGACCGAGCGCATGCACCGAAACGATTGCCAACCCGAGCAACGCCGGCAGCAGCAGCACAAACACCGTGATCATTTTTCGAGGAGAAGTCGATGATTCCTGTCGTGCCGGGATCAGCTTGCGCCCGCGGACTGCCAGGACAGCAATCAGGGCGATCGCAACGATTGCGATGATCGCACCGCCCAGGCGCGAGGGGGCCAGCCCGATCAGCGACAGCCAGAACCAGCAGAGCCCGACACCCCCGAGACCGAAGGCCAGCACGCGTGCCGCAAGTTCGTGCAGTGGTAATGTCGGCGATTCCGTCAGCGCCAGCGCCAGCGCCATGCCAAGCACGAGAAAGACAAGCAGATACAGGATCAGCCAGATCATTGCGGCACCGTCTCGACGCGGCGGGTCGTCCTGTGGATCTGGCCGTCTTCATAGAAGAAAGTCATGACGTAGTGAATGCCGTGCAGCCGCAGCCAGTCGTCGTTCGGCAAGCTGTTATGCGCGATGATCGACTCGGCGTCGGTCAGGGTGGCCTCGGGCGGTGCCACATAGACCTTGCGCGGATGCAGAACGTAGGCAGCGCGCATGAAGAAGACGTAAATCTGTTTGCCGTCCTTCTCGGGGTCGATGCCGTCGAAGTGGATGAAGAGGTTGCCGTCCGGCGCCAGCCGGCGGAACAGATCGTCGATCGCGGGCAGGTAAACCCGGTCGAACCGATCGCTCTCGAGTTTCTCGTCGACTGCCGGGCTCTCCGTCTTTGCCCCAAGCATGTCTCGATTGAACGCCACCCCTGTGACACTGTGCCAGACGCCTAAAAGCAGCAGTGCGACAAAGACGCCGGTGATTACCCGGTCAATCTGTTTTACTGATTGTTCATCCACAGTTCCAGCACCATCAGTGCGAAGATCGCATAACTGTAATCTGCCTGGTTCGCGCCGTGTTCGTCGATCAGCCATTGCAGCCGTGACCGGTCGAAGAAGCCGTCGTTGACCAACCTGCCCTCAGTCAGCAGTGCCTGTGTCTGGTCGCGCCAGTCGCCGCGCAGCCAGCGCGCTATAGGCACGCCGAATCCCATTTTGCGGCGCGAGAAAATCTCTTCAGGCAGCAGGTCACGAAAGGTATCCATGAGAATGCGTTTGCGCGTCATGCCCTGTTGTTTCCAGTGATCCGGCAGTGCCAGTGCCAGCTCGACGACGTCGGGGTCCAGGAACGGGCTGCGTACCTCGAGCCCGTACGCCATCGATGCCCGATCGACCTTCACCAGGATGTCGTCGCACAGATACGTCTTGAGATCTACTTCCATGATGCGGTCGATCAGTGCTTTCGGCGGCCCGGGATCGTGGTCCTCGAGAAAGGACACGGATGCGGGCCATTCTGTCTCCAGCAACCGTGGGCCGTACAGCGATTGCTTTAGCGGCGACGGACACCGGGAAATAAGGCGCAGGTAGCGATCGATACCGTCCTCCTCGGAAATTTCCAGCAACCGCTGCAGCCGTCCGAAGAACGTACGTTCCTCGGTCTTCGGCGGCAGCATCCGGCGCATTGCCCGGCCGACGCTGCGGCGCATGGCGCGCGGCACAAGCGCCATGCACTGGCACAGCTTCATTACTCGATAGCGATAATAGCCGCCGAACAGCTCGTCCGCCGCATCGCCGCTCAGCGCCACGGTCACATGCTCGCGCGCAAACCGGCTGAGCAGCGACATGGGCAGCATGGAAGCGTCACAGAACGGCTCTTCGAAATCACCGACGATACGCTGCAGATGACTGAAATCGTTGGGCGCCACTTCCAGGAAGTGGTGGTCGGTAGACAGATGGCCGGCAACCATTTCGGCATAGGCGCGTTCATCGTATTTTTTCTCCGGGAACCCGATCGAGAATGTTTGAGTCCGCGTCCCTGCCTGGTCGGCGAGCGCACAGATCAGGCTGGAATCGACACCGCCGGAAAGAAACAGTCCCACCGGCACATCTGCCACCAGTCGCCGTTTTACGGCAGTCTGCAGCCGTTCGCGCACGGCTCCACAGGCGTCGCCGTAGTCCCCTCCGAAATCGCTGGTGACCGATGGTTCCCAGTAGCGGGTCATGGTCAGTGAGGCGCCATCCCAGAGGGCATAGTGCGCCGCCGGCAGTTTGTGGACTCCGCAATAAATCGTGCGCGGTGACGGGATGTACTGATATTCGAGATAGTCATGGACAGCGGCGCAGTCAACGCGGGTATCGACCCAGTCCACGACGCGCAGCGATGCCGGACCGCTGGCGAAGGCGAAGCGGCAGCCTTCCCGTGCATAAAACAGCGGCTTCTGTCCGAGGCGGTCGCGGGCGAGAAAGATGTGGCCGGAATCGACATGCACAATGGCGAACGCGAACATGCCGTTGAGTTCGTCCAGCATCGCCGGGCCGCGGTCCTCGTACAGGTGCAGCAGAACTTCGGAGTCGGTCTCGGTTTTCAGGGCGTGGCCGTTGCGTATGAGCCGCTGTCGCAGTGCTGCGTAGTCGTAAATTTCACCGTTGAAGACCAGTGCCAGGGTCCGATCTTCGTTGTACAACGGCTGCCGGCCGCCGGCAAGGTCGATGACCGACAACCGCCGATGCACCAGGCCGACGGCATCATGAACAGCGGTACCGCCATCGTCCGGCCCGCGCTTGACCAGCGGTACAGCCATTGCCGCGAGCAGCTCGATGTCGGGCGGACGTTCAGGATTGAAAATGCCGGCGATACCGCACATAGAGGATTTGCAGATTTTCGTTTTCGATTTTCGTTTTAAAAACCAGGCAGAACACAGCGCTACACCATAATGCGCCAATACGCTTTGGACTATCGGCGACGGTAACAACGATGTAACAGGAAATCTAAAGGATGCTATAGTTTAACCCATGCAGGGGAACGAATGGAAACGTACAAGCAGCAGTTCATCGAGTTCATGGTGGCTTCCGACGCCCTGACGTTCGGAGAGTTCGTAACCAAGAGCGGCCGGCAAACGCCGTACTTCATCAACAGCGGCAATTTCGCGGACGGCCCGCGCATTTCGCAGCTCGGGGAGTGGTACGCGCGAGCCATCAACGACCGGATTGGCAGCGGCTGCGACAATCTGTACGGCCCGGCTTACAAGGGTATTCCGCTGGCGGTGACGACGGCTGCGGCGTTGTGGAACTTGTTCCAGCATCGCGTCACCTACACGTTCAACCGCAAAGAGGAAAAGACCCACGGCGAAAAAGGCGCACTCGTCGGGCATCGCTATGTTGGCGGCGAGAAGGTCCTGATCATTGAGGATGTCGTTACTGCGGGTACATCGGTACGCGAGTCGCTGACG
>DPYP01000509.1:0-3263 GCA_003545375.1 Lentisphaeria bacterium
GCTGGTACTACAAATCTCCCGGCACCATCAATACCTTGACCTTCGACCTGGCCTCGCTGGGATTGGACGGCGACGCCGGCGACGCCGGCACTATCTACTCGGACACCCAGGGCGCAATCGACTCCGACGACATCACGAACTGGAAACGCTGACCGACGCCACCATTGCCCGGCCAACCCTCGAGCCTCTACGCTCCTACCACACTCAAGCCCGAGCTCGATCAGATGAAGAGATTTCACCAGACTCAACTGCCGGTAATCGTCATCCTGCTGCTCGCCTTGCAGTGTGGCGCCGGCACTATTTCCCTGGAACAGGGCGTCCGTACTGACGATACGACTGGCGCACTCGACGTCACGATAACCAATCGCGGCGACGATGTGTGTAGAAACATCACCGTGACCTGCGAATTCCAGGGCATTCGTGTGACCGCAAACGGTCCGCGGTACTTGAACCCGGACGATTCCGGGCTGTACACCACGCAACTGGATTTTAGCACCGTGCCCGGCGATTACTTTGCCGTTGTCAGGACCAGCTATTCCGACGCCAACATGCGCCAGTTCAGCACGGTCAAGCTGCACAAATTCTCCGTTGGCTCGGCGGGTGTTTCACAGATTGTCGCCAAATTCGGTGATGTCGAGATCGCCGGTCATGGGACAGCGGTACTCAGACTGCACAGCAACGAGGGCACCGAAGTCGAGGCAACCCTGCACGTCTACGCCCCGAATGAGCTGATCGTCGGAGACATCCAGAAGACAATCACCCTGGCCCCGGGCGCCGCACCCACGATCGAGATACCGCTGGAGAATTTTTCGGCCCTGGCCGGCAGCAAATATCCCCTGCACGTCGCGGTGACATATCAACGGGCAGGGGTACGCTACATCACGCCGGTGACCGCCTATGCCCAGGTCCTCGAAACCCCCGCCGACAGCGGCAACACCACGACAATTTTGGGAATGGACATCAGCCCGATCTGGATTGCCATTATCGTGGTTGTTGCGGTCATCGTCGTTTATTGCTTCAGTCGCCGCAGGCGAACCCGGCAATAACCACCGCGCCCCGTGCCGATTTTGCATGTCCCGGCTAAACCATCCGCAAAGTTTTTCGTGCAATCCAAGTGATATCAAATACCGACGATGCCGGCGTGGCTGGCATGCTTATTGCGCTTTCGGTCAATACATCCGATTATTAAGAAACGTGGGGGTACCACCAATGAAATCTATTCTGTTTCTTTCCTTGGGCCTTCTCCTGCTGCCAGGGTGCCAATCAATCCAGCGCACCCCTGCCGGGGCCAACGGTGATTCTGCCGTCGGCCGGCATGTGATGAAGGTGCTCGGCAAACACGTTGGGCATCGCATCGAGATTTTCGACGATGACGGTGGCACCCTGCAGGAGATTCCAAGCGGATTCGGCAGTGTATCGGTCTTTAGCAACGAACCGAACGGCCAGGACAACTACAGGTTCGACGAAGCTGGTGTCATCATCCGACACCAGCGCAGCTACGGCGACAACTTCCTGAGCGGCGTCTGGCTGCTGGTCGAATAGCGAGTACTGCCGCCCGCTCAGTTGATCGTCAATTGACCGGCACTGGCGTCGCGCAGACGCTGATCCACTTCCTCGATCCGCTGCTCCGCCACACGGATTGCCATCTCCACGCCCGCGCCAAACAGCTCATTCTCAACTTCCACGCCGCAGTCATCAAACAGCTGCCGGCAGGCCTGATACAGCGGGTAAGGCACCTGTAGAGTAAACGTGACTGTGTGGACCTTGTCACGGCGCTTGATCAGCGCGATCGCCGCCTGCGTAGTCTCGGTATACGCCTTCACCAGCCCGCCGGTACCGAGCTTTGTACCGCCGAAGTAGCGGATCACGACGACAACTATGTCGCCAAGCCCCGCCCCTTGCAGCACCGACAGGACGGGCCGACCGGCCGTGCCCGATGGCTCGCCGTCATCACTCATGCCGCAGGTCGTGCTGGCACCGAAGCCGACAACAAAGGCGTAGACATGGTGCCTGGCATCCGGGAATCGTTCGCGGTGCGTCTGGATGAACCGCCGCGCTGCCTCAACCGTCTCGGCAAACCCCGCAGCACCGATGAAGCGGGAATTCTTGAAGCGCAGTTCCACTTCGACAGGCCCCGCTGGAACTGGATATCCGGTCTTCATCGTTCCTTCCAGATCTGAACGGGAATCGTCCTGTTTTGTCTATGCCTGGATCGAACTTTGAGCGGCAGTGCCCCCTTGCGGGGCGTACCGCTGCCAAATAGTTGCCGGTCAGCCGCGGTCGACGCCGGCCCATTGGAAAAACGGCTTGTCCCTGGCGGCGTCGAAAGCCGTGAGCAGCGCCGGGTCGTCGAGTTCCTGGATGACACCCTCAAGCTCGGTGTATGTCGCGTGCGACTCATCCATCGTCGGATCGAGACCGATCAGCTTCGGAATGATCTTCTGTTCGAGCTGGTCGGCAAAGGCAGTCGTATGCGCCGATGCCCCCTGCCCCGGATAGTTGGCGACATACTGTTCGATCGCCTGCTGAACCCGGTAACCGAACGGCCGACCGACACGGACCAGTGCGTTGTTGACACGCTGCAGATAGTTGCGCATCCAGGTCTGCGCCTCCGGTGGCAGCGCCTGCCGCTGCCACCGCTGCCAGTCCTCCAGCCGCAGGTAACTGCCACCGCCGAATTGGTCAAGATTCGCCACCCCGGCGGCCGACTCCGTGGGCTTACCGAAACGCAGGATGTTGGCACGGTCGACAACCTTGTCGGAGAGCGCCTGTGTCGTTTCGTCCTCATTCATCGTACCGACGAACAGCACATTGCCACCGACGAACAGGCGCAGGTTCGCCTCGTCTGCGGACATCGCACCCGATTCGATCTCGATCTCGGCGATGCGCCGCTGGTCAGCGGCGTTCGGATCGATGCTGCGCCGTATCTCGAGCTTGCTGAGCAATTCACTGAAGTAGTACTCGACACGCGCCAGGTTCATTTCGTCGAGCAGCACCAGCGCCAGGCCATCTTGAATCCGCTGCGCCGGCTCGTCCGCCGCCGGGTTGTTGTAGCGGTCCATCTGCCAAAGCGTCCGCGTCAGTTCCGTGGCTTTATATCGGTTCTCCATGTAGTTGTAGAAGCCGAAAAGATCCTGCGGTCCGTCCCATCTCGGCTGGATGGAGATCGGCAGGAAGTACAGCCCAAAGAACTTGGCGTAGAGCCCGGGCAACAAGCTCTTGCCAGTGCCGGAAATGCCGGCCAGAACCACCAGCGGCGAGAT
>DPYP01000509.1:3657-19619 GCA_003545375.1 Lentisphaeria bacterium
CGCAGGCTGTCGGAAAACTGGCGCAGAACGAGATTCTCGTCACTGGCATCTAAGGGAGCTGCCGCACCGTTGGGCGACAGATACGGGCGGAAAAGATCCTGTAGCCGCGTCGGCGTGTCCGGCGACAGCAGCGACGACACATTACCGGTGCGGTTCAGAATGTTCTCCTGAATCTGTTGTTCGGAGGCGATCTGCTCGCGGATGTGGTGGAGTTTTCGACCGTCGACTTCCAGAGCCGAATTGACGTCGGCAAGCTCGATGCTCCGGTCGTGCATGGCTGCCATCTTCTGCTCATATTCGGCGCACTGCCGCTGCAGTTCGGCGTCTTCACCGCGCAGCTTCTCGACCTGATGCGCCAGACCGTCTTTCTCCCCGGTCAGGGCGGCGAATTTGTCGCTGGTCTCGCGCAGGCGGATCTGGGTGTCCTTCAGCTCCGACTTTGCAGTGGTGATCTGACGCTGCAGGGCATCGACGTTGCGCCGCTCCTCGGCCGCTTCGTGCTTGGCCGCCTCGCTTTGGTCACGGATCTTCTCGAACTCAGTCCGGGCACGCTGATAGCCGTCCTCGGCCTCGGTCAATTGCTGGCGTGTGGTCTCGGCACGATGCAACGTCGCCTCGACTTCTGCCGCCTTGTTGCGATTCTCATCGAGAAATCGCTTGAGCTCCTCCGCTTCGGCGGCGACGCCCCTGGCAGTGCCAGCATCCCGCTCGAGGTCGTGCAATTGGTCGCGCAAGGCCTGCCGCTCTTTCTCGAACGCCTCGAGTTGCGCGCGCACCCCCTCCAGCCGCTCACGCAGATCTTCGTACCGGGTCGATTCCGGCAATCGCCGAAGCCGGCCCTGATAAACAAAAAACAACGCCGCCGTTATCGCCAATGCGATGACAGACAGTGTAAGGCCGGAATAAAAAAGCTGGATCGCAGTCATGGGTTGAGTTCCCCTTTCTTCTTCTCCAATTCGGCATTCTCCGCCAGCAGCCTGGCGCGCTTCTCCTGGGCCTGGTTGATCTGCTCGTCGATCTTGGCGAGCTTGCGGCTCTTGGCGAGATGCTCCTTGTTCTGGGCCTTGAGATTTCTTTCATAGGTGGTCAGGGTGCGCCGGTAGTTTTCCTTGAACCGTGCCAAACGAATCTCCTCGGAAATGAGCTCTGCACTGACCGACTTCTTGTTGGCACGCAGAACCTTGATGCGCTCCTCCAGGTCGTCAGCTTCTTCGAGACGCTGTGCCAGGTCCCGGATGCGTACCCGTTTCATGGCGATCTCGGCGATGACGTCATCCAGTTTCTCACGCTGCACGTCGAGCTCGGCGGCAATCCTGGCGCGCTCCTCCACGGCTCTTTCTTTTCCCCGGAGCATGAGTTTCTGCTCGCTGGAAACTTTGCCGGACAGCCCTGCCCGCTTCTCCTTGAGTTTGTCGATGCTGTCCTCGATCAACTTCTCGCGCGCTGCGTACATGGCGCCAATCAGCCGGGCGTTTTCAACTTCCTTCAGAACGACCGACAATTCCGCCTTCTTCTCGGCCGCGACGGCGGCCTGGGCTTCGAGTTCACGGACCTCTGTTTTCAGCGCGGCGACCTCTGCCTGGAGCTCTTCGCGGTTGTCGGCCCATTCACGAAAGTCGTTGAGTTTACTCTCGATTTCCGTCAGCTCGGCCTGGCTCTTCAACGCCTGGCGCTGGGTCTCCTGCCATTGTTTTTCCAATGCGGCTTCCTGCACTTCCAACTCAATGACACGCTGATTGAGAGCATCCGACCGTTCGCTGGCTGCCTTGATATTGGCCATCTGGACCTGTGTCTCCTCGACTTCGGCACGCCCACGCGCGAGTTGTTCGTCGAGCGCTTGCAGCGCTCCCTGCAGTTGTTGCTGCTGTTGGCGGTCGGCCGCCAGTGTCGCCCGGATCTTCGACAACTCGGCTGTTGCCTCGTCGAGTTCGGCACTGGTAATCTCATGATACAGGCTCGGCAACACCGAGCGGCCGAGCAAAACATAGCCGATCGCCAGCAACGCCAAAACGACAGCCATCGACAGACTGCCAATCACCCAGCCGCCGCCGGCCGGTGTGTCGGTCAATTTGATGTTCTGCGATTCAGCCATTGTCCATCGTCTCCAATAAATCCCAACCAACCCGATGCATCCCGCCGGGCGTCTCGACGCCACGGTCGCGCAGAATGCATGCGGCGATTGCCGGCATCGTCAGGACGTCGGCAGCACAGTAACACCTCAACTGCTGCAGCGCCGCCGCATCGTCGGCAAGATCCCAACGCTCCCACAGACAGGTTGCATCGGCGCCATTGACGCCGCTCACAGACACCGGACGCTCAATGTCGAGCTGCGACTCGATATCTTTCAGGCCGCCACGATAGCCGCAGTGATAACATAGCCACCGCAAGTCGATATGTGGACATGGCAGCTCGGGAATATGATAGTGGTCGAGCAATCGCGGCACGTCGAAGGAATTGCCGTTGAAGGAAACCAGCAGCGAGACGTCGTCGAGCAGCTCGAGAAAATCATCAAGGTCGTCGTTACGTGTAAATACCCGGACACTGCCGCGGTGCAGGCAGCCGATCACTGTGACGTCGCAAAAGCTGCCAAATCCGCTGGTCTCAATATCGAAATATGTGGCACTCTCAAAGCAGCCGGCGAAGATACGCCAGTGCTCACGAGTGTCAAAGCGATCGAGCAGGTATTTGAGATCGGCACCGCGCAACGCATCGAGGCAACGCGGCAGTTCCTCGATCAGGGCATCGACGGTGCAACCGGCCAAAGGCAAGGATTCACGGGCAGCAAGCGCCTCCTCCCAGTCCGCGATGCCAGCATCGAGGATCCGGCGTTCGGTGACCGGGCCAATACCTTTGACATGCTGGAAGGAGTGCTGAATCAATGGAGACGCTCCCGTTTTTCACGCAGAATTGTCGAAGCACGTTCCAACCGGTTGTTGAGCTTCTTCACCTCGAGATCATCACCTGGCGGCTCGATCACCTGCGGCGTCGGCAGGCGGTCAATCTTCACATCCGGCGCCTCGACCCGACCGTCGAGCAGGTACGCCAACAGGCTGAGTGTGCAGACGACAGAGGCATTGGACTCGATAAAAAGCTGTTCAAGCTCCTCGTCACTGACACCCGGCGGCAACGGCGGCACACACGCCGGACAACCGGCGTGACATTCGCATTCGGTGAGGATCTGGCGGCAGAGCTTGAGAACTTCAGCGAACTGCTCGCACACCTTCTCGGCATAGCCGACACCGCCCTCGACAGTGTCGTAAAGGTACAGCGCACTTTTCCACTGCGGATCCGACTCGATCAACGCCACGTCGGTGTCAATATCCTGGATATCGCCCATGCAGATGCAGGGCGCGGTGCGTTTGAGAACGTAACTGAGCCCGTACAGGCCGGCGCCGATATAGCGCTTGTCGATCTCGCTCATGCAACGACGCCACGCCAGCCCGGGCGTCAGGCAGAAGCCCATCGTGTCGTACTCGAAAGGCGCCAGTGTGATCGGCCCGTAACCGATGTTCTCGTAGCTGCGCTCACGGATTTTCTTGTAAAGTTTCGGCTGTTTGTTGACGTGGACATACCCAAAATCGACCGGGCTGTCGCTGATCGACAGCGATTCCTCGATCTCGGTCATGTCCAGGCGATTCTCCCAGACCGCGTCAGTGTAATAATCGACGTTGACGCGTTCGACATGGCAGAGCTTCTTGTCCAGATCGAGATCAAGCGACATGTAGCGGTTGCCGAGGTGCTGGTAGATGGCGTCCTTGTAAAGGGTCCCGCGCGCACCGATCGGGTCGAGCTCGCCAATGACTTCGGAGCCACAATAAATCTCGATGTTGTAATCGGTCATGCCGCGCAGGTTGACGCCGCGCGCCGGATAATCCGAGAGCGCGTAACGGTGGCAGTCGTGGTACGGCTTGATGCTGCCGTCCTGCTCCAACACCTGCACAGCCTGGCGGTAAGACGGTCCCTCGAACAGCGGTTCATCCGCACGCAACGGGTGCTCGTGCGCCGCACACGGCAGGTGCTGGAGAATGATGTAAGGATTGTTCGCGCTGAGCCAGGCGCGTTCGATCGGTGCCCGCGTAATGAACTCGGGATGGTGCGCGAAAAATTGATCGATCGGTGTGTCCTTGGCGACGAACACGACGACCGCCCGCTGCTCCTGGCGGCCAACACGTCCTGCCTGCTGCCAAAAGCTGGCCATGGTGCCAGGGTGCCCGGAAAGGATACACAGATCAAGCCCGCCGATATCGATACCGAGCTCGAGGGCATTGGTCGTAATGATCGTGTTCAGCGCACCGGAGGCCAGGTCGCGCTCGAGCTGGCGCCGTTCGTTCGGCAGCAGGCCGCCGCGATACGGCTTGACCCGATCCCGCAAACCCGGGTGTCGATCGATGACCGCCTTGTACAAACGCTCGACCTGCTGGCGACCGCGGCAGAAACAGATGGTGCGGACGTTGCGCTCGATCGCCATGCGGATCAGCGGTATGGAGATCGACCCAGGGCCTTTCCGGTACAGCGCGTGCCCATGGCTCTGAACCAGCGGCGGATTGACCAGGTACATGTCGCGCTGCGGCCGCGGCGCACCGTCCTTGTCGATCAATTCCAGCGAACGCTGAAACAGCGCCGAAGCGTGTTCGCTGGGGTTGTCGATGGTCGCCGACGACCCGACGAAGACCGGGTGACTGCCGTGCAGCTCGCAGATGCGTTGCAGTCGACGAAACACATTCGCCACATGCGACCCGAAGGCGCCGCGATAGATGTGCACTTCGTCGACGATAACGTAACGCAGCCGCGACAGAAACGTGCGCCACCGCCGATTGTGGTTGGGTAGAATCCCGGCGTGCAGCATGTCGGGATTGGTGATCACGAAATCCGCCTGGCTGCAGATCCGGTTGCGTTCGTCACGTGGTGTGTCGCCGTCGTAGGTGCCCAGCCGCAGTTGCGTGCCGGCAGCGGAAAGTAATTTTCCGAGCGTACCTTCCTGATCTCGGGACAGTGCCTTGGTCGGGTAAATCAGCAGTACGCTGAACGGTGCTTCGGCCTTCAGGTACTCGTTGAGGACCGGCAGCAGGAACGACAGGGTCTTGCCGCTCGCCGTATGCGACACCAGCAACGTATCGAGGTTGTCCGAAATCGAGCGAAAAGCAGCGTCCTGATGGGCAAACAGGCGGGTGATGCCCTGTTCGGACAATACCCTGCTCAGCTTTGGATCGAGCGTCGGCGGATAGGGCTCAAAGGTGCCTTCGACCGGATCCAGGGTATTACGTGCCTTGATTTCGCGGTGAAAACGGTTCTCGAAATCTTTGATCAGTTCGTCAATCGCAGACATGAGTACGGTATACAGCTACGTGATCACGGTACAAGAACAGATACGTGCAGTGGCACAGACACAGGGTACCGCCGGAATTGCGGTATTTCAAGCGGTGATCAGGTCAGGCAGAACGCCTTGTCACTGCATGCAGACAGGGGCCGGTTAGCCCGGGACATGCGGGGTCTACGGCATAGGCAGTAAGTGATTGGTGCGTTTGCTTTTAGTCCTTGGCTGACTATATTAATGAAATTACTGCTCACGCGACGGGGGACCTGCAGAGACCTACTGCTTACCGCGCGCTCTCTCCCACGTGGCTGGACTGGCAATAACCGGTGTTCGCACAATGGCTGACAATTTTTCGCACGATCAGGACGACGATTTGCTGGCGGAGAAAAAACTGGTGAACACATGTCCGGTGTCACGTAAGGCCATCTTCAAGCAAGCCAGGGTACGGGTCGGCGCCTACCTTGACATCGTCGGGATTGATGGCGAGCGCAACGGCGTCGAACTGGGCCGCTCCCAAGTCTATATCGGACGCGATCCCGAGTGTGAAGTGCATATCCCGACGACGACGATCTCCCGGCAACATGTCCGTATATTCTGCCGCGGCGAAGAATATCACGTCGAAGATTTGGACAGTACTAATGGGACATATATCAACGGCGTCAAGATCAAGCGCTGTATCCTGCGCAACAACGACCAGATCACTGTTGGCGATATTACTATCACCTTCCTCGAAGAACGAACCCGGGAAAAATGAGCAACGGACGTGCGAAGATGGCGTACGTTACGTTTTGGGGTACTCGCGGATCCATTCCAACTCCCGGCCGAAGCACGGAAAAGTACGGAGGCAACACCCCATGCGTTTCGATTGAGTGCGGCGACACCTACCTGGTGATCGACGCCGGCACCGGCATCCGTAATCTCGGGCTTGAGCTTGCTGCTGAAATGGTTGAGAAAGGCAGCGGCATGAACCTCCACCTGCTGCTCAGCCACACACACTGGGATCATATCCAGGGCCTGCCATTCTTCGACCCCGCCTACATGGGCGGCACCACGCTCATCATCTATGGCAGCCAGAAGAAAGGCGAATTCCTCGAATCAATCCTGCATGGGCAGATGAACAACGACTACTTCCCTGTGCAGATGAGCGATTTTCCGTCGAATATCCGTATTCAGCAGCTGCCCGAAACAATGAACTTCGACGACTTCACGCTCGATACGCAGGAACAAGTCTTCCATCCCGGCGGCTCTTTGCGTTTCCGTATCAACACCGGCGACCGCTGCATCGTCTACGCCAGCGACATCGAGCTCAACAAGATTTTCTACCCCGATGAACCCAGCGCCGAAATCGATGCCATGAAGGACGAGTACATGCAGTTCATCCACGGCGCCGACCTGCTCATCGCCGACGGCCAGTATACCACGGAAGAATACGGCCTGCACGTCGGCTGGGGGCACACCTCCATACCCGTGCTGGTCGAGGTCGCCCACAAGTGCCGCGTCAAACAGCTCGCACTCTTCCACCACGACCCGCAGCATTCCGATACGAAACTCGACGAAATCCTGCTGGATATCAGCGCAACCTTCCAGTCCGCCGATCCGCCAATGAACGTTTTCTGCGCCCGCGAAGGCGTCTCCCTGCCGATTTGACGGCTATCAATCGTACGACGATGAACGACCTGCACGACATCCGTACGATCGGCATCATCGCCCACATCGATGCCGGCAAAACGACCTCCACCGAGCGCATGCTCTACCTCTCCGGCCGCACCCACCGCAGCGGCGAAGTCGATGACGGCAGCACCGTGATGGACTATCTCGACGAGGAACGCGCCCGCGGTATCACCATCGTCTCCGCAGCCGCTACCTTCCAGTGGCAGGACACGCTCATTCACCTCATCGATACTCCCGGCCACATCGACTTCACCGCCGAGGTCGAGCGCTCACTGCGTGTCATCGACGGTGCCGTCGTCATCTTCAGCGGTGTCGAAGGCGTCGAGGCGCAGAGCGAAAAAGTCTGGTTCCAGGCCGATCGCTACAAACTGCCGCGCCTGGCGATCATCAACAAGCTCGACCGCGTCGGCGCCTCGTTCGAACGTGTGCTCGGCGAAATCAACGACAAGTTCCAGGATCGCGGCGTCCCGCTCCAGTACCCTGTCGGCAGCGAAAGCGACTTCGACAGCGTTATCGACCTGATCACTATGCAGCAATGGCGATTCGACGAACACGATGCCGTCGCCAGCGACATCGACAGCGAGCTCGTCGAAATTGCGGAGTCCGCACGGATCGCTATGATCGAGCGGCTCGCCGATCATTCCGACGAACTCGCCGAAGCCTATCTGCAGAGCAGCGAACTGACCGCCAAAAAAATTTATGAGTGCATCCGCCAACTCACCCTGGCCAATCAAATCATTCCCGTGCTCGCCGGATCGGCCAAGAAAACGGTCGGCATCCAACTGTTGCTCGACAGCATCATCCGCTACCTGCCCTCGCCTGCCGACATCACCGGGATCCCGGCGTTCGACGCGAAAAGCGGCGCCGACGTCACGCTGACACCTGGCGACGACGCACCCTTCGCCGGGCTGGTGTTCAAAGTGGTTGCCGGTAAATCCGCCGATCTCTATTACCTGCGCACCTACACTGGCACACTGCAGGCCGATACCGCCGTCTATCAACCGCGCACAAAGCAGGCGGTCAAGCTCAAGCGACTTCTGCGCCTGTACGCCAAGAGCACCGAGCCTTTGGACGTTGTCGGCCCTGGCGATATCATCGGCTTCATGGGACCTCGCGACATCATCACCGGTGACACCCTGTGCGACCGCCGACAGCAGGTGATGTTCGAGCGCATGAACTTCCCCGAACCGGTGATCTCAATGGCCATCGAGCCACAGTCAACCAAGGACCGCGGCCGCCTCGAAGAAATCCTCACAATGCTGGCTCGCGAGGACCCGACGCTGAACATCAGTGAAGACGAAAACACAGGTCAGTGTATTCTCTCCGGCATGGGCGAACTGCACCTCGAAGTTACCGTGAAGCGTATCGTCAATGAATTCAATACCGCCGTGCACGCCGGCGAACCGCGCGTCGCCTATCGTGAATCGATCACCAAGGCAGTAACCGAAACCGCGACCTTCGAGAGAAACATCGGCGACGCCGAGCTGTACGCCCGTGCGACAATCGCGCTGTCACCCTCCGTCGACCACAGCACACCATTTGTCGTCGAGAACCGGCTGCGCAATGGCAACCTGCCCAAAGCCTTCGTCAAGGCCGCCATGGAAGCTCTCAACGACGGCGTCAAGACTGGCGGCAACAACGGCTACCCGCTGATCTACGTCAAGGCTGAGCTCATGGAACTCGAGATCCACGCCGACAGGACAACGGACGGCGCCGTGCTCGGGGCTGTGCTGCAGGCGATGGACCAGGCGATCAGCACCGCCGGCACCGAAATTCTCGAGCCGATGATGCGCGTCGACATCTTCGCACCGGAGGAGACGACCGGTGAGATCTCCAATTACCTGCAGGGTAAGCGCTCACTGATTCACGGCGTCGACGATGTCCTCGAGCTCAAACGGATCCGTTGCGAAATGCCGCTCGCCGAGATGTTCGGTTTCAGCAAGGCCGTCCCGCAGCTGACCGGCGGACGCGGCAGCTTCTCGATGGATCCGTGCGGGTATCGTGCGGTGGAAAGTTAGCATGATTACCACCGTGATCTTTGATCTCGACGGTCTTTTGGCCGATTCCGAAACGCTGCACTGCAAAGCGTACCAGGATACCCTGGGCAGCCTTGGCGTGACGATCAGCGAAGCGGAATATGCCGAATTCTGGATCAGGCGAGGACTCGGTATCAATGAGTTCGCCGACATATGTGACGCCGAGCTTGACACGAAAGAGGTCCGCCGCCGCAAAGCCATTCGCTTCCAGGAGCTGGTCGACACGGCGCTCGTACCGATGCCAGGTGCACTGGACGTCGTACAACGGCTGCATGGACACAAGCGCCTGGCGCTGGCGACCGGGTCCTACGCTGCCGATGCCATGGCAATCATCGATCGCCTCGACCTCACAAAGAATTTCGAATACATCGCCACCAAAGAATCGACGCCGCGTCTCAAACCGCATCCCGACCCGTGGCTGCACGTGGCCGAGCAACTCGATGTGACACCTGCTGAGTGTGTTATTCTGGAAGACGCCCAGAAAGGTATACTCGCGGCCGTCGCAGCCGGCATGCGATCCATCTGCATACCCAACCGCTTCACACGCAACACCGATTTATCACAGGCTACCATTCGCCTCGAACACCTCGATGAAGTCACGCTCGAGCTCATCGATTCGCTGGCCGACCATGCCATATGACGGACGACTATCAATATCGATTCGGTGGTATCGGACGGCTCTTCGGGACCAACGCCCTGGCCGTTCTGCAACGAGCCCATGTCTGTGTGATCGGCGTCGGCGGCGTCGGTTCCTGGGCCGTCGAGGCACTGGCACGTTCTGGAATCGGTGAGCTCACGGTGATCGACTGGGATGATATCTGTGTGACCAACGTCAACCGCCAGCTGCATGCCGTCGACGGTGAAATCGGCCGCGCCAAGGTCGAAGCATTGGCGGACCGCGTCAAAGCAATTAATGCCGGTTGTATTTTTCACGAACGTCAGGAGTTCTTCAGTGAGGCGTCTGCCGAACGCATCCTCGAAACGCCCTACGACTACGTGCTCGACGCCATCGACAGCTTCAAGCCCAAGTGCCTCCTGATTGCCATGTGCAGGCGCCGGCGCATTCCAGTGATCACCGTCGGGGGCGCCGGCGGTCGGGTCGATCCGACTGCTGTACAGGTCAATGACCTTTCCAGGTCCTATGACGATCCGCTACTGGCGCAAGTGCGCAAGAAGCTGCGACAGAAGTTCGGATTCCCCCGCGAAAGCCGACACCGATTCCGTGTCGAATGCGTGTTTTCAGCCGAAGCCATTCTATACCCGCAGCCGGATGGCACCGTTGGCCACCAAAGGACCACCGGCAGCAAGATGAAACTCGACTGCGAAAGCGGCTACGGCAACGCCAGTTTTGTCACCGGCGCCTTCGGGTTCGCCGCCGCCTCGCGGATCGTGCGCCGCCTGGTGGCCCGTGCCGAGGCAAAGAAATGAGAATGCGGACCGTCTGTATCGAGGATCTGGGCGTGAGCGAGGTCACGGGAAGAACTTCAAAGACAGGCAGGACCAGCAGATACGCAGAGATGGGGCGTAGCCGACAGCGAATGTCGGGCTACCAGATCTCGGCAAACAACGACAGCATCGCAGCCCACGAGCGCTTGTCCGCTTTGGCATTGTAGGCGATGGCAGCCATGCCGCGCTTGTCGGCATCCGGGTTGGTGAAGCTGTGTTTGGCGCCGGCGTAGGAAATGAACTGCCAGTCGGCGCCGGCATCCCGCACGTTCTGTTGAAAGGTCGCGATCTGTTCGTCAGTGATCAACCCGTCGTCACCGCCGTTGCAGACAAGGATTCTCGCCTTTGATGACGCGACCGTATGGGTTTGAGCTTCGCCGTGCGATCGGGGAACGATCGCAGCGAAAAAGTACAGAACACACGCTGTTGCTGCGCAGCGTACGATCGCCCAGCGCCCGTATTTATGCCTCGGCCGTTGCAGCCGGGGTCACGTGGACTTTGCGATTGTGCTTCGTGAATTCCACGATGCCATCGGCCAGGGCATACAGCGTGAAATCTCTGCCGCAGCCAACGTTGGTGCCGGGATGGAACTTCGTGCCGCACTGGCGTATTATGATGCCACCCGCACGGATGCTCTGGCCGCCATACACTTTAACGCCGCGCATCTTGGGTTTGCTGTCGCGACCGTTACGGGTCGCTCCTTGACCTTTCTTATGTGCCATGACCAAGGCCTCCGGAAACAGGTTCAAAAATCGCAGAACCAATACTATAGCGCCCTGCGCGCCTCAGGCAAGGCCTGTACAGCAGTTCAGTGGAAGCCTTTGGCGCCGCCCAGAACCAGACAGGTCCAACAAAGGCCGCGTCCTGTCTTAAATAGGCACGGGAAAAGAAGGCGGATATATAGTGAATCTGCGTAACCTGCCGATCTATCTATGCCCGCCGGCCAAAGCGTTTCTCCAGCTCGGCAAAGGAAATGTTGATCATCGTCGGGCGGCCGTGCGGGCAGGTATACGGCAATTGCGTATTGCCAAGCTCTTCAAGCAATTTGTCGATTTCCGACGCTTCCAGATGATCGTGCGCTTTCACTGCGGCCTTGCACGCCGCCATGGCGATAGCGCCCTCGTCGGCCCGTCGCTCCCGCAACGGCCGATCGCGCAGATCGTCGATAATGTCGTGCAGCATGCCGGCGACATTCTCCTGCGGAAAATGAGCCGGCACGGCGGAGATGATGAAGCTGTTTCCCCCGAAATCCTCGATGGCAAATCCGAGACTGGCCATGGCATCGAGATTCTCGCGCAGGGCATTGGCATCGGCGGCAGACAGGTCGATTGTGATCGGGATGAGCAGGCCCTGGCCGGTGCCGTCCTTGGATTGGGCCTGCTGGAGGATTCTCTCGAACATGACGCGCTCGTGCGCGGCGTGCTGGTCGATCAATACGAGACCGGTGGAACCTTCCGCCAATAAATACAGATCTGTGATGGCGCCGATGACGCGGAGCCGCAGCAGTTCATCCGGGTCGGCAGCCGAGATCGAAGTGCTCGCCGGCATGGGTGGCGGCGGCAGCGCGTCCGGGTATGCAGGAGCGGACGATGGCCCCGGCATGCTTGGCACGGGCGACGGCGATATCGTTTCGGCCGCGTCGGCCGTGTCCGGCGCGTTCGACGGCAATATGACCTGCGCCGCAGCCGGCATCATTTGCGGTTGTGCCGGCGACGGTATGATCTCGGGCTGCGACAGACCGCGCAGGGCTTGGCGGATACCGGCACTGACAACTTCGCCAACCTGCCGGTGCTCGCGAAAGCGTACCTCGCGTTTGGCCGGGTGCACATTGATATCGACGCGGTCCGGCGGCAGCGTGATGAACAGGAGCACCGGCGGGTAGCGGCCTTTCATCACCATGCTGTGGTAAGCGTCGCGGATAGCGAAGTGAATGCCGTCTGCAGTGACCGGTCGCCCGTTGACGAAGGTGCGCTGGTCGCGGCGCGTCGAGCGCGTCAGCCCGGGGCGCGCGGCGAAGCCGGTGACGTGTATGTGGTCGTCGGCATGGTCGACCGGCACCATGCCGGCAACAGTTTCGCGACCGAGCAGCATGGCCGCGCGCGTGCGCATGTCGCTGCCGCCCTGAACGGACAGAATGCTGCGATCGTCGAAGGACAAATCGAAACTTACCTCCGGATGGGCTAAGGCAAGCAGCTGCACGATCTCCTGGATGTGCGACTCCTCCGTAGCAATACTGCGGAGGAATTTCTTGCGCGCCGGCAAATTGAAGAAGAGGTTGCGTACCTGCACGGTCGTACCGGGAGCACAGCCAGTCGGACCGACGTTCTGAATGACGCCGCCGGTGACATTGACCTCGGTGCCCTCATCGGCATCGTTCGGGCGCGTGCGCAACTGGAACCGGGTCACCGAGGCGATGCTGGGCAGTGCCTCGCCGCGAAAACCGAGGGTGCGGATGTCGCCGATATCTGTGCGCTCGCGAATCTTGCTGGTCGCATGCGCTTCCAAACACATGAGCGCGTCTTCCGCGTCCATACCGCAGCCGTTGTCAATGACGCGTACCAGCGAGCGGCCGCCGCGGTCAACCTGGATCGTGAGGCGGGTGGTGCCGGCATCGAGAGCGTTTTCGACCAACTCTTTGACGACCGAGGCCGGGCGTTCGATAACCTCACCGGCGGCGATGCGGTTGCTGACGTCTTCGGGTAGTATCCGGATTATGCTCAAATGTCGTCGATAACGGTAAAAAGATCGGCCCCGAGGGCGCGATAGGCTTTGGCTCGATAATCCGCTTCCAGGTACGGGCGACCCATTTGCTCGTACACCTTTGAAAGCATGTGGTACAATGTGCCTGGGCTGGCAGCGCCGTCATCGGTCATCAACCCGTCCTTGAGCACCCGTTCCGCCTCCTGCAGGTAATTGGCTTTGAGCAGGGAACGCCCCCAATAGATGTAGCTGCTGGCCTGGTCCGGGAAGTAAGCTTGGTACTGGTTGTAATAGTTGCAGGCGAGCGTGAACTGTTCGTTCTCGTAACACAGATCGCCGATGTCGCGCAGCGCAAAAACGTTGTTCGGATCGTACATGTAACCGATCTGATACAGCAGTACGGCCTGGTCGAGATCGCCTTCGAGCCACTCGCGCCAGGCGTGTATGACGTAATCACGGGTGGGCAGGGACTCGTCTCTCGGACGCAACACAGTGAAACGGTCCTTGTAGTTGTACGGGCTCAGCGGGATCGCCGTATCATAGCTCCAGTCCCATTTGACGGGTTTGGTCGGCACCGACTGAATCAGCAGAAACCAAGTGATCGCGATGACTATCGCCAAGATCAATGCGAAGATGATTACGGTACGCTCCATGCCTCAATATATCTCACGGACGCGCCGCACAAAACCTTTATACCGACATCTGCAGTTGCGGTGACGCCGGCGCGGATCAATATTAACCCGCTTTCCCACAAACTCCCAGGTTCACAATGCGAATTCTCACTGGCATCCAGCCCTCCGGCATTCTACACATCGGCAATTACTTCGGCGCCATACATCCGTTCGTCGAAAGCCAGGACGACGGTCAGCCGTTCGCCTTTATCGCCGACTATCACGCCCTGACGCAACTGCCCGAGCCTGACAGCCTGCGGGAGATGGTTACCGGCGTCGCCGTCGACTGGCTGGCCTGCGGCGTTGATCCGCAGAAAACCATTTTCTTCCGCCAGTCCGACGTGCCGGAGGTGGTCGAACTCATGTGGATTCTGTGCTCGCAGATTCCGGTCGGCCTGCTCGAACGCTGCACCAGTTACAAAGACAAGATCGCCCAGGGCATCTCTGCCAACTTCGGGCTGTTCAGCTATCCCGTGCTGATGGCAGCCGACATTCTGCTGTACAAGTCAAATGTCGTCCCGGTCGGCCGAGACCAGAAGCAGCATCTCGAAGTCACGCGCGACATTGCAATCCGTTTCAACAATCAGTACGGGGAAATCCTGGTCGTACCGGAAGCCCGCATTCGTGACGGGGTCGCCGTAGTGCCCGGTATCGACGGGCAGAAAATGTCGAAGAGCTACGACAACACCATCAACCTCTTCGGGCCTGAGAAAGCACTGCGCAAGCGCATCATGAGCACGGTCACGGATTCGACGCCGATGGAAGAGCCGATGGACCCGGCGAGCTGCAACGTCATGGCGCTCTATAAACTCTTCGCGGACGATGCCGAGGTGGCAGCCTTGAGCGAACGCTATGCCGCCAACGACTTCGGATACGGCCATGCCAAGCAGGCGGTATTCGAAAAGTCCTGGGAATATTTCCGGCCGATGCGCGAGCGTCGAGACGAACTGCTCGCGAACCTCGACCACGTCAACACCGTCCTGCATGATGGTGCCGAGCGGGCCCGTGCCGTAGCCGCCGAAACAATGGACGAGGTGCGCGCCGCGATCGGACTGCGATAAGACGCGTCTATTCCTTCGCCGTCAACGTCTTCATCATCTGCTCGATATCCGTCGTCGGCAGGTCGCAGGCCTGGTTTTGGCAGACGTAGGCTGTGGCGGCGCCATCGATGGCATCCATATCGGCAATGTACGGCGCGAGTTTGGAGATCGCCGCATCACCGGACGCTGCCCGGAAAATCAACACTTTCCGCGGCAGATACTTCTCGCGAACGGCTCTCAGCATGGCCCGCGTATCGTTTGCCAACGGTTTACCGACGACGACAATTTCGTTGGCTGGGCCAAGAAGGAAGTCCAGGCCGATCATCAGCTGCGTGTGATGACCGGGGCTGCTTTTGACACCACCGCTGAAGCCGCGGACGATGGCGTAGGCCTTTTTTTCGTAATCGGTATTGGCGGTCAATCGCGCCAGGCGCACGAGGTTGAGGGTAGCGACGGAATTGCCCGAGGGAATTGCGCCGTCGTAGATTTCCTTACTGCGCACCAGCAACTGCTCGCTGGTGTCCGCAACCATGAACAACGCGCCTTTGTCGGTGTCCCAGAAATGTTCGAGCATATAATCGTTGAGCCTCACGGCTTCTGCCAGATACTTGGCCTCAAGGGTCGCTTCATACAGATCGATCAGGCCCCAAACGAAGAAAGCGTAATCCTCGAGATGTGCCGGAAGTCCCGCGTCACCGTCACGATAACGCTTGAGCAGTCGCCCCTGGTCGTCCTGCAAGGTTTCGAGGACAAAGTCGGCGGCGCGTTTCGCCGACTGGGTATAGTCGGAATTGCCGAACGCCTGTCCAGCCTTCGCGAAAGCGGCAATCATCAGTCCGTTCCAGTCAGTGAGGACTTTGTCGTCCTTTTGTGGGTGAATGCGTTTCTCGCGTTCATTGAACAGGTGCCGGCGTACATCGTCGATCCAGGACAGATAGGAGTCCATGGTTTTGCCTTCGGCCGCGGCGATTTCCGCAATTGATTTCTTCAGGTGCGGAATGTTCCTGCCGGTTTCACGGCGGGTTGATTCGTCACGGAAGTTGCCGCGCTTGGTGACATTGAAAATCTCCAGAAACTTGTCACC
>DPYP01000093.1:0-296 GCA_003545375.1 Lentisphaeria bacterium
CGAAATCGTCATCGACAGCGGTGACCGTCACCGTCTGGACCGTGTCCCAGTTGCCGGTGGTAAACGTAAGCGTCGCTTTGTCCACTGCTGCATCGGCTTCGGAATTACTGGTGACAGTGAGTACCACATCCGACTCCGGTTGGGCGTCGAGCACCACATCGAACGAATCGGTTCCGGCGCTTTCCGCCACGACTGTCGAACCTGACGATTCGGTGACCGTGAATCCGGCTGTGTCATCGTCCGTGCAGGTAACCGCAACATCCTGGTCGGCTAATGCATCGAAGGCATCGTCCGAG
>DPYP01000093.1:703-6263 GCA_003545375.1 Lentisphaeria bacterium
GTGACAGTCACCGTCTGGCCCGTGTCCCAGTTGCCGATGGTAAACGTGAGCGTTGCCTTGTCCACCGTCGCCTCGGCTTCGGCCAGGCTGGTCACAGTAAGTACCACGTCTGAGTCCGGTTCGACATCGAGCACCACATCGAACGTGTCGGTCCCGCTGTTCTCCGCCACAACTGTCGAGCCTGACGATTCGGTTACCGTGAATCCGACCGAGTCATTATCGGTAATTGTGACTGTGTGAGTGGTGGTCGCCCCCTGGTCGGCGTTGGTTGGCGCTCCCATATCGACGATAACCGTTTCGTTTGACTCGGCGTCGCCGTCGTCAACTACAGTTACCGTGATGTCCTGACTCGACTGTCCGGCGGCGATATTGATTGGTGAGGCGGTTATCGTGTAGTCGTTGGTGACGGTTGCCGTGGCGGCGACATTCACCGTAAACGGCACACTTACATTCCTGCCGGAGACAGCGCTCAACTGCGCCGTGATCGTCAAGCCACCGACAGACTCAATGGCCGATTGCGAGGGAGCAGTGAAGGTGACCGTCGGCGTGGCATCGTCGTCATCGATCGTCAGCGTATGGGTGACGATTGTACCCTGCGACGCATTGACGGGTGTTCCCATATCGACGATGACCGTTTCAGCAGCTTCGTCCAGGTCATCGTCATCGGGATTGATGGTGATGGTCGCGGATGTGTTGCCGGCGGCAATTGTCAACGGCGAACCTGTCGCGACGGTGTAGTCGTCGGGATCGGCTGCCGTGCTGCCGCCTGCGATTGAAAACGGCACGGACACGGACTGTGAAGTGGTGCGATCCAGCGTGGCAGTAACAGTTACAGATACGGTTGTTTCATCTGTGCTTTGTCCTGCGGCGGTGAAGTCGACGACAGGCAGGCCAATGTCGAGATTTTTGGCAGCAGCGAGAGATCCGGCAGCGCCCGGAACAGCCAGAGTGAGAACAGCGGTATTGCCGGCGGAATCCCGGATCGTGCCACTATTGAATGCCAATGCGGAGGTACTGATGTAATCGAGATCGGTGTTGACATCACCAGTGCCGACTGTGTAGTCGAACGTCAGCGTACTGCCGGAAGAAGCGCCGGTGAAATCGACAACAGCATCCGTACCGCCGGTTTCCAGGGTGATCTGCGGCGTGCCGGTCACGATGACATCCTCGCTGAAAACGACTTCGATAGGGATCACTTCACCGGGGCCATACGCCCCGTTGGTCTTGTCGGCGGAGACGCTGTCGACCGTCGGTGAAACAGCATCGATTGTCATTGTACCGCCGTTCACCGGCAAACCGGTCTCGGCCAGGGTTTTGGACGAGTCCATGCCGCTGACCACCAGGCCCGACAATTGGGCCAGAAAATTGTCATCGTTGCTTTCACTGCCATTGAAGGAATAGCTGATGAGGAAGTTATGAGTCGCACCGGCAGGAATCGTATAGGCTGACCGGAAGGTGATCGGGCCGGCAAACGTATCAGTGCCGATCTCGGTGTCACCGGGATCTACCTGACCGTTCCCATCATCATCGTAATTAAGCGTTACCGCCGTGACATTGCCGGACGACCCGGTACCGACATTCGTGATCTCCCACTCACGCACGCGACTATCCTCCTCGGCGCCGGCGGTAATCGTGAACTGGTTCATGATGACATTGCTCTGACCGACCCCGAGTCCGCTGTCGACTGGATTCTCTGTGCCGGCGACAGCGGTCGCCGAGCCTTCGTCGTAGACCTGTAGGTAACCGAAAATCAGATAGCGCTCACTCGGATGGGCGGAATTGCGTAAAACCAAGGCCCGGCTGCCAAAATTCGCAGCGCCATCAACGGACAGATCCCAAACGATCGTCTCGCCAGTGAAGTTTGGCGCACCGCTAGCTTCGTCCTTGAAATCGCTGATCACCAAGCCGCCGCCAAGGATCGAGAGCTCGTCCAACGTACCGACGCTCGGCATGTTTGCACCAATGAGACCGACCGTTTCGGCCTGACCGCGCTTAAGCCGGATCCCCTGTGTGCGTGCCAACGTGGTCAAGCCATTCTTGAAGGTACTGAACCGGCAGGTCATCGATGAATTGCCATCCGCGACCGTCAGGTTTTCGGACGTGGTCGTATTTGCACTGACTACCACACCGGCGGCATCGTCCGAGGCGGTCGTGATGAAATCTGTGGGCGCCCCATTGGCGAGAAAAAGACTGGAAAGGCTCTCCCAGGACTGGTGCAGGTTGTCATTTTCCGCACTGTTCAACGTTGGAAAGGCGCGCAGCGTATAGGTGCCTGGCGGAACACCTTCGATCTTGTATGTGCCGGAGTCGGACAATGAGGTCGTAATGAGCACGTCATTGCTGTCGAACAGCCCGATCTGCGCCATGTGCACGTTGCTGCTGTCGCTGGTTTTCGTGATCGTGCCGCTGATCGTCCCGACCGTGGCCAAATAACCCTCGACCGGATAAATCAGACTGATTGCCAGTTTATCGTCCTCGGTCAAGGTACGCCCTCCGGTGTTGCACTGGCAGGTACCGATCCAGGAACCGACATAGCTCATTTCGCTTTGCGCGTGCGGACTGTGCGCCAGGCCGAGTGCATGCCCGACCTCGTGCAGCGCGGTCGCCTCGAGATCGATGTCCGTGGACCCGTCGTTGCTGAAATTTGCAGACGTTCGAAATGCGATGTCCGCATCGGAAATCTGCTTTGGCGTCGTCAGAAAGAAAGAAGTCGTCGCCAGTCCGGTGGCCCCGCCGAGATTGCCGCCCCATTGCGTATTGCCTGCACCATCCGTGAAGCCGATCGTGAAATCCTCGTTCGCACTTGCAACCGGCGTATCAACGGTGACGTTGGTGCCGCGAGAGAAGGCAATCTCGGCATTCTCGACATCCTCCCAGGTCTGGAAGGCATTGATTACGGCGTAATTGGAATCCTCGTCGGGGATTGCGAAGGTGCCGGCCGTAATCAGCCGGAACACGAGCTTGTCGTTGTCGAAATACTCAGGGCCGGCGAACCCACCCTCGGAATCCCAAACCAGGCCGGGCTCCGAACCGTCCGGCAACCATTGGCTTTGCAGGAACGCCGCCACCCCACCGGCAAACAGCAGGCTGATGCAGCCGATTTGTAGTTTTCGCAACATTTTCATTTTCCCTGTCTATCCCGATCCAGTGTCTGAGACCGACAGATGCGACGCAACAGCAGTGCCAGCGCCAGTGCCAAGCCGACCATGGCAACGATCCCCCATAACCAGGAACGGGAATCCGACTCAACGGAATCCTCTCCGCTCACAACGGGTCCTTCCCCAAGGCTATTATTGCGTATTTCCGTTGGTTTTCCAAGTCCCGATGGCGTGTCAGCAGGTGGCGTCTCCGCAATTCCCTCGACAGGGTTGGGCCACGAACCATTGGCAGTCGCCGCATTGGCGCTGTCAACGCGATGATCTTCTGGTGCTATCGTCATGCGGCGGCGCAACTCATCGAGACTGATGGCTTCAAAATAGTTCACCACCGTCGCGGGTGGCGGTGCAATGAATGTGAAGCCATTGAACTCGCGCATCGCCAGCTCGCCATCTACCTTGAAAGCACCCTGTTTAATCCCGTGGATCGTCCACCAGCGGTCGGCCGGACGGTTGAGCGCCATGACCCAATTTTCGCCAGCCTGCCACGGTGGTAACGGCCCGGCAAAGGTCGCTAATCCGTCGTGTACGCCGCCCGGTTGCCGGACAGTAATTGTTTCGCCATCTACATCACCGTACCAGACGTCGAGCAATGAACAGTGGGCATCCGTATAGACGCGGCCGCCAAGGCGCACCGTTTCGATCCGTTCGACCCGCACCATGACGGCAGCATCCGTGTGCGCCACGATCTGTTCGGGTGACAGATAAACGACGCGCACGGCGTACGGCGCCGGCACCTGAGCCGCGGCGAGAGATACCAGCCACATGACCGCTGCACCCAACCCCCATGCCAGGGGCCGTCTCGGTGGCACGGGGCATTCCTCTCCTTGAAATCGAAACCTGAAGTAAAAATCCATATATTCCTTGAGGAGGCAGTCAACTTGCGTGTGCACTACTCGACACCGAAACGAAGACGGAAACGCGACGCGCAACAAATCCGGACCGCCATCCGCACATCTTCCAGATCTTAACATAACATGAATGCTGGTCTATAGATGCCTATCGAGTACTGGAATACGGGCGTATTGCATGAATCCAGGCAAGCAAGCGGTAATTGATGTATAAAGCCCAGGGTTTGCCAAACTGCCGCGACACGGTTCCATGGCAAGCACAGAAAAATTTCCTAAATCCTGCAACCGATCCGCCTACACATGCATCGTAACTGGTGGAGCGTCACCTCGCTTATTCTGTACTTTAAACATTCGGGCCAATTCGGCTCATCGTAAAATTCGCAGAATCGAGGTGATCGCTCCTTTTTCTTTATCCTGCATGCAAATCAGAACCGAGACAAGAAGTGCAGTCTTGTTGCCGAAACCGGCGGGATACACTGTGCACCAATCCTTTGCCGATATTTTTCGCTCTTATGCAAGTTTGGCGTTGCGCAGTCTCTCGGAGCTTTCATGCAACCCGCCGCGCCGGTTCCGCTGCAGCCAGATTTCCTCGTGCTGCATGATGATACGACACTGCTGTTCCAGCAGCGAGGCAGTCGAAGTGCGCTGCCGCGCCGCCAGCGCCCGGAGCAGACCGAAGCGCGCCATGTCGATGGCATGTTTCAACTCCGCTGTAACAAGATCCGCATCTGGCGCGTGGCAGTAACAACCCGTCATGCGTTCTTCCAGGGTATCCAGCCAACGCAGACCACGACGCAAGCCTGCTGCTGTAACACTGCCGGCGTCCGGCCTGCCGACATCGAACACCCAGGTGTTGATCATCGTCCTGTTAACCGCCGCCATGCCCGGCACCTGGTCGATCGTGCGCCCCAGATCCAGCCACAGTTCAGCCAGGCCGCTGTTCGGGTAACCAAAGAAAGTTCTGTTGACCGCAATGACCGGATCCACATCGCGATTGCTCTTCAAGCACCAGCTATAGGCTGCCCCGGCAGTGAACCCGGCATAACTCACGGGGAGCACCTGGTGATGCCCGCCATCGCCCCAGTCCGTGATCAAAAATCCTGAGGCGCCATTGCGGACGCCGGCATCCGCTGCATTCAGCAGGTTGTTCAGGCAATTGGTTGTCCGGCCGGTGATCGAATTCCACGACGACGTACCGGGGGCGACATAGAATTCCAGACCGGATCGGGCAAAGGCGCGGCACTCGCGATTGAGCGGATGGTCAGCCTCGTAGCCCCATGCGAGGGCAATCAAATCTTTTGGCAGTTCCGGAATCAGTTGTGGTTCCCGCAGAATGATGTCACCCCAGAACATCATCCGGTTGCCCTTCTTCTTTGCCAGTCGGTGAATCTGTTTGAGGAAATCGAGGTAAACCCGCGTTACCCCGCGTGCTTCAGCCTTCCGGCGGCTCCAGCCCCTGCCGAGTTCCCAGGTTTCGTCGCAACCGGCGTTCAGCAAGCGGCTGGAGAAATTCGGCAACAGCTCATCGTACAGTTCGTGTAGGAACTGTAGGCT
>DPYP01000092.1:0-13703 GCA_003545375.1 Lentisphaeria bacterium
GGGATTGTAGCGGCCTGGGCGATGCCGGCCAGGACGATGCCCATGCAGATGAGCGCAGCGTTGATGTGCATTTTAATCTTCATTGTTTACGGCTCCTTCGAGTTTACTGTTGCGAATTGGAAGTTTTGCAGA
This sequence comes from Lentisphaeria bacterium, assembly GCA_003545375.1. GTDB lineage: Bacteria > Verrucomicrobiota > Lentisphaeria > JABSQK01 > CAJWLW01 > CAJWLW01. The sequence goes on from DPYP01000092.1 coordinate 133, forward strand.
AAGAGGTAAGTGCTTCTGCCAGATTCAATTAAGCTTCTGTGTTAAGGGTTTCACAGGAGATCCTGTGCCGTTTCACAATATCGTTATATAACTAAATCCCTCAGATTCCAAGTAAAAAATCAGCAACTATGTTCTCTGGTGGCATTGCCCATCAGGTAGCCGTTGCTGCTCTCGCGCACTGCCTCGGGGACGAACTTTGGGCTCGCACACAATAATTTTACACATTGCTGGAGTAGATTGAGGCCGTTGTACAATATTCAGACAGTCGCTGACCAAGGCGCTGAAACAATTGGAAAAAAACTCAGCATGCGTTTTGCACCGTACAGCGACCTTTGCAACAAGCGCTATATTGAAGACCAAACAAAATCCAATGAAGCGGGACATCTCGTCCGACGGCAGCGTGCCGTTTGGGTACTGCGCTGCACCCACTCATTGCAATGGTTAAAATCGGGTCGCTGTGGTAATGTCTTGCAGTAGTTCAGAACGCCCACCAACTCTTCCCGGCGCTAACTGTCCGTTTCCCGGGATCGCAATACACACAAGGAAAGGAGACATTCCGCCGATGCGAATCAAACAACCACTGCTGACAGCGTGGTTCGTCATCATTACTCTGTCCACCGTTCCTGTTTATGCGGATTCCAGTTCGGCCGCAACGATCGGAAACCCATCCGCGCCCGCGGCACCGCTTACTCTCGACACGTTCCTGGCACTGGTGCGCCGGGAGAACCCGGTGCTGACCGCGGCACGGAGCGGCATCGACGTCGCCCGCGGCTGGCGCAGCCAGGCACGGTTACTGCCCAACCCTACGCTGGAAGTGGAAGTTGGGGACATGGCGACGGACAGATTTGGCGACTTGGGCGAGTCGGTCAACACATTCCTGCTCTCCCAGGAGTTCGTGACGGCTGACAAACGCAGGGCGATGACGGCAATCGCCGATACCGAGGTCACGATTTCGTCTCTCGAATACGAGGTGCTCGAACGCGAAATGCTGACTCACGGCAGACAGGCATTCTTCACATTGTTGGCGGCGCAGGAACGCGTGGCCGCCTTCGAACGGCTGCTCGACATCGCCCGGCGCGGTGCCGAGGCGAGCCGGCATCGCGTCGAGGCCGGCGATGCGTCGCCGGTTGACACCGTCCGTGCCGGGGTCGCCCTGAGCCAGGCCGTCATCGGCCACCGTCATGCCGGCGCTGCGGCGGCGAATGCCAACGTCGCGCTGCAACAGCTGACAGGTTGTTCCGATGGCGCACTGCCGCAGATCGGCTCCGCCACGACGCTCTACGAGTTACCATCCGAGGCCGAGTCGGAAGCGTCGCTGCTGGCGGCGCTCGAACAGCATCCCGCTGCCAGGGCCCTGCAGGCCGCCGTGTCTCTGGCCGCGGGTGAGCTGACCCTGGCGCGCAAGGAACGGTGGCCGAACATCGAGGCCGGGTTCGGCATCGAGTCCGTACCGGACGAGAACGACGGACGCGACGAATCGTTCGTCATCGAGCTCAGCCTGCCACTGCCTGTTTTCGACCGTAATCAGGGCGCGATCGCAGCAGCCAAATCGGCTTATCGCCAGGCAGAACTGCAGTACCGCGCGGGCCGCGTCCAGCTGACCACACAACTGCGGCAAGCCCTGCGCAATTATGTCGCGGCACGGCAATCGACAGAGACTTACCGGAGTGAGGTTGTGCCCGGCGCACAACGCGCCTTCGATCTGGTGAAACGTTCGTACGAAGCAGGAGAAATCAACCAACTCGAACTGCTCGATGCGCAGCAGAGTTTGATCGAAGCGGAACTGGCATATATCGATAACCTGGCGGATCTGCGGCAAGCGCAGGCAGAACTCCAGGGCCTTACTTTCACGACCGCTGGAAACGGCACTACGCAAAGGAGCGAATGAACATGTCTGTTGCACACATACTTGGTAATCGCCGGAACGGCCTGCGCAAGACGGGAAGCGGTACAATGCTGACCGGCTGTTGCCTGTTGTTCTTTATCTGGCCAGGGTTTCCTCTACTCGAATCCGTGCTGGCGCCCCAGGCTCAGGCCGCTGACGAACGGCATGACGACCACGCGGGCCACGATCATGGCGAGCATGGTGAGCGCCAAGGCCACGACAAAGACGAAGGCAGTGACGATCACGACGGGCACGACGAACACACAGGCCACGAGCAAGACGGCGGCATCCGTTTGACGCCCGAAATCATCGAGGCCACCGGTATCCGGGTGCGCGTCGCCGGACCGGGGACACTGGGAAAACGAATCAAACTGATCGGTGAGATATCGTTCAACGAGAACACCTTTGCCCACATCGTGCCGGCTGCCGCCGGGGTCGTTCGCGAGGTCGCGGCCGACATCGGCGAGCGCGTGCAGGCCGGCGATGTACTGGCCATCCTCGACAGTCGCGAAGTCGGTGAAGCCGCATTGGAACACAGCGATGCACTGACCGCCTATGAACTTGCTGTCGCCGACTTCGAGCGCCAGAAAATGATCACTGCCAACACGCACAAGATGTTGGAGATCTTGAGTCGCGAGGCCGATCCACAGACAGTAGCCGATCTCGTGAGCGGCCTGAAAATCGGTGCCGCCAAAGCCGACGTGCTCGACGCGCTGACGACCCGGGATTTAGCCCAGGTCTCCGTCGCCATGGCCGAGAAGTTGTTCAATTACCAGCAACCGATCTACGATAATACAGTCAAGATGCTGGAGCTTCTCGAGAGCACCTCGACGGCGGCTGAGGCACAGAAGACACTCGAACACCTCGATATCGGCGTAGCCAAGAAGGAGATCATCGAAGCACTTGCAGATGTAGAACTGGCCCGCGCCAATTTCAAGCGCCAGGAACAACTCCTGCAACAAGAAGTGGGTTCGGCGAAGGCCATGCAAGAGGCGCGACGTGATCTCGATACCGCTGTTTCCACGCACGATGCCCTGTTCGAACAGGTACGACTGGACGCGGAGCAGGTACACCTGGAAGCACAGCGCGAGTACCTGACGGCGAAACAGGAGGCGATAGCGGCGACCATCACCTATCCTGCGCTGCTCGAGCAGGTGGTTTTCGATGCCGATGTGGCGCTCCTGAATGCACGGCAGACACACGGGCTGGCCGAACAACAACTGAAGATCTCTGTGGACAAACTCCGGGTCCTCGGCCTTTCCCACGATGCCGTGCAGAAACTGGCGGGCTCGGATCAGCCCATCACCTATCTGCCGGTCACAGCGCCCTTCGACGGGACAATCACCGAAAAGCACATCAGTCGGGGTGAATGGCTGGGCGAAGACTCCGACGCCTTCACGATTGCCGATTTGCGCACGGTGTGGGTGAACTTGAGTCTGACGCAGACGGACTTGATGTATGTGCACCTCGATCAGCCGGTGCGGGTTGCGGCTCGCCACGTCGATGCGACTGCAGCCGGCAAGGTGACTTACCTGTCACCGACCATCGACGAGTCCACCCGTACGGTTTTGGCACGCCTCGAGATTGATAACGCCAGTGGCGATTGGCGACCGGGGTTGTTCGTCGTGGCAGAGGTCGACTCGGGGGATGCCCCGGCCGCCGTACTGGTACCGAAGAATGCGGTGCAGATACTCGACGAGCAGGCAGTCGTGTTCATCGCAAATGGTCAAAGTTTCACGCCGCGTCCCGTGACCACGGGCCGGTCGGACAAGAAATATGTCGAGTTGCTGAGTGGGCTGTCGCCCGGCCAGCGTTACGTCGCCGAGGGCGCCTTCCAGCTCAAAGCCAAGATTACCATCAGCGGCCTCGGCTCACACGCCGGGCACGGTCATTAGTGCAGGGAGAACGGCAGCATGATTGATAAAATTATCGAGTCATCTATCCGCCTACGCACACTCGTGGTCATCGTCGTTGTGGCGGTTATAGGGCTGGGGGCCTACGAGTATTGGAATATGCCCGTGGACGCGTTTCCGGACATCTCGCCCATCATGGTGCCGGTGTTCGCAGAGGCGCACGGCATGGCGCCGGAGGAGGTGGAACGCCTCATCACGTATCCCATCGAGGCAGTGATGAACGGCCTTCCTGGAGTTACGCAAATCAAATCCACTTCAGCTTTCGGCATGGCCGTGATCTACGTTTATTTCCGGGAGAATGTCGATATCTACTTCGCCCGGCAACTGGTGTCCGAGCGCCTGGCCGGCGCCATGAATGACCTCCCGGAAATGCATGATCCACCCACGCTCGGTCCCATCTCAACCGGGCTCGGCCAGGTGTTTCTCTATTATCTGACACTGGCGCCCGGCACGGACACCGGCGACAAAGATCCGGACACCTACCTGCGCGAGATCAACGACTGGATCGTAAAATTCCAGCTGCGCACGGTGCCCGGTGTCACCGACATCCTCTCCATCGGCGGGTACGTATTGCAGTATCAGATCCAGATCGATCCCACTGCCCTGCGAAAGTACGCGGTGGACCTCGAATCCGTTGTCGAGTCGGTACAGGCGAACAACCGGAATGTCGGTGGCCAGTTCTTGGTGCTTGGCGCAGAGGAGTATTTGGTGCGCGGCATGGGGCTGCTGGGGTCCTTGGATCAGATACGAAGCATCAAGGTCAAGACGGTCGACGGGGTACCCGTCACCATCGGTGATGTCGCTCGTGTGGTCTACGGCAAGGAGGTGCGGCGTGGCGTAGTCACCCGTAACGGCAAAGGCGAAGTGGTCTCCGGCATTGTCCTCAAGTTGTTCGGCGAAAATACGTCGGGGGTCATTGAGGGGCTCTACGAAAAGGTGAATGAAGTCCAGGCCAGTCTGCCGCCAGGTGTAAAGCTCGAACCCTACTACGAGCAGGCGAAACTTGTGGCGAAGGCCACCCATACCGTGAAAGAAGCGCTGTTGATAGGAATCGTGTTGGTGATCCTCACGTTGGCAGCCTTCCTCGGCAACGTCCGAAGCTCCTTCATCGTAATCGTCGGCTTGCCGTTCTCGACCTTTTTTGCGGTGATTTTTATGGGGCTCGAGGGGATCAGCGCCAACCTCATGTCTCTTGGGGGCATTGCCATTGCTATCGGCATGCTGAACGACGGTCCCATCGTGATGGTTGAAAACATCTACCGCCACCTCGGCGAGAAGCGAGATCACGACGAGCCGCGGGACAAGATTATCTGGGAGGCGTGCCGCGAGGTGGCTCGGCCCGTCCTGTTTTCGCTTGGGATCATCGTCATGGTATTCCTGCCGATCTTCACCCTCGAGGGTGTGGAGGGCAAGATGTTCTCGCCGATGGCGTTTACCATCACCTTTGCCTTGCTCGGGTCGATGATCGCCACCTTGGTAGTGACCCCGGCCCTGGCCCATTACCTGATGCGGCACGAAGCGGAACAGGAGTTCATCGTGTTGCGCTGGCTCAAGGCCATTTACCGCCCGGCCCTGGAGTTCGCGCTGCGCTTCAAGACGGCGATGCTCGGTGGCGCTGTGGCAGCCTTTCTTGCTGCCGTAGCGGCGGTACCCTTTCTCGGCACCGAGTTCATACCGACACTCGAGGAGGGCAGTATTCTGATCGGCGTGACCATGGCGCCTTCCACCTCGCTCCAGCAGGGAACAGAAACCGTTCTCACGCTGGAGCGCGAAATCATGGAATACCACGAGGTGAGCGAGGTCATTTCGCGCGTTGGCCGACCGGAAGCCGGGAGTCATCCGCATCCGGTCAACTATGCCGAGGTTCACATCGAGTTGAAACCGCAAGCGGAATGGAAGCGGTATAAGACCAAGGCCGAACTGGTGGAGGCACTCGCCACGGATTTAGGACGCTTCCCTGGTGTGCAGCTTAATTTCACCCAACCGATCCAGAACGCCTTCGACGAACTGCTCTCCGGCATCCGCGCGCAGCTGGCAATAAAGATTTACGGCGAGGAACTTGACGAGTTGCGGGCGAAAGCGGACGAGATCAGCGCCGCGATCGAAGACGTCCCTGGCCTGGTGGACCTGTCGACGGAGCAGAGCTACGGCCAGCCACAGGTTCAGGTTTCCGTGGATCGCCAGGCCTGCGCCCGTTACGGTATCAACGCCGAACAGGTGCTCGAATTGGTTGAGCTCGCAGTCGGCGGAGAGGTCATCGACACCATCTATCTCGGCACGCGGCGCTTCAGCATTCACCTGCGCTACCAGGAACCCTATCGCGATGACACGGATGCCATCGAAAGACTCTTGGTTCAGACCACTGACGGCTCGGTCATCCCATTGGCGGAGGTAGCCACGGTCAGGAAGACATTCGGCGCGATCCAGATCAACCGTGAAAAGAACCAACGCCGCTGGATCGTGCAGGGCAATGTGCGCGGACGAGACCTGGGAAGTGTTGTGGCCGAAATCCGGAACCGAATCGCGGAACGGGTAACGTTTGCACCGGGATACTTCATCGAGTACGGCGGCCAGTTCGAGAACCAGCAACGCGCCATGGGGCGCCTGGCGATTATTGTGCCGCTCGTCTTGTTGGCGATATTCCTCCTGCTCTACATGGCTTTCGGCACTCTCCGTCACGCCCTTATTATCATCCTCAACGTACCACTGGCGCTTATCGGCGGCGTGGCAGGGCTGTTTATCATGGGAGAATATCTGTCGGTCCCGGCCTCGATCGGTTTCATCGCGCTCTTCGGCATTGCGGTGCTGAACGGCAACGTGCTGGTGAGCTATTTCAACGACCTGATTGCGCGCGGAAAACCGCTGGGTGATGCCATCGTGGAGGGGGCGCTGTTGCGTCTCCGGCCGGTACTTATGACGGCCGTGGCGACCAACCTCGGCTTGCTGCCGCTGCTTCTGTCCAGCGGCATCGGTGCTGAGGTGCAGCGCCCCTTGGCAACGGTCGTAATATTTGGTCTGACGACCTCGACACTGCTGACGCTGTTCGTGATTCCAGTCGTCTACGGACTCGTCGAAGGCTGGTGGTCTCGGCGCTCCAATCAAGCGAACTGACAGAGAAGAACCTTATCATGAAACGAGTCATTGCTTTCAGCAAGCCGAATAATGCTGGCCGATGTGATCTTCACCCTGCACGGGATCGAAGATTTTTCCGGCGACTCGATGAATGAGTTCCGGGACATAGGACGCGGGATTCATCAGCATGTCAACGGGACTGCGGAGCCACACCCTTTCGGCTTTCCCTCTCTCCGTGCGGCTCGAGATCTTGTGCCGAACGGATAGGTTGACGAGATCGCCGAGACCATCGCCAAAGAAGCGCACACCGGGCTCGTCGGCGAACTTGGGGTTCGCACAAAACAACTTCACATTTTCGCTGGAGTAGATCGAGGCCGTTGTAAATATTCAGACAATCGCTGACCAAGGCGCCGAAACAATTGGAAGAAAACTCAGCATGCGTTTTGCACCGTACAGCGACCTTTGCAGCAAGCGCTATATTGAAGACCAAACCAACTCCAAAACCGGGACATCTTGCCCGGCGGCAGCGTGCCGTACAAGTGCCTCCTTTCAAGGACATGAATTCGTCAACACCCGACGCCGATCGTTTTTATCACGACTAAGCGCAGCAACCACGGGAATCTCGGATTCACCCGGTCTTTGACCAAGCCAAGATCAAGCCGACCGCCTCAATTAAACGCATACACCGTGGGAGCCACACATGTCCTCTACAACACAACCCACGCTTCCCGGGCCTGACCGGCACGTGGACAGGCACACCCGGCAATACATCCGGATCGATCACAAGAAGCAACTTTTCCTGGACAACCGGATCGTGGAGGAAGTCAAAAACCTTCGCCGCGTCCAACATCATCCGGTCAAGCATCCGGCCAACCCGCTGATCATCCAGGATCGCGACTGGGAGAAGGCGGTTTATTTCCGCAGCAGCAACTACAGCGTTGCGTTCGACGCCGACAACCATCGCTTTCAGTGTTGGTATGAGGATCTCAATCTCCACCCGGTCGAGTCCGATTATTGTGAATCGGGCGGGCTCTTGTATGCCGAAAGCAAGGATGGCATCAACTGGGAAAAAACGTTGTTCGACAAGGTTCCGTTCAACGGCGGGAAGACCAACATTCTGATCGAGGGCAGTGAGGCGCTGGGTGCCATGCCGCATTCTGCCACGGTCCTGCTCGATACGCAGGAATCCGATCCGGCACGGCGCTACAAAATGATGTACAACGGCATCCGCAAGAATGCCAATCACCCCAAGAAAAACGAACAACGCATTCCGGCAGGCGCCGGACTGTGCCTGGCATATTCGCCCGACGGCCAAGAGTGGAGCCTGCATCCAGACAGCCCGTTGGTACTTGATTGGGGCAGTGACGTCGAAGTGCTGAACTATGACGCCCACCGTCGCAAGTACGTCATCATGGGGCGCTCGGATGGTCCATGGTATTCACCGCATCCGGACTTTCAGCATTTCTTCGCACCGACGCGGCCCAATGACCCGCGTAATGCATCGTATCCCGTCCGCATGGTCTACCGGCTCGAGTCGGACGACTGCATCCACTGGTCGGAACCGGTTCTGGTCTTCGCGCCGGACCAGACCGATAATCTCGACGACCAGCACTACAGCCTGACGCACTGGTATGTCGATGACTATCACCTCGGTTTCCTGACTGTGTTCCATGCGGTGCCCAATACCGTTACCTTGCAGCTGGCCTGGAGTTACGATGGCGCCGGCTGGTATCGCACCCAGGATCGGCCGCAACTGATCCCGCTAGGTGCGGCGGACAGCTGCGACGAATTCATGGCCGAATGTCCGACACCCCCGATCACCGTCGGCGACGAACACTGGATCTTTTACGGTGGCGCCAAAGTCCATCACGACTGGAGCGACGTACCGCCACCAGGCTGCATCGACGACCGGGAAGCGGCCGGCATCAAGGAAGATCTCGCCCATGGCACCTCTTTGAACCTCGCCACCATCGGCGTCGATCGCTGGGTGTCCCTGTGCGCACTCAAGCGCGAGGGCTATGTCCAGTCGTTTCCGTTGTTCTCGACGGGATCCAAGCTCATCATCAACGCCAGTTGCGAGACGAACGGATTCGTTCGTGCCGAGATCACCGACAATTGGGGCAATCCCTGGCCGGGCTTTACGGCCGACGAATCGGATCTGTTCACCGGCGACGATATCAGCCATGTCATGTCATGGAACGGCCGGACCGACGTCAATTCACTGCCGGGATTTTACAAGGTCCGGTTGTATCTGTGTGACGCGCACGTGTTCTCCTTTCGCATTGCAGACGAATAGGGTTCCAATGTCGACCGACTTGATTGACAGTGCCAGGCTGCTGTTTCTCCGTGAGCTCACCCGGGACGTGGTCGAGGCCTGTCGAGTGCGGCCCGGCACCACCCGCGAAGGCTTGCCCGCAAACGTCACCGGCAGGACGCTTTTCGCTGCTGCCGGTGACGGGTACCCGGCCTTCTGGCTCGAAGACTTTACGTTCGCACTCGACTGCGGCTTCATCACCACCGATGAAGTCAAGGATATGCTCGACCTGACATTCGAGGCGCAACAAGGGCCTGAAACCTGGCACCTCGACAGCGGCGCACGGGTGCCGCCATTTCAGATACCCGACCATGTGCTCTTCGACGCCAGTGCGGTGTATTTCGCCGGCACCTATTCGTCCGGGCCGGACCAGGGCGGCGGTATGTGGGGGAACCTGCCCGAATTGGATGACAATTTCCATGTCGCCCAGACGGCGTCCTGGTATTTTCAACAGACACAGGATATCGGCTTCCTTACCGCTGCAATCAACGACATGCCGGTGATCGAGCGGCTCGAGCGCGCCTTTTATGTCCCGCCATACGACCCGGAGACACAGTTAATTCGAGTGAGCCCGGACGAACGCGGCACCAACTGGGGCTTCGTCGACACTATCGCCATGACCGGTCATCTGCTGTTCTGCTCACTCCTGCGGATGCGGGCGGCGGATCGGCTTGCAAACTTTTTCTCGGCGCTGCATGAGAATGAAAAGGCTGCCAAATACCGGGGTATCGCCGACACGATCAAGTCATCCATCCCGGTCGCATTCGGTACGGACTCTGGCTGGCTTTTGGCTGCAACCGGCCAATGTCGTCAGCACGATGTCTGGGGCACGGTGTTTGCCCTTTACGAAGATGCCCTCTCGGGTAAGGTACGAGAGCGGGCACTGGCAGCGGTTCTGGACGCTTACAATAACGGTACCGCCACCTTCCGGGGAAATGTCCGTCACGTCCTGACCAGCGAGGATTTCAGTTCGACCTCGGCCTGGGAGTCGACACCGACCGAGCACAACAACTATCAGAACGGCGGATACTGGGGGACCCCTTCGGGCTGGTATCTCCACGCGCTGGCGCAGATCGACCGGGCCGCCTGCGCCCGTTTCATTGCCGAGTATATTGACGAATTGATCGAAGGCGACTATCGCAGACCCGACACCCGGGGATCGCCGCTGGAGTGGTTCCATCCGGACGGGTTCCGCACGCCGGTTCCCATTTACATGACCTCCGTCGCCTGCCCTTTGGCCGCACTGATTCGACTCGGATGCTGATTATAGACGCAGTGATTGAAATACATGGGTAGCAAAATGGTCGACATCGATTACCGAACGCTCGTGTCGCAGGCAGACCTGATCTATGAAAGCCCTGCGGAATGGTCGGTCGAAGGCACACCGGTCGGCAACGGCCGCATGGGCACGATGGTCTGGACAACGCCTTCAGCGGTTCACTTTCAGATTAACCGTTGCGATCTCTTTGCCATCGACCGATACCACGCGGGCCATCAGTATGGCGCGTGCGATTACGCCGGTGCGTGCGCCCAGGTCACGCTCGATGTCGGCGAAGACGTGTTCCACACCGGAAACGGGTTCCGCCAGCATCTGTCCGTCTATGACGCGGAAGTCACGGTCGCAGCCGCGGACATTTATGTGCGCGGCTTTGTTCACTCGGCCGACGATGTGATGGTGCTCCAGGTCGATGACCAGCGGCCCGACCCGCAGCCGCTGCGGCTCACCGTTTCCATGTGGCGGCCGCCGCAAGTCGAAACTGTCCTGACCCTGTGGCCGGACAAGACGCTGAAAACCGGTACACATGTGGCGCGTTACACGTTTGAGGAAGGCGCCCACAGCATCGTGCTCCACCAGGCGTTTGACGAAATCCGCGAGTTCACCGACTCATCGTATCACAGCGCCTCCGCCGTCGCGGCGACGGTGACTGACAGGCCGGTCACAATCGACACCGGCGACGACCGCAGCCGCACGTTGGTAGCATCGGCGATGAACGGAAAGGCAACGTTTCACATCGCCAGCGCCGCATCGGAAACGATCGAATTGCCGGATGCAATTGCGGATTCTTCTTACGATGCGTTGCGCCGGGTGCACGCCGAGTGGTGGCACGATTTCTGGGCCCGGACCTTCATACACCTGAGCAGTGCCGATGGTGTCGCGGAATTCATGGCGCACCTGCGGACACTCCATCTGTACTATCTGGCATCGTCGTCGCGTGGTGCGTTTCCGCCCAACGGTATTGGGCTTTTGTTTCAGACAGGCGGCGACGTGCACCATGCCGGTGCGCAGTTTTGGGTATGGATACAGGAGATGGCGATCTATCCCGCCTTCGCGGCCGATGCCATGGACCTGGTCGAGCCGTACTTCAACATGCACATCCGGCAACTGCCTGACTGCATTGAAGCTGCACGCCAGCGCTGGGGCGTGGATGGCGGTGCGTTCTTCTCGGAAACCACGGCGTTTGACGGGCCGGTTGTGTTGCCGCGGGAATCGGCACAGGAAGTTCAGGATCTGCTGCTCGGGAAAGCTGCAGTCGATTCACTTTCCCCGGAAACACGGGCGCGGTGCGCGTACGAGAGCCAGTTGTTCTACATGAGCAACCACAAGGATGACGGCGAAACCTCGAGCCGGGCCTTTGCCCCCATCGGTCATGTCGTGTCGTCCGCCAGTGAAATCGCGGTTGCCGCATGGTGGTGTTATCGCTGCACCGGCGACACCGCCTGGCTGGCCGAGACAGCTTATCCGCTGCTGCGTGAAACCACCGAGTTCTACCGCCATTTCGTTGTCAAAGGTAATGACGTTCGCTATCATCTTCATGGCACAAACGTTCATGAACAGTTTTACCTGGTCAAGGACAGCCTGGTGGATCTGGCGGCGATCCGGGGCACCGCACCGCTGGCGATTCGAGCGGCGGAGATTCTCGGTGTCGATACAAAACTGCGCGATCAGTGGCGGGAGCTGCTGGACAATCTCGCACCGCACCCCATGGGGCACGAACCAGCGTCGCAAGCACTTACTCTTGGCGTCCTGGCCGACGACGTCTGGGCTGCCGGGCACCTCGGCGATGTCGACCTCCGACCCGCGGGACACGGTTCCGAAGATGTATGGCTGTTTCCGGTGTTTCCTTTTGAAAACTGGACGCTGGAGACCCGCGACCCGGCCGAAGACCGCATTGTACAGAGGTTGATCGATCTGGTCCCGAACCACAAGTTCGTCATGGAAACCGGCGGCTGGCGACCATCGCTCATTCGCACACCCATATCCTGTGCCAGAGCCGGCCGCGGCGAAGAGCTTCCGGCGATCCTGGCGTCCCACCTGGCGGCCTACACACCACTGTTGGCAAACGGCCTGAGTCTCTTCGAAACCGGTGTCCAGTCCATGGGCATCGAACATTCCGGATTGCTGGCGACGGTCATGCAGGAAGGCCTCCTGCAAAGCGTGTCGCCGCGTCCGGGCGAACCGGAAATCATCAGTGTCTGCCCCGCCTGGCCCAAAGCCTGGCGGGCAAACTTTCGCCTCCTGGCGCGCGGCGGCTTTCTGGTTACCGCAGCCGTGCGGGATGGTGAGGTCGAGTTTGTCGAGCTCGAGTCACGCCTTGGTGAAGCGTGCCGCATTCGTAATCCCTGGCAACAACCGTGTTTTCTCACCGAAGTGGACGGCGCAACGCGCGAGCTGGACGGCAACGTCCTTCGCTTCGCTACCTGTCCGGGACAATCGTACCGGTTGCAGCCACAGCGCGATCATGAACCGGTCGATCGTCGTATCGCACCCGTGAAGGTGGCGGGGCCGGTATCGATGTCGTTCACCCTGTCCAGTGGGGTCACCGTGGGCGGCAGTATCGGCCGGCGCCGGGATGAGCCGGACAAGGGCCTGCAGGCACGCGAAGAGCAGAAAGCCGCCCACGAGTATGGCCGCTGGGGATAAGGCCGATCCCGCCACCCCGACGTCTGATCAGCGACTCCATCACGCCGGCGCGCCGCGCAAATACGGATTGAGTGTATCGTAAAAGAAGTCTACTACCTTGGCTACTGTTGTGCCGCCTGGACCGGATTGTCTGTTCTCATGTTCGCATCCCAGCCCTTCCGTGCTATCGTTCAAGGGTTCCGAAAGCAATCCCCTATCAGTCCGGTTGCGGACAAAAAGGGCTATTGATCCGGCACGAGAAGTCGAGGGTGCCAGGCTGAAGTACTTTGCCGTGGCGGGACAGGATAACATCTCGGTTTTGCAGCACCTCAAGACGCTGCGTCAGACTGGGCTTTTTGGAGGCGTGCCAGGAGGGGAAGCGCCTGATTTACTCCCTGGCTCGCAGTGACCTATCGGAGGAACTGGTGCTGCAATCCAAAGTTATCGCGGGAGCGTAGACAGACGTGATGTTCCGCTTGATTGCAA
>DPYP01000446.1:0-1051 GCA_003545375.1 Lentisphaeria bacterium
GGCGAGCTCGTGCACGTTGCGGATGCGACCGTTGCGGCGAATGACGCCGGGCTGGGCTGGGCAATGCTCGGCATGGGCCGCAGCGGCGGTGGGTACGGGGCGCCCTGGAGCGGCTGCCTGGACGAAGTGGCGTTCTACGATACCGTGCTCAGCGCCAAGGCAATAGCCTGGCACGTTGCAGCCCTGGCCGACCCGAACCCGCCGCTCAAGCCGTTTGCCGGCAGCAAGTTCGTTGACAAAACAGCGGCGCTCGGGATCGAATGGCCGTATCCTCCGACAATCGGCCTGAATTCGAACCAGACCGCGGCCTGGGTCGATTACGATAACGACGGCTATGTCGACCTGTGCGACGGCCTGCTCTGGCGCAACGAGGGCGGTAAGGGCTTTGCGCTGCTGAACCTCAAGCAGCAGGTCGGCGGGAACGCCGCCGAAGCGGGACCGGCCATCTTTGCCGATTATGACAACGATGGCCACCTCGACCGCTTCGGCTGGCGGAGCTTCCTGAAGGTCGCGCACCTGCACCGAAACATGTCGGGCACCGGTGTGTTCGAGCTGCAAGAATTTCCAAAGCTGCCGCAGGCCTGGGCGGGCTGTTACAGCTGGGCCGACCTGGACGGCGACGGTTACGTCGACCTCTACATAGGCGGCGGCGCCAACGGTGTTGACACCGACGCAGTTGCCATGAACGATGGCGGCAAGAGGTTCACCGTGACGCCGATCGGCGGCAAGCTCTACACCCGGACCGTGACAGCCTGCGACTACGACGAGGATAACGATATGGATGTCTTCGCCACACGCTATTGGTTTCAGCCGAACTCCCTCTTTCAGAACGACGGCAAGGGAAACCTGACCGATGTCGGTGGGCCGGCCGGCGTCCACGGGGTCGGGCATACGATCAGTGGCGCCTGGGCGGACCTGGACAATGACGGGCATTTCGATCTGTTCGCCTGCAACTTCAACCACCACGACGGCCGGCGCCGGGACGATGCGATCCTCTATCGCAACCTGGGCGCCGCGGGCGGCTGGAAGTTCGAGAAGAAATTCACTTTCG
>DPYP01000446.1:1432-2682 GCA_003545375.1 Lentisphaeria bacterium
GACGGGGACGTGGACATTTTCATCACCACGGTCTATGGCGGCAACCATGCCCGCCTGTACCGCAATGACGGCAACTGGAAGTTCACCAATGTGACCGGGGCAGAGGGCCTCGGTGGGATGCCTCCGACCCAGCAGGCTGCCTGGGGTGATTATAACAACGACGGCTATGTCGACCTGGTGACGGATGGCAGGGTCTTTCAGAACCAGGGCAATGTAAATCACTGGCTGAGCGTCCGCCTTGCCGGTAACGGCACGACCGTCAATAGCGCCGCGATCGGTGCCCGGGCCATGATCGAGAGGCCGGGGTTGGGCACTATGACCAGGCAGGTCGAATCGGGCGCCGCCTCAGCGAATCAGAACGACCTGCTCCTCCACTTCGGGCTCGGCAGAGACGATGCCGACGTCGATCTGACAATCGTCTGGCCGGACGGCTCCAGGCAAACGGTGCAGACCGCTGTCGACCGGATCATTGCCGTGCAGCAGGCCGATTGAAACAATCTCGGAAACGAATAGACTACTACCGATGTCTAAGAATCGACAGATGCAGGGGTTACGGCATTGCACCTCGGGCGGGAAGGGAATCGGGAACATGACAAGCACGACCAGATTCGTTCGGACCCGTCTGCTGCGTGCAGTTTTCTGCGCGGCGTTGGCGACATTGACAACACCCGGGCTCGCTGCCGCGGTGACGCCGTGGAAAACTGGCGTGGGTACGCGCGACACGCAGAATGGCGCGCTGCTGGCAAATGACCTGATTTTTGTGCAGGGCAACGGTCAGCCCGGCCCCAGGTATTATCCCCAGGCGGCCGTGCTGCGTTGGGACCCGATCACCGAACCGGGCCGCTACCGCGTGACGCTGCGCGCCCGTATCGGAAAGTACGGCGCCAGCACGCTGGCGTTGCAGGCCTGGGTCGACGGCGCCCATGGCGGCCTGCAGTACCCGACGGGTTACGGCGTCATGCCGGTGCCTGCAGCAGTGCTGCCGATGAGCGGCTACGCCTTCGAGACCCCCGGGCAATGGCAGAGGTTCTCGCTGGATTTCACCGCCGAGAGCGGCAAGCCGATGAATGTCGGCCTCGTGTACGTCGGTGACGAAAGCTGCGAGGCCGGTACGGTCGAGATCGAGAAAGCCTCCATGAAGCTCGAGAAGCTGGACCTGCCCGTGGCGATCAGCTGGATCCGGCCGGTCAAGTTGCGCTACAAGCATGCCGAAAACGGCGCCCTGGAGTTTCGCCTGACGAATGCCACCG
>DPYP01000099.1:0-2923 GCA_003545375.1 Lentisphaeria bacterium
TTGTCACGAATTCAAGACTGGATCACAGACAGGCGATTTGGTCATTACTGCCGATCGACAAGGTTGGTTTTTTCGCTGCCCGATGCCGAGTACACAAGTCAGTAGCGAGAAGGCATGACATCTATATCCATTTCATCGAGGATGTCATCGCGGGTATCAATAGAATTGCCACAGCCGCATTCGCTTCGAGTCGTTTCCCTTTTCACCGGGCAAGCTCTTCGCAGTCGACTGGTCGGTGGACAAGGGGCTGGGCGACTATAACCACATCGTGTTCACTCTGCGCTGCGTCGAAGAGGTGCCGGAGATGTCACGCTACCAGAGTAGCAGATCCCACGGTAACGCCAGCCCCAGGTGGGTGCGTTACCAAACTTACGCGTTGACGTTTGAGGTCGAGGGGCCGGGCCGACACCTGGCCGGCTCCGCCGTGCCGGTCGCGTTCCCTTTGCCTCCCCGCGCGCGGGTCACCGACATGACTGCCGAGCACCCGCGCTATTGGGAGTTGGAAGTCCACGCCGATACGCCCGGTGTCGACTCCAGAGCGACATATCTCGTGCCCGTCTACCACGCTTCATGACACGCCCGGCAGAGCCGACTGGTGCAGGCCATTCCAAAAGGCAAGCAGCGCTTGCTGGTCACGATAGCTACCGGGCCAGGCAAGACTGTCACTGCCCTCTGAATCTGTTGGCAGCTATGGAACAGCCGTTGGAACCGCCGGGGCGAAGCTCACCGACGCCCAAAGATCCTCTACTTGGCAGATCGTAACACCCACGCGTACTGGTACCGTTAGACTTTGAACGGGAAGACCGAGCCGCTTCAGGTGGTGATAATGCGTGGCAGGCCCCAGTGGTCCGGGCCCTTGCGGATCAGTCGGGCGGGGACTCCGCTTCGTTCGATACGCAGGAAGACGCCCCAGGCGCTGCCCTGGTTCGAGCCCAGGGCGATCAGTATTTCGTGCCGGCCGCGTCGGGCGCTGAAGGGGACCATGCTCGCATCGGGGCAGGCGGGGTTGGTCCCGTTCGGATCGTGGAAGACCTTCCTGCCATCGACCCACATCTTAACCGGCCCATCGTAGCCCAGAGACGCGGCCAGCTTCATCGCCTCGTGGCACTCGAAGTCAAATGCGTAGTAGACGACCACGTCCCTGGGAGCGATGGCGGCCAGTTCCAGGTGCCGGTCACAGAGGCTCTGGGCAAAGGCACGCGGCTTCAGCTTCAGCGCCCGACGGTTCTTCGGATACGCCAGGCGCTGAAGCTTCCCGGCCGAGGGCAGCAGGTCGCTGACGCGCGGGTTGCGCAGGAACGGAGTGATTGCCCGAGGCTTGACGATCGGGAGCGGGCCGAAAGCCGGCACGGCGCGATCCGCTTCGTCCGTGATGTTGCAGTACGGGTCCGGCCCGTAGCCGTAGCACAGCAGATGGTCGTCCAGCGTGACCATCGGCGCCGACGTCTTCAGTCTGGCGCGGCTGTCATCGAGGTCCACGCGGTAGAGCACGGGTTGAGGATCCGGCGCACAGATGCTGAAGCCCGTGGGCCGTCCGCCGGCTCGAAGGGAGCCGATGACGTTGGCGAATTCCACAACGATGTCGCAGGTACCCGAATGCGGGTCCCGTTCCACCCGGACGTCGGCCACATCGACGGGCAGCTTTCCGCCCTTACGGCCGGCGATCAGAGCATGCATGGCATTGGCCAGGCGCCGTCCCAGCCGGTGCTGGTCGGCTCCCCCGATGTGGGCCAGGTCATCGAGGTCCAGGTCAATCGTGGGCACAACGGCGTAGTTGCGGATCGCCCCTGTCAGTCGGCGCTGCTGGTCCTGGATGGAGTTCCAGGCCGGCGTGGAGATCCCCGGGCAAACGACCCGGCCGATCTGCACGGCAACGAACGGTAGGCAGGGCGAGCACACAACGCGACGAAATGCCCGCACCAGCGCCTTCATCCGATCGGTGTACAGGGGCGCCGCGTCCGGATTGGTGTCGCCCTCCCCCTGGTACCAGACCACGCCCGCGATCCGGCCGCCGTTCTTCCGAATCCGGCGGCACGTGGCGCCGTAGAGGCTCTTGCCGCCCAGCTTCTTGAGCTTGGGGTCCCATTGGGTCATTGGTACGCCGCCGTGCGCGCACGCCAGGAGGCCCTGCGGGATCCCGGTGAGCCGATGCATCTCCTGGCCGAACGCCACCGCCGGGCCCACGCCGTGCTTCGCCATTGCTTCCCTGGTGGGCAGCTTGCCGCCTTTCAGGTCTGCGTGGACCTGGTCCACCGCGTCCCACATGTTGTGGATCGGGTCTTTCGCCGCAGCCCAGTGATCGTTCATGTAGAAGGCGCGGACCTGCGGGACCGGTCGCAGCGCGTGATGACGCCGTCCGCACCCGAACATGTTGGACTGGCCGGCTGCAACCCAGACATCGCCCACGAGCACATCGCCAACCGTCAGCGCCTCGACGGCCGCACGATCTCCGCCGCGAATCCTCAGCTCAATGTCGTAGGGCCCCCCGCTACCGAGACCCTTCACCCGACCGGTGAAACGCTTCCGCGCCGCCCGGCCGATCACGCGCCAGTTGAAACCCCTCACAGCCCGGCCGGACTGTGTGACACGTGCCTCCACGGTTCCGGCGACACCGCACTTGCCGCTGATCGCAGCGTCCGACACGTTCCTCGCGGTCCGCTGAAGGACCATGTGCTCGAAAAGGCCCGTCTGAATCTCCATTCTCGGTGCTCCTCTGATGAAGACCGTCCACGCCACGAACCGTCACAACCGCAATATGAGCCAGTTCCGCGGCCAGTGTCAAGGTGTCCCTCTCAAAAACGCCATCCGCGCCACAATCCCTTGACTATCCCACGCTCCGGAGCGTACCCTCAGGCAATGTGACCTGGGACGCTCGTCTATTCTGGTGGACCGATATGCTCACGGCTCGTCGGGACGCTCGCCC
>DPYP01000099.1:3269-3899 GCA_003545375.1 Lentisphaeria bacterium
CGGGAACGTCAGTAACTCGCCTTTGTGCTACAAGTTTTTGTATTCGCGTAAGCCGCCGTAGAACGCGCTCTCCTTACGACAGAACAGATCGAGAAAATTCGTCGGGTAACACGGCGGCAGTGTGCTGACGGCGTTCAACGCGTCCATGTCCTCCGGCGCCAGTTCAAAATCCTCAATCCCGAGCGTGTCCTCATAATGCCCGGGCGACGTTCCGCCCACCAGCGCGATGTCACAGTTCCCGGATTGCAGCAGCCAGCGCATGGCCACGTTGGCGATCGTTCGCCCGTGTGCCGTGGCGACGCGATCGAGCACGTCCAGCGTCGCCCAGTTCCGCTCCACCGCCAGGCTCTTCCACGACGAACTCTCGACGTCCTCCATGATCTCAAAGCTGCCGACATCGCCCGGTCCGTCGCAGCCGCGGCGGTATACACCGGAGAGGAATCCCTGCGCCAGCGCGCCCCAGGCGATGACCGAGACCTTCTGATCGCGGCACGCTGGAATGATCGAGCGCTCCGCGGCGCGATCCGCGAGGCTGTACCAGACCTGGTCCGTCACGATCGGAGCCACCCCGGTTGCACGGGCCACGCCCACGCCCTTGACCACATGCCAGCCGTCCCAGTTGCTGACTCC
>DPYP01000558.1:0-7194 GCA_003545375.1 Lentisphaeria bacterium
CATTTCCTTGGTCTCTGCATTGCCTGCGGCCAGCGCCGTTGCTGTGCCGTCCCAGGTGACGTCCTCGACAATCAACTGGTCGATATACTGCCTGAGTTTCGTTTTGTAGCTCTTGAGAAACGGCTTTTCATCACAGCGCACAAAGGCGGCAGCGTCAAAGACAAAGCCGGGCGTGTGTCCCTGCGCCTGTATGTCCTTCATGATCTCGGCGGCCACGCTGCTGCTTTGTTCCGTGTTATAGAACGACAGTTGCCGACCGCAGGCTGCCGCCATTTCAGCGTACCTGCCCGCATCGGCGCAAAGCGGCATGGAGATGCGGCTGATCGGGTAGTCATCGGCTTGCCAGCACGGGGCATCCGGAGTGACGACGGGCAGACGCAGGCCCGTCACGGCGATGCCGCCGCGCTGGAGCTCATCGACGGTTGCCGCTATCTGTTCCGCGGGCGTGTAGGCCAGCGTATGACCTTCTATGGCATCCAACTCGACGTGTTGAATGGCGACGCGGTGACAGTTTTCGATGATCTCTGGAACGTAGCGCCCGGCAAGTGAAGCGGCAGCGGTGAGCGTGAAGTTTTCCTCGGCCAGCCGGTGCGTCCGCAGCCCGGCCCGCTGGTCGATGCAGTCATTGCAGTTCGGATTGTCGCAGAGGAACAGGTCGGGTGCGGTGCGGCCCGCATGCACCAGGTCGTCATAAAGCTCACGGGCCGGCATCAGGCGCACAACAGCGTTGCCGATGCGCGTCGTCTGGATGATACCGGCATTGCGAAGCCGGTGTTCGATGCCGATGAAATCGCGGTGGGGCCCTGGAAAGAACTTCCAGCTTTTGGTGACTTCACCCTCAGGTGAATCGAAAGTGAACTCGGCGGTGTTCGCAAGGTATGGCAGGCGCAGCATGGCTTCGACGCTGTGCAGGAACGTACTGCGATCCTGATCGACACCGAGCAGACAAATGAAGCCGTTCTTTTCGTACAGACGCATGTACGGCGTGTCCGCACCGTGCGCTGTCTCCGCCTTCCAGTGGTCGCTGCACAGCGCTTCGGCATCGCCACCGATCGCTGCCGCGGCAGCGCGCGGATGCACGCTGCAGACAGCATCCGGCCGGTTGCGGACAACTTCCGTGATGATGCCGAGCGCCCCGAAGACGGGCACCAGCAGCGTGCCGCTCTCGCCAAGCACGTCGAGAAAGGCGTCGACGACCGCATCGGCGCCGCCATCGACATGCCCGAAGCTATTCAGCGAACTGTGCAGGAGCACGATGTTGCCGGTGTCCAGCCCGACAGACCGGAGACCGGCGGCGATTGTCTGACGGTCGACGTTCATTGGTCGCTCCTTATTTTATTCACGGCCCGCCATGATGCGACGGAATTCTTCGGCGTACTGTTTGAGAACACCCTCGGCGTCGTGTTCGCTGCCGGGTTCATGAATGACTTCGACCGAGAAGTAGCCGTCGTATCCGGCATCGTGCAGCAGGTGCAGCGGTTCGGCGTGGTCGAACTGGCCGCCGCCCAGCTCACAGACGACGATTGCGTCGCCGACAATCATACCGTCATGACCGTGGGTGTGGCGGGTGTACTTTCCCAGGGCTTCCATAGTTGTCGTGGGCTTCTCCATGCGGCGCATGGGGTGCAGGAGATCCCACAGCGCCTGCACGTTTGGGCTGTCCACGAGCTCCAGGACCCCGGCGACCGGCGACGAGTCGCACCAGGAATCGTGCGTCTCGAAGAGAACCGTCACGTTCGCCGCCTCCGCCTGATCGATGATCTGCCGGTAACCCTCGGCAGTGTACTCGACAACGACCGGAAAATCACGGTCGGTCGCGTGGGCGCCGCCGAACGTGCGCACGTACGGCGCGCCCATGTCCATTGCCAGATCGATGTATTTGCGTAATGTCTCGATATCGGCGGCGCGTTCATCGGCATCAGGCGTTGCCAGGCGCACCCCGGTGGAGATGCAACAGCAGGAAAGCCCCTCGCCTTCGAGACGTTGGCGAATATCGCGACGCTGGGCACTGGTCAAATCGGCTTCGATACCGGACTTGTGGCCCCATTCCACGCGCGGCTCCAGGCCGGTGTAGCCGTAACGTTTCATTGCCGCGATGGTTTCCTCGAGCGTCCAGTCGGGACAGACACTGGTCATCGTTGCCAGCTTGATCATAGAACTTCTCCGAAAAGTTGTTGAGACGTGGCACAAAGATAGCAGTCCTTGTAGATTCTGACAGGAATAAATAACCTCACGGGAGAATAATGAGCCAACAGCCGCCAGTCGAATTCGAACGCATGCGACCTGGTCAAATCCGGACGTGCCGGGAACTTGCGGACATCGCATTTCTGCCGCTGGGCGCGCTGGAATGGCACGGCTTGCAGGCACCCGTCGGTACGGACGGCCTCAAATCTCATGACATTTGCTGCCGCGCCGCCCGCAGGTTGGGCGGCGGCGCAGTATTTCCGCCCGTTTACCACGGCCTCCCGGGTGACAGTTTTTTCATGGGCATCACGGACCCGCCGGACGGCGAAAAAATTGCCGCGGTCTACGGTACAGAGACGGAGCGTTTTTTCGGCTTCGGCCGCCACGGCGGTATGGATGTGCAGGAGCAGTGGCTGGCGTATCAGCGGCTGCTCCGGATGTCGCTCGAAACAATTGCGCGTTTCGGTTTTCGCTCGATCTACATCTGTTCCGGCCACAACCCGCTGGTGCATTGGGCGAAGCCCGTGGCTGTAGCGTTTGCCCGGGCATCGTCGATGGCAGGGCAAGCTGTGACGGTCGATGTCGGCGGCGAATTCGACGCTGCCGGGCTCGACGGAGATCACGGCGGCAAGTGGGAGACCAGCCTGATGCAGGCGGCGGCGCCGGAAACCGTGGATCTTACCGAACTCGACCGGCATCCAGAGCTTTGCGGGCGGGCGCACGGTGCCGATGCGGTGGACGCCACGGCCGAACAGGGCGAAGCCTGGGCCGAGGCCTGTGCCGAGGCGATTGCTGCCGAAGCGCGGTGGCTGGTCGAAAATTATCCCCAACTGCCAAAGCGTCACCACCACGGGCGTTGAACCCGAACCGGATACGAGGATGATCACCCTCGACGACATCAAACAGGCACAGGCACGCATTGCCGGCGTGGCCGCACGGACGCCTCTGGTGCAATGGCCGGCAGCGCCGGCGGGAGAGGCCTGGTATTTCAAGCCGGAAAGTCTGCAGCCGATAGGCGCCTTCAAGCTGCGCGGCGGTTACAACAAGATCGCGTCACTGACGGAGGCGGCGCGCCGCCGCGGGGTCATTGCTTTTTCCAGCGGCAATCATGCCCAGGGCGTCGCTTACGCGGCGCGCGCCCTCGGCATCCGCGCAGTGATCGTCATGCCGGCGCGGGCGCCCGAGATCAAGCGGGCGAAGACGGAGGCGATGGGCGCCGAAGTTGTGCTCCTGCACGAGGGTGGTGAGGAGGACTTGCGGGCCCACGCCGAGGCGTTGGCGGAGGAGCAGGGGCTGGTGATGGTGACACCGTTCAATGACCACACGATCGTTGCGGGTCAGGGTACGTGCGGCCGCGAGATTTTCGAGGACTTGCCGGATGTCGACCTGGTGCTCGTACCGATCGGTGGCGGCGGTCTGGCGAGCGGCGTCAGCGCAGCGCTCAAGATGTCGCGGCCGGAGGTCAAGGTCGTTGGCGTGCAATCGGAACTTTCGAACGCCGCGCAACTGAGCTTGCGCGCCGACGAGATCGTCGAGCTGCCAAACGAGCAGACCAGGCAGACGATCGCGGACGGCATGCGCTCGCCCCGGATCGGCGATATTACGTTCAGCTATATGCGCCAGTATATCGATGACATCATCACCGTTGGCGAGGATGAAATACGCGCAGCCGTAAAGACGCTTGCATTGGATGCGCGTCTGGTGGCGGAACCAAGCGGAGCCGTGACCGTAGCAGCGTTGTTTAATCGTCGGCACGAGCTGCCGGCGGCAGCGAACGTTGTTGCGGTGATCAGCGGCGGCAATATAGATCCCTCGACCCTGGCGGAATTGCTGGGAGTGCCGGAAGAGTAATCACCAAATAACTTTTTGTTGCGCGGTGGATAGCCCGCGCTGCCACGCATTTTACGCCCAAAATGGAGGAACATCATGGAATCACATCGCGATAAGACGGCGCGCGTCATGGGCCTGCTGGACACCTGGCCGACAATCGACCGCAGCCGCAAGATTTCGACTGCCGAATTTCGTGACCGGCGCCGGCGCGTTTGGCACGCGATCAGCGCGCCGCCGTACAATGCCGACCTGGGATTTGTCTTTTGCGACGAGCACTATTCCGGCGACGTGCCGTACCTGTTCGGCAACACCAATGTTTCCATCGAACAGGTGGCGGGCGCAATGGGGCCGGATGAGGAAACCTCCGGCATCATTGCCGGATTCGAGGGGGTCTACATTGCCGGCCAGCTCGCCGAACACGGCGGCACCCGCGTTTACCCGACCGAATCCCTGCAGCTTGCCGACGAAAAATATCCGGTCGAGGGGTTTGCGCTCGAAGACATTCTGGCCGGGGTCGCCGGCAAGGCGGTTAACCGCATCGCGCTGATGACGCCACGCCAGGTAATCCCCGCCGGCGTGCTGGCGAATCTCGAGACGATCGTCGGCGGGCCCGACAACATTATCGACGCGCAGGAGCCGTATCAGCGCATCAAGAACCTCAAGAGCGACGACGAAATGCAGCTTTTGCGTGACGCCTCGACTGGCACCACGCTGATGGTGCGCGCCATGCTGGCAGTGCTCGAGCCGGGCATGCTGGAGACTGAAGTGGCGGCGTATGGCGATTTCGTGGCCAAGCTGTGGGGGTTGGAGCGCTACGGTTTTCCTACGATGGCCGGCTCCGACGAAGCGAATGTCACGATGATCGGCCCTTGCCTGAACCGCCCGATCCAGGCGGGCGAGTTTGTACACATTGGTGCCTCTGGAAAACGTGACGGCCTGACTGCCTGCTGCCGGCGCTCGATCGTGGCGACCACCGGCGACCATCCGGAAACGGCGTATCAGACGTCCTGGCGTGAGCTGGTCGAGGAAGGATTCCGTGTCGGCTTTGACAATTACAAAGACGTCGTCGTAAACCACATGCCGGCGAAGTTGCAGGAGCAGAGCCTCGTAGACTTTTACAATGATCGCACAGACGCGGTACTTGCTCGCGTCTGTGCGGAACACGGTGCCGATGCCGCCGCGGGCATGCGGGCGCGACTGAACGAAGAGATTCCAGATCTCCCGTCGGGACTGGCGCGCATGAAGCCGTACACTGGGACACACAACGCTGGTTACACCGAGTGTCAGGAGTTCTACGGCGCCATTACGCTGGAAAGCGATGACCCACTGGACGAGCAGGTCGTGACCATGCTTGACGTGGCATTGCGTGGTCGCGGCCGGGACTTCAACGACCGGGTCATTCCGGGTTTCGACTACTTCGTGGTCGAGGACACGCTCGGCAAGTTCTCAGAGCGCGTCGAGAACCTGACAGGATACTACAACGTCGATGGCTGTGAAACGCCGGCTGCCGGCAAGCTGCCGATCAACGTGCAGGCATTGATCGGCAACGCGGACTGAGGGGGCAGTATTTCAGTATCCGGGATTTTGCCGCGCTGCAAATTTGCAGAGGGACGAATCAAGTGGATGCTGAACTGTTGGAGTTCACAGTTCAATCACCTGTCCGGTGCGCACGGATTCGTCTGCTGCCAACACGATCCTGAGGCTGTCGACGGCGTCCTGCATGTGTTCTGTGAGGTCGAGGTCGTTGCGGATGGCATCGAGAAGCCACGCCTGCTCACGGTGGCACAGGGCCAGATGATCCGGCTCGTCGGCGATGTCGATGAATTCGTCGGGGAGGGTGGGGTTGCCGTCGTCGTCGAGACTGGCGTGGTGCAACTGCAGGCAATTGGCTTGTGTGTGCGAATCGATAGCGTCCGAGTCACCGGTGGCGCCGGAAACAATACTGACGCAGCCTTTCGGGCCGACGACATCTTTCACGAAGAAGGCGACCTCGCTCACCATCGGGCCCCAGCCGGCTTCGTACCAGCCGACCGAACCGTCCTCGAAGGTCAACTGCAAATGCCCGTAGTTGTACATGTCCGGGGCCAGGGCATCGGACAGCCGGGCACCGATGGCATGCACGCGCCGCGGCCGCGAGCGGGTCATCTGGCACATGACATCGACATAGTGGACGCCGCAGTCGACGATGGGCGACTGGCTCTCCATGATATTCTGGTGGTGCTGCCAGTTCTCGCCGGCGCTCTGCTGGTTGAGGTTCATCCGCATGACCAGCGGTTTGCCAAGCGTCCGGGCGATTTCGACAAAGCGGGTCCACGACGGATGATGCCGCAGGATATAGCCGACAACCAACTTGCGGCGGCGTTCGGTGGCCAGCGCGACGATCGCTTCAGCCTGCTCGACGGTTTCCGCCAGCGGCTTCTCGACGAAGACATGACAGTCGGCCTGCAGCGCCTGCGTGACGTAGTCGAAGTGCGAGCCCGTATAGGTATTGATCGACACCGCCTGCGGACGGGTCTCGGCCAGTGCGGCGCTGTAGTCGGTGAAGTGTGGCACGCCGAGCTCGTCGGCAAATGGTTTGCCGCTGTCGGTCCGGGTCACGATGCCGGCGACCTCAAAACCGTCGATCTCGCGGTAGGCCAACGTATGTGATCGGCCCATGTTGCCGACACCGGCTACGAGTATACTAAGATCCGTGATGGTGTGTTCCTCCTCAGTACTCGAGCTTGTCTCGGCGCTCATCCATTGCCTTTGCCTTGTCGAGGTACCATTGCCTGTGTTCCTTCGGTAGATGCGGTCGGTCCAGCGCCTTGATTACCGCCTCGCATGAATCGAACGGGCCCTGCAGCGATTCAACGTGGCCGTCGAGGAAGACGACCCAGGTGTTGCCGGGTACGCCGGGCTTGTCGAAGGCTAAAGGTGAGTCGCTCGGATATTTGTTGGTATCGCGCAGACCGCCGAAGTAGATGTACGAGCAGGTTTTCTCCGTCAGCGGTTCGTTGTCCTTGCCGGACGTGTGGCGCTTTGATCTCGGATTGACATAGACACTGCCGGCCGTGAGGTAGTAGTCGGTCACCAGTTCGTTGAGCCCCTCGGCATTGTCTTTCTCCGGCAGTTTGCCCCCCTCGATGTCGTCACCGGCATACATGATCAGGCCGAGCCCGATCTGCTTGAGGTTACCTG
>DPYP01000483.1:0-234 GCA_003545375.1 Lentisphaeria bacterium
TACGAAGATTCGTACCCGAATCGCCCGATTTTCTGTGTCGTATTTCGTTGACTTCGCAGTCATTTGCGTTAATTTGTGGACGGATTCGGATCGATGTGTTTTGCCGCACGCGCGCGAAGCCGGCCCGGGACGGGGCAGGCCGGATCCACTTTGGGGAGTCAGAACTTGCTTTTTACCAGCATGTTACAAAATACATTCCGGTTCCTTTCCGGACTTTGGCAGCGGCCCGTTCCG
>DPYP01000483.1:436-4865 GCA_003545375.1 Lentisphaeria bacterium
TTTGCCGCACGCGCGCGAAGCCGGCCCGGGACGGGGCAGGCCGGATCCACTTTTGGGAGTCATAACTTGCTTTTTATCAGCATGTTACAAAATACATTCCGGTTCCTTTCCGGACTTTGGCAGCGGCCCGTTCCGCGGTCTGCCGCCAGCGGCTTTTTCCCTGCCCTGCCCGCCATAAGATTTTGCCTGTTCGCGACGTATCATAGTAAGAGGGGGGAGACAGAATCCGGACGCACCCACGAGACTCACGGCACCGGCGCCGTGGCTCCCGTGGTTGTGTGTGTTTTCTTCAAACACATCAAAAGCCCGAACTTGTCAGGCTTTTCTACGACCCTGAAACCAAACACTTCAAACCTGTCATTTTTTTGATAACCCATAAGGAGAGTACATGGATCGACTCCAAATGAACCAGAAAATGCCGTGGTCCGCACGGTTCCTGAGCATATTCCTGAGCGGCCTCATGCTGGCTACCCCATTCAGCGTTGTCGCCCAGTTACCCACCAACCCGGGCGTCGTCCACGGCGACGTCAACTTCAACCAGCAGGGTCTCGACCTGTTCATCAACCAGTCGACGGGCTCGGCGATTGTCAACTGGGACAGCTTCAGTATCGGCT
Source organism: Lentisphaeria bacterium (assembly GCA_003545375.1). Taxonomy (GTDB): domain Bacteria; phylum Verrucomicrobiota; class Lentisphaeria; order JABSQK01; family CAJWLW01; genus CAJWLW01. The sequence goes on from DPYP01000483.1 coordinate 1,051, forward strand.
CCGGAAACGGTGTCTATATTACCCAGCCGGGTTCGAAGTCTGCCATGTTGTCGCGTGTTCTCGGCGAAGACCCCTCGGTCATCCAGGGGTTGCTGGAAGCGACCGGTATCGTTTACCTGGTGAACCAGAACGGTATTTATTTCGGGCCGGATTCCCGTATCGACGCCGGCGCCATTGTCGCCAGCACCATGGATATGGACAACGACGCATTCATGGCCGGGCGGGCATTGTTCCGCGGCACCGCCGAAGCTGACATCCTCAACGAAGGCGAGATCACCGCCGAGCAGTTCGTCGCCTTCCTGGCCCGCAACGTCCGCAACTCCGGGCATATCCGGGCGAATGCCGTGACCATGGCCGCGGTCGAGAACGTCACCTTCGACACGATCTACGGCGGCTGGCTCTCGGTCGATGTCACCGGTATGGTCGGCGACGTCGAGAACGCCGGCTACATCGAGATCACCCCGGACATCGAGGGCGTCATCCAGGGCGCACTCTTCGCCGGCCGCGACGTCGAGAACGAGGGGACGATCACTGCCGACGGCAATTCCAGCGGCGGCTACATCGGCTTCGTCGCCGACCAGAACGTGACCATCGGCGAAGGCGGCACGATCAGCGCCGGCCGCGCCACGGTCAGCCTGACCGGCGGCAGCGTCATGATGGAACCGGATGCCTATATCTCCGGCGGCAGCGTGCTGGCCGAGGCCACAGCGGGCGACGCGATCATCTACGGCGATATCGACGTGTCCAGCGATGACGGCCAGGGCGGCTCGGTGCAGGTGCTCGGCCAGCGGGTCGGCCTGCTCGGCAACGCCAGCATCGACGCCTCCGGCGCCACCGGCGGCGGCACGGTGAATGTCGGCGGCAACTTCCAGGGCAAAGGCGACCTGCAGAATGCCCGAGAGACTTTTGTCGGGGCGGGGGCTGTAATCACTGCCGATGCGCTGACGGACGGCGACGGTGGCACGGTCATCGTCTGGGCCGATCAAACGACCAATTACCAGGGTACGATCATCGCCGATGGCGGCGCGCAAGGAGGAAAGGGCGGCTTCGCGGAAGTTTCCGGTAAGGAACAACTCACCTTTGATGGGGCCGTACATCTCCTTGGCACCGACGGCAACGGAACGCTTCTGCTTGATCCCACCAACATCGAGTTCAATCCAGGTACGTTCGACGGTGAGGATGGAACGCAGGTTAATTCTGGCACCGATGAAGACGATTTCTTGAGTAACGACCTCGGTGACCTTCAAGGTACTGGTACCATTGCCGTCGGTGAAACTGGCTCCGGAGGCAATCCGTTCCGGATCTTTGAAAGTGAGTTGGTGGGGATCGCCGCCGCTGTGGGCAATATCGACCTGACTGCATCGGGTGCTATCACCGACAACGGCGCGATATCGCTGGCATTGGGTGCCGGCACCAACTTGACGCTCCAGGCCGCGAGCATCACACTGGACGAGACGGATTTCACGACAGTTGGTGCGGTGGCCTTTACCGCCACTGCCGGAGTCATCACCGTCGACAGCATTACTGCAAGCGGCAGCGTCGACCTCAATGCCACGGGTATCATCACGGTTTCCGCAGGCGAGACGGTTGATGCTGGTGCGAATACAATCACGCTTATCAGCGATGATTTTAATGTCGCTGGCAACGTCACGACCACGGGTGACGTCGATGTCAGGCGCCAGACCGCGGGGGCGTTCGGTCTGGGCACGGGCGGACTTCTCGACGACACCGAGCTCAATCAAATCACTGCTGCCAATTTGACCATCGGTGCCGGCGGCAATGTCAATGACATCCAGGTGGACAATGTTTTCAATGCCACCGTCTCTGCCCTGGTGACCCTGAACAGTTCCGCGACGATCGACTTCGTGAACAACGCGTCGACATTTACCAATGCCGGGTTAACTGCGGTTGCAGGCACAACGTTGAGCAACGGTGTACTGATCACGGCCGGCGGCAACGTTGACCTTGATTCGACCGGCGACATGACGCTGTCCGGAGGAATAACTGCCGACGGATTCAATGTCGAGGCAAAGTCAGGCAGCGGCACGCTTCTTATCGAGACCGTTACGCTGCAAACGTCCGGTGTCGGTAATGTTCTGCTCCAGGGCGATGATATCGACATCGACGTGGCGATTGCTGCCGGCACCGGTACGCTGGACATCACCTCGGACACCGCGGACATCACCATCGACGGCACGCTCACCGGCGGTGCGACGACGATCAATTCGAAAGCAAACCTTACGATTTCCGGCGGCGTGACTACGAACAACGAGAATATTACAGCGGATGCTAACGGCACCTTGACAATCGACACGGCCGCCGTTACCACCGGGGCCGGTGCCGGAGCCATCGACCTCGATGCCAACATTGTCGATATCGACATAGCGATCGATGCTGGCACCGGCGGCGTGACCATCGATTCTGGTGGCGGCGGTGTGACCATCGACGACAGCGTTGACGGCGGTTCAGTGGAGGTCGTTTCTGCTATCTTCGGAATCAGCCTGGCGACCGATGCGGACGTGACCAGTGACGCCGGGGCAATCACCCTGAACGCCGGCTCGGTCTTGACCATCGATGCGAACTCCGCACTGAACGCCACGGGCGGCAAGGTGGACCTGGACTCGGGCGGCGAAATGACGATTTCGGGCGGCGTGACTACGGCCAACCAGAATATTGAAGCGACCGCTGGCGGCATCTTGATGATCGGCTCTTCCCCTGTTACCTCCGGGGTCGGCGCCGGCGACATCGACCTCGATGCCGACATGGTCAATATCACCGTCAATGTCACGGCCGACGACGGCGAACTCAAAATCGCCAGTGCCAACGGCGCGATCAGCATCGGCACTTCGGCGATGACCAGTGGCGCCGCGACCTTCGATGCATTCACCGACCTTACCTTGGCGGCGACTGCCAGCCTCGCTGCCAGCGGCGCGGTTGACTTCGATGCCGACAACGACATGACCATCGACGGCAATGTAACAACGACTGCCGCTGCCGCTGCCGGCACGATCACATTGACCGCCGACGCCGGCGTCGCCGACGGTGTCGGGGACTTCTCGCTCGGCGCTGTGACATTGCAGACCGGCAACAGCGGCACGATCACCGTCGAAGGCGAGAACGTCACCCTGGGCACCGCCGCCACCATCATCGATCCCAACAATGCGGGTACTGACGGTACTTTGAATGTCAATGCTGACCTCTTCGGCAATGGTGGTGGCACGGCGACCATCGGCAAGAACGCCGATCTGACCGGCGTTGCTATCCTGAACGTCAACAACGGAACGACCAACATCACCTTCGGCATGGCAGGTGCCGATCTGAACGCGGACGTCCTCAATGACATCGACGGCGATATCACCATCAGCACAAACGGAAGCATCACTATCGACGACGAACAGCTCGGCGATGCCGTCACCATTACCGACAACGTCACGCTGACAGGCGGTAACATCGTCATCACCGATGCGATAGACATCAACGGCACGCTGGACATCACCTCTACCAACACGGACATCACCATCGACGGCACGCTCAATGGCGGTGCGACGACGATCAGTTCGAACACATCGATTGTGGCGAACAAGCTGATCACGGCGTCGGGCGATGTGGATGTCGACTCGGGCACTGCCACGACGCTGTCCGGAGGAATCACCGCGGATGGCTTCGACATCGACGTCAAAGCCGCCGGCGGCACGCTGAAGATCGACACGGCGACGGTTCAATCCGCGGGTGCGGGCAACGTTGCGCTGGCGGGCGATGATGTCGACATCGACATAGCGATCGATGCCGGTACCGGCACGCTGGGCATCACCTCG
>DPYP01000244.1:0-3360 GCA_003545375.1 Lentisphaeria bacterium
GTCACTGTCAGCGCGTGGTTTTGTCGGGCATCGGGGAGCTCCTCGAGCAACCGCGTGCTGGTCGATACCCGGTCGTCAGCGCCGATCAACGGTTTCAAGCTCGAGCTCGACGGCAGCGCCCATATGAAGTTCAGCGTTGTTGTCGACGGGGTCGTCCAGTCGGTCACCAGCGAAACGATAGAAGATCCGGACCTCTGGCACCATGTCGCCGGTGTCTATGACGACAACGACGGCAAGCTGTTGCTGTACATCAACGGCCAGCTTTACGGGAGCGAAACGCCGGGCGGTCCCGGTCATCTCGGTTCGTCCAACGGCGTGTTACGTATCGGTGCGGACACCACACTGCCGGATCCCTCGGCGCCCTCCCATTTCGATGGCAAGATCGACGAGGTCACGATCTACGACTATGTGCTGACGCCGCGGCAGATTAAGCACTACAGCGGCGTCCACATCACCGGAGGATCCATCATGTCGGTCATTTCCAGCGCCGATGACGGGGATCGGTTTGTTGTCGGTCCGGGGACGTACATCGAGTCGATCAAGTTTCCGTATGCCGACATCACGTTGTGTTCGAACCTGGGGCCGACTGTGACCGTTCTGGACGGCGGCGGCATCGGCCGTGTCGTGACGATCGACCAGGGGCAAAGCACCGCGACGGTTCTGCAGGGATTCAAGATTACCAATGGCTATGCCGGCGAGATCGAGCAGAAGGGCGGTGGGCTTTACGTTTTCTCCGGTTCCGGAGCGACCGTGAACAATTGTATTATTGGCGGGAATTCGTCCTACAGTCACGGGGCCGGTATCTATACGGGGGAGGGGGAGGGGGACCAGGCGGCTATGGTCTTGCTGTGGCTGAACAAATGCCGGATCCTCAGCAACAGCACCCTGATCAACGGCAGCGGCGCCGGCCTTGGGAACGGCGGCGGCCTGGTGCTGGTCAACGATTGTCTGTTCACCGACAACACGGCAATGGGCGAGGACGAAGTGGGCGGTGGCATTGCGACAGCTCACAATGCCACGACTGTCATTAACCGGTCCTTCATCACGGGCAATCATGCCGCCAGCGGAGCGGGTATCGGCACGATAAGCGAGCTCGCTCCAGCGGGACGCGTGGTCATGATCAATTCTGTGGTTGCCGGCAACGTCGCAACAGTTGCTGGCGGTGCCTTATACGGCATGGGCAACGGCTCGATCGTGACCAACAACACGATCGTGAACAACACCGTCAGCGGCGAGACTAGTGGTGAGAATCCCGGCGGCCTGTTCTACGACAACCCGAGCGGGGACGACGGTGCTTTTTACAATAATATTTTTACACGCAACGACGGCGCGACGTACACCAACAGCGGCAATCCGGTTTTTCAGTTCAACTACATCGAAGGTACAGGTGATGAAACCAACATCGATGATCCTGTGTACGGTCCGCAATTCGTGGCGCCGACCATATCCGATATTTCGGTGCCGGACGGTGAGTGGTCGGGGCATAGTCAGGATGTACCGGCCTGTCGGACGACTTTGGAGGATTGCCGGGCTGATTACACGCCGAACGAATTGTACGGCAAATTCCTCGCCATCGACATCGACAAGATGGAGCTTTACGCGATTGTCAGCAACACGAGCACGGAGATTGTCATTGCCGGCATCATTTCCGATCCCGGTCTGGTGGGGTACAAACTCTTCGACTTTCGCCTGCGCGGCGGTGTGCCGGGTTTATCGAAAGCGATCGATGCCGGCACGAGTATGGCGCCGGGTTTGCCGACTGTCGACATCACATTGCAACCGCGCACCGGCGCGATCGATATGGGGGCCTATGAGTTTGTCGATACAGACGGCGACGGCATTGCCGACTGGTGGGAAGAGAAGTTTGGCTTCGATCCGCTGGTGGCGGATGCCGACCTGGACCCGGATAGCGACACGTTTACCAATCTCTTCGAATACGCCGGCAACTCTTCGCCGGTCAATGACGACGATGTCCCCGGATCTTTGCTCTTTGTCGACTGCACGAGCGGTGACGATGCATTAGGCACCGGCTCCGCTGCTTCACCATTCCAGTCGATTACCCGTGCTCTGGCGACAGCGAACCCTGGCCAGATTATCGAGGTTGCTTCGGGTGAATACCTGGCAGGCAACCTCATGTATAACGCTGCCGACGACACGTATCTGATTGGTCCGGAGTCGACGGAAGGCGCTGTGCCCACCAACTACCTTGGCACGGCGGTGTATATCGACGACGACGGCATTTCGGGATTCACGGCCGGCGACTCGATGTGGGTGGATTCCACCACCGACGGCCAGTACGAGACTGGAATCGAAATCGTACTCAACGGCTCGCCGCCGACCGGTACCGACAAGACCGGGTTCGCGAAGAACGTCGTTTTTATCGACTCCGATCCGGCGGGCATCGATGCTGCCGACTCGACATGGATCGATCGCGGCGGCCTGATCCCGCTGGTGTCTGTTTACGTCACCGCGGCGTCGGGGGCGGAGGCTACGATCATTGATGCCCAGGCGCGTGGTCGCGCCATCGTCTTCGAGAACGGCGAGGATCGCAACTGCATCTTCAATGGCTTCACCCTTCGCAACGGCGACATGACAGGCGGCCAGGGCGGCGCCGTATACTGCGTCAACAATTCCGATCCGGTCTTCATCAATTGCTCCTTCCTGGACAACGTCGCCGACTTCGGCGGCGCTGTTTACGCCGAGTCGTCACCGCGATTCACGGATTGTACGTTTGACGCGAACCAGGCAAATTTCGGCGGTGCGGCGGAATTCAGCACCTCGACCTGTCATGCAATCGTCGAACGATGCACGGTTCTTAACAATGTTGCCGACGATATGGACGGCGTCGGCGGTGGCGGCGGATTCAAGATCGCCGGCATAGCCAATGTGAGAATCGAAAACACCGAGTTCTACAGCAACAAGGCGGCCAAGGACGGTGGTGCCATTATGGTTGTCAATGCCACCACGACGATCCTCAATTGCACCATCGTCGAGAATGCCGCGTTGAATGGCCGGGCGCTGTATGGCGACACCGCGTCGGCGACCATTTACAATTCGATTCTCTATACTGCCGATGGCGACGGTTCGGAGATCCACGATCCGGAAGGTTCGGTGACCATCGATTTCTGTATCGTTCGCGGCGGTTTCGCCGGAGCCGAAGCCGGTAGTCAGATTTCCACCGCCGACCCGCAGTTTATCGATGCGCCGAGCAACAATTTCGAACTGGACGAGGGGTCGCCCGCGATCGATCAGGCGGACATTGCAACTGCGTTGCAGCTCGACAAACGCGAACGCCAGCGGATCGACGATTTGTCGGTTGGCAACAGTGCCAGTGCAGGTGATCTGGCCGCCGACCTGGGT
>DPYP01000548.1:0-272 GCA_003545375.1 Lentisphaeria bacterium
CAGAATGTTGATTGCATGATGATGACGTTTGCCGTATCGTCGCAGTTTACAGATGAGCCACGGGTGACCAGCGAGGAATACACCAGCGCCTATGCCGAGCAGAACGAAGTTGTCCGAGCGCTCGCCGGCGAAGGCCAGATCGCTTGCCTCGACTTCGCCGCGGTCATGCCGCACGATCGGGAGTACTGGGAGGACGGCCGCCATGTCACCGAAGCCGGTGCAGTCGTTAAAGCCGAGCTCGTTGCCAACTTCGTGAGGGCAAACTTTCTGCA
>DPYP01000548.1:670-15291 GCA_003545375.1 Lentisphaeria bacterium
CTGCTGTTTGCAGCGATCTACATGAGATCTCCGGAGATCCTGATCGAAGAGGATATGCTGCTGGAGAATTTGACTGCCAGCACCTTTGCCATGGCCGCGGTCATCGGTTTGATCATGGCGATATTCCATTGGCGCGGCAACGGACGGCATGCGTGGCTTACGTTGCTCGTGCCATTTCTTGCGGGGCTGGCGGCACTGGACGAAATCAGCTTCGGCAAGCACGAGTATCTGTTGACCGTTCCATTCCTCAAGGTGTACGCATTCAAGATTGACGGTGTCCACGACCTGGTGTTGCTGGCCTGGTCGATTCTCGAGACCGACAAGCCGCTGTATCTGGCCGCCTACTGCATTATCCTACTGACTTCCGGGGCGGTTGCCTGGATACTCTGGCGGCGGTTTGCCACGGGTTCGCCGAAGTCGTGTCTGCGTGAGCTTGATCCTCGAACGTGGGTCAGGTTTCTGCTGGTCGCAGTCTGCCTGGTGTGTGTGGCGCTGGTGCTCGATCTGGACCTTGTCGAGGTGCGCGTTCTGATCTTGGTCGAGGAGCTTCTGGAGTTCAACGCGGCAGTGGCCCTGATTTTCGCCGGCCGCACAATCGGTTTTGGTGCAGAGCCGTTACCGGCTGCGGCAGGAGAAGGGTCTTCTTAAATGCGTGGGAGGCATGGCGACTTGTGCACCAAGGGCACATTCCCATATGCATTGCATTGCTCAATCCTGTCGCCGTTTAGCCTCTACACTTCCGTCACGTGCCCGGCCATGATATCCTTCGCCAAAACGACCGTGGCAGCGGGCACATCGACCGGCAGTGTTGTGCGGCGGCGGGTGGCGATGATGACTTTGACCTGAATGCCGGCGGCGAGCATGTTCTGAACCAGCTCGCGGCGGCGGCCGTCCCAGTCCAGCAGGACGATGATCACTGCACCGATCTCCGCGAGTTCGACCATGTCATCGCTCGACAGTTCGGGGAACACGACATCTGTCACTTCATCGAGGCAGGCAAGCATTTCGAGAATATTCCAGAGATGGTCGCGGTCACACTCGCGCAGGCGATGATCCTCATAGCCGGGTACCAGCATGTCGATGGTGAAGCTGTCTTCGTGCAGGCGATCGGCGACCGCCGCTGTCAGCGACATGGCGGCCTCGAACTGGGTGTTGATGCGTCGCGTCAGCTTATACCACTGAGCCAAAGGCGGCATGTAGACGTCGGCGATCAGGGTGATCCGATGCATGGTTTCCTCACGAAATTCTTTGACGATCGGTTGACCCAGCCGGGCCCATGACTGGGCATGGATGTGCCTGGGATTGTCGCCATGGCGGTATTCGCGGCAGCCGAGAAACTCCATCGAGTGACCGGCGCGGTCGCCGGCCGATATGCCTCGATGCTGAACACGCTCACGGCTCGGCATGACGATATGCGACAACCTCGTGTACTCGGGGTACACCAGGAGCGGATGGGTCGGCAATCCGTGGCAACCCCAGCGCCAGAGCCCGAACGGAAAGGCCGAGTCGGCCGTTGGCAGAGGCAACAGATGACTGCCGCGGCGCTCCGCAACGATCTCGCGGGTCAGCTGCACTTCTTCACCCGGCATCAGATGATCGACGTAGGGAATGGCGTCATCGGCCGGACGCAAGACAGTCGGCAGCGGTACTGCGTCGACGTATAGATTCCACGCCGGCAGCCGCCCGAGATTGCGAACTGTATAGTCGATGCGGACCGGTGCGTGACAATCGGACGACTCCTGGAATGTGCGCGTGATTGCCACACGCGGGCGCAGCAGCCAGCCGACAACGAAATCGACGATGAAGAGGGAGGCCAGTGTGAACGACAGGAAGTACACCGGCGTCAGCAATGTCGTTAAACCAGCGACGAAGAACGGGCCGGTGATCAGGATCAGCATCCGCCCGGACACCGTAAAGTGCTTGACCGTGAACGCGTGCAGCCACTGGCCGATCAACACGTTCGGTGAACGATAGCCACTCATGCGGCGCCCGGGATAGTTGAACAGGGCGGGCCCGTCGTAAAAAAGTTTTTGAGCTTTGCGAATGAATCCGATCATGCCGTTGTTTGGCCGGAGTTTTTCAGATCCAAAACGAATACAATGACGAGTGTTCCGCCGATCAGCATCGCGAGCTTGATGGCGATACCCGCCAACGGGCTGAAGTCCAGGCAGGTGATGAACGGTATCAATGCCAGGACGACCGCCACACCCGCTGCGGTTCCAAGACGGCCCCAGGGATAGGTGATCCTGTAGTGCGGCTGGCCAAGAGCAAAGTAGGCGACACAAGCAAGGAGCGCGCTGATCAACGTTGCCACTGCGGCTCCCGGCAACCCGATGGCACGGATCAAAACGTAATTGAGAATACAGTTCAGAACCGCTGCGAGGACGTTGATCACCGCAATGCGGATCGTCAACTTGGCGATGCTGAGCCCGGGTGCGAAAAGATAAAGGCGCGAGACAACCAGCGACGCCGCGAGCAGCGGAATGAGCGAGGCGCCGGCGTAGTACGCTGGTCCTGTAAAGAGTTGCAGGAGCTCTGGGGAAAAAAGGGCCAGCGCCAGGAAGATCGGCAGCAGTGCGGCGAGAAAAAAGCGCAGGATCCGGGCTATGTTCTCAGGCGTTCCCGGTTCTTTGTAATGATGGTAGACCAGCGGCGTCAAGGCGCCCTGCACCCCGACAACGGCCAGACCGATCACGAGCGCGAAACGGTATGCCATGCCGTAGATGCCGTTGTCATCCAGCGTCAGCATTTCCTTGATGAAGAATCGGTCGACGAAGCCGGCGACAAATATGGCAATGCCGGACGGCACGAGCGGCGCGGAAAAGCGAAGCATCTCGACCAATTTTTCCCGATCGAAGAGGAACCCGTAGCTTTGGCGCGCACCGAACCAGGCGCACACGGAGCTGCAGCCGGTGCCGGCGATGATCGCCCAGTAGATTCCTCTGATGCCGAAGTCGGACACCGCCAGCAGGGTGTAGGTCGCCGTGACTATGATGATAGCATAGACAGCATTGCAGGCCGCGTGAATTTTCGGCAGTCGCTGCCACTTGAGTTGATTCTGCAGGTGATAGAAAACGCCTTCGCCGATCATTGCAAACGCTGCCAGCCGCAGGATGCCGGCACGTTCCGATGTGTCCAGCAGCAGCTGAGCCACGGGCGCCGCAGCGATATAGACGAGGACACCGAAGATCGCATACGCGGGCAGCGCGAACCACAGGGCTGTAGACGCGTAACGCCGTTGGGCGTCCGGGGTTTTCCCTTCGGCATAGAAACGCGCGACGCCTTGGGTTATTTCGAGTGCGACAGTCAAGCGGACCAATAACGTCAAGATCAGCAGAATATCGATGATGCCGTTGCCTTCCCGGGATATGTACCGGGCCAGGACAGGGGCCAGGATCACCGGCACTGCCCCGTACAGGCCGCCGCCGATGGTGTACAGGGCGCTGTGTTTGAGAAACTGCTTCAGCAATTGCAGAACCGGTGGTTGTCAGCGTTAGTTCGCGTTCGTAGCACGAAGTTCAGAAAAAGGAACGACATAAAATCGGGAAACGCCTCGAGCAGCTTCGTCGGGGTACAGTTCAGTATGGCGTCGTCGTCGATGACGACGGGAGCAGACTTGACGAGGTGTTCGCGCACATACGGGTACTGCGCAAGGATGGAGTTGTTGGGCGCGGAGACGCAGATCACCGTGACATTCGGCGACACGGCAACGCGATCGCCAAGGTGCAGCAACGGTTGGTAATCGTCGGAAACAACAAAATTGGCATTGACGACCGAACCATTGCCGATCGCTACACCGGTTTGGCGCAGAAAGATCTTACGGGTGCGGTTATCTGGATGATGGGTGGCCAGCCACCGAAGTATTTTGTTCGGCAGCGGCTGACTGAGGACTGCCAGTTCCTCCCCAGTACAGTCTGTATAATCGAACATCAGGTGGTTGATCAGCTCTGAGAGCTTCGGCTGTGACATCGTGCGTGGCTCGGGTTCTGTGTTGTGGAGAGTGGTGCACTGGCGTCGAGCCGATAGCCTGCGAACTTACTTCCCCGCGGCAAGCGGAGAGCTGCAGGATGTCCAACTCTCTGCCCTCACGAGAACGTGGACAGACTATACTGCCAAGCAACACAAGTTCGGTAATGTAGTGACTGGATTGCTGAGGTCCAAGGAATTGTCGACGATGCGCTGCTCGATAACGCGGACGAAAAGGGTGGATAGACTGGAAACATTTCGGACATCGCCATCCAATCCACCTCTTTCTCAACACGATTGGCTCATTCGTATCCTGGAAACCGCAGCGTTGGCCGGCGTCGAGACAGTGCGCCAGGCCTCGATCAGCTGTTGAATGTGGGCTAAGCCGGGCTAAGCCGCTGCGTAAGGTCAACCCGAACCGTTGGCAGCGAAGGCGATTATACGGTCTCGCAATGCCGGCTTGTCGTTGAGACAGAGCGCTCTGATCCCACCCGAGTCAATGTAGCATTTGAGGAATCGCTGCTTGTTTGCGTCGGACATACCGAAGCCGCAGAAGTGTTCGATCTTATACGGATCGATCCACCATGAATCCGGGATGTCATCTTCGACGACCCGCAGATACCGGCTCGCGACCAGCTCCGGCGTCCAACACTCGGTCATAAATCGCTTGGCGTCTCGGCCGATTTGCGCGCGCTTATCAGGGCTGGCGATCAGTTCCTCGAGATCGGCCTCGAACCTGTCCGGATGGCTGTAAACCATCGGCGGCAGACATTCGGGCGGAGAATCCACCGCCGCAAATTCTGCGTAGTAGCCGCCGTTCATCGTTGGCTTTTCAAAGAACGCCGCTTCGGTCGCGATCCCTGAAGTCGGGGCATCGGAATACAACGCATCGATGACAAGATCACACTGCTGCATTTCTGCCATGACGGTCGCGAACGGGACGTCGATGATTTCGACATAGTCGATCGCGTACTTCTTTTCCAGGCGTTCGATCATCTTGCGAATCTCGAAGGTCCCTTTCGCGTACGGCCGACTCGGTGAATGGAGAATGCGTACCCGGCCGTCGTTACGTGCCGCCGTTCCGGTCGCTTGCAGCTCGGCGTCGAACTCGAAGGGCAACCCCAGGATGAGTACGTTCACAAATGATCGCTCATGGAACTGCCCGGTCGACGGTGCATTGACGATGACGGAAGCATGCCGGTTGATGATCTTCATGATCATTTTTTGAATATATGTAATCAGAATAAATCGCCATACCCTTTTCTCCGGGTCGATGTCCATAATCGCGGCGTTGATATACAGAGGACGGCTGTCGGATCCATGAAAGACGTAGATGCTTCGTTTGCCGAAGAGCTTCATGATCGGCAGGTCAAAAAACCACAACAGATTTGATGTAGATCGAAATATAAAAACATCGTAGTGACACATCGCCCAGATAAAGATGAACGGTCGGAAAATCTCGCGCAATAAGATCCAAAAGCCCTTGAAAAGGAGCTTGCGAACGCGTTTCTCAGCCGGGCAGTCAAGGTGCCACAGACTAACGTGCTGCAGCAGTCGGACGAGAAAAAATGGCGCCGGCGAATTGTCGAAACGAAACGTATGATGCGCGAAGGTGATCAGATCGCAATCGACGTCGAGCTTGTCCAGGCCACGCTTGAGATTGACGTAGTAGCCGGCTATCTCCATGTTCCCTATGTATACCCGCATTGCTGCCCTCGGTCGAAATTGAATATCATGGCCGGAGGAACGCTGCAGCGGCACAGGTCCGATCGGCATCACTGTCGGACAACGACGGATACAGCGGGATCGAAGACGTTGTCCGGTAGCACCGAACCGCGTTGGGAAACTGCGAGTCGGAAAGCTGGCAATCGCGATGAAGCAACGCATCAACCCCACGTCGCACGGCGACACCGGCGGCGGCGAACTGTCGCTGCGCAGCATCGAACTCGTCGGTAAGCGTCAGCAGAAAACGGAACCACATCGAGCGGTCGGTCGCGGCTCTTACACCAGTCAGCGCGTGATCGGGCAGGGCCGCAAGGTAAGTGGCTGCGATCTGTCGGCAGCGCTCCAGCATCGCGGGATAACGCGCCAGTTGCGACAACCCCAGGGCGGCCTGGAGATCGCTCAATGGGGCATGAACATCCGCATCTCGCAGACGTTTGAGATTGCTGAGTAGTTGCGGGTCACTGGTAGCTACCGCGCCCCCCTCTCCGGTTGTCAGACTTTTCGTTGCATGGAACGAGAAAAATGAAGCGTAACCCTGGTGCCCGACGTGTTCCCCATTCGGCAGTCGCAGGCCGAGCGATTGGCAGCAGTCCTCGATAACCGGAACGCCGAATTCCTGCAACTGCGCGACGTCCGCGGCAATGCCGAATGTATGCACGACGATGATTGCGCCCGTCCGAGGCGTTACACAACGTGCCACCTCAGTCGCAGTAATGTTCCAGTCCTGGCCAACGTCACAAAACACCGGGCTTGCCCCCACTGCGGTTACCGTACGCAGTACGCTGTCGCAAACGCAAGTGGGAAGAATAACCTCGGCTGCATCACTCAACGCCAATGTCTTCAGGCAAAGTTCGAGCGCTGCCGTTCCGCTCGACGTCAGAATCGCGCCTGCGTGTCCCGTGTAGATTGCTAACTCTGCGGCGAATTCGTCACACAGTGGACCGGCAGCAATCATTCCGGTCTGGAGCCGGGATTCGATCGCCGAGGCATCCGTCGGATCGATAAAAGGCTGAGAATGTGGGATCATGGCAAGAGAAACGTCTGGCACCATTGGTTCACGTTCAGGAGCGACCAAACGAGCAATCGCCGATTCGTCCGGCCGCTCAGGTGATCTTCGAGCAGAACATGTACTGCGTCGAAATCAAGAAAGGAATAGATCGCCGCGTCCCGGTTGTACAGCGCCCGCTTGACATAGTCGATGCTGTCGCCCTTGAACCAGCTGGCGTCCGGCGCGGAGAACCCCTGTTTGGTCCTCTGCGTGACAGATTTCGGAATGTACTTTTCCATCACTTGCCGCAGCAGTAGTTTGCCGTCCCGCGTCTTTTCGAAGTATTTGCTGGTGCGCTTACCCGGCACATTTTCGTTGAGCCGAACGACATCACCTAAGTTGCCCAGTTTTTTGCCGACCGGCACGCGCATCGCGAAGTCGACCAGATCGTTGTCGAGAAAGGGCACTCGCGTTTCGAGGCCGTGCGCCATGCTTAGCTTGTCCTCGACCAGCAGCAGGCCGTGCAGGAATGTTTTCGCCTCAAAATAGAGCGAGTGATTGACGTAATCCTCCGGCGTCGACAACTCGTTGGCGTGATGCTGAAAGACGTCACGGAAAATGTCACGGGTCCAGACGTGCTCGACGTCCGGCCAGATAGGCGCAAACACGCTGCGCAGGGTCGAGTTCGGGATGAGCCGCTGCCAGAACTGGTAGTACTTGTCGATATAGTGCTCGAAATCGTCATTGACAACGGCGCGATAGTAGCGCCACGGATAGCCGCCGAAGAGTTCGTCGCCGCCGGTGCCGGACAAGCAGACTTTGCCGAACTTGCTTGCCAGTCGCGCAACATAATAATTTGGAAACGACTGTCCGACGCGCGGCTCTTCGAGATGCCAGGTCAGGGCGGGCAGAACACGTTCCATGTCGCCTGCTTTCATGACCATCTCGTAGTGCTCGGTCTTGAACAGGTACGACATGTACTCAGCTGCTTCGCGCTCATCGAAACCCAGTTCGAGGCCGCTGGCGGAGTGGAGGTCGAAGCCGCAGGTGAAGGTCTTGATATGCGGCAGTTGCGTGGCCGCAATCGCCGTGATCGAACCGGAATCCAGGCCGCCGCTCAGATACGAAGCGACATCGACGTCACTGACCAACTGCCGGCACACCGCCTGGTGAAAAAGACGATCGAGCTCTTCGGCGTATTCCTCGGTGCTGAGCGAGTGATCCGGTTCACGGAAGTGATAATCCCAGTACGACACTGGTTTGACTGCCGGAGCATCCGCTGATATCCGCGCATAGGAGCCGGCCGGCAGCATGCGGACGTTCTTGAACAGGGTCCGATCGGTGAAGTAGTTTTGAAAGGTGAAATACTCCAGCAGCGCCTCGCGATCCATTTCGGCGTTGCGTGCGGGGTGCGTGAGAATCGCTTTGATCTCGCTGGCGAACAGCAGTGCACCGGGCGCCTCGGTGTAGTAGAGGGGCTTGATCCCATAGCGGTCGCGGGCCAGGAAAAGTTCCTGCTCCTGCCGGTCCCAGATGGCAAACGCAAACATGCCGTTGAAGCGATTGAGCGCATCGACACCCCACTCGGCAAATGCATTGAGCACTACCTCGGTGTCGGTGCGCGAGTGGAACTCGCGGCCGCAGGATTCCAGCTCGAGTCGAAGTTCTTGAAAATTGTAGACCTCGCCGTTGTAGCTGATCACGAAACGACCGTCGCTGGTCGTCATCGGCTGGTGTCCGGCTGACGAGAGGTCGATGATTGCCAGGCGCCGGTGTCCGAGACCGATACAGGTATCCGTATAGACACCTTCGCCGTCAGGCCCACGGTGCGCCAGGGCGTCGGTCATGCGCTGCAGGTGCACGGGTGAGACGGGCTCGCCGTTGGCGTTCAGGATGCCGGCAATGCCGCACATGATTAGAGCTCCTTGATTTGCTCGACGACATAGGCGAAGTCGTCGGTGCTCATGCGATTGTGCAGCGGGATCGCCATCGTGTACTTGTCGCAGTCGCGGGCTGCCGGGAGATCGTCGGGTGCCAGGCCGAGCCGGTTGGCGTAGTAACCGAGCATGTGTACGGCGTGTGTTCCCGGCCGCGTACTGATGCCTCTGGCCTGCAGTTGCTCCATGATTTCGTTGCGTGGCATCGGTGCCGATGCTTCGTCGACATAGCAGACGAACGCCTGCCAGCCATGGCGCCATCCCTTGGGACATTGCGGAGTCTGCAACCATGGCACGTCGGCCAGTTCCCGACAGTAATAGTCGGCCCATTGCTGGCGCTCGTCGATCAGGTCGTCGAGTTTCTCTACTTGTACAAGGCCGACGGCTCCCTGCAGATCGGTCATGCGGTAATTGAATCCGAGCATGTTGAACTCGGGCAGCAGATGCGGGCGCGGACCGTGGTGGCGTTGTTCCTCCGAGACGTCGGCGCCGTGATTGCGCAGCATATCGATGCGCGCGGCGAGCTCGGCGTCGTTGGTTGTCACCATGCCGCCTTCGCCGGTCGTGATCGATTTACGTGGATGAAAGGAGAAAGCGCCGGCTGTACCCAGCGTCCCGGCCGGCTGGCCGGCGAGGCTGCTGCCCGCCGCGCAGGCGGCGTCTTCGATCAACGTGAGGCCCGGAGCTGCCGCGGCGATTGCATGCATGTCGGCGCACAGACCGAAAAGATGTACCGGGATAACAGCTCGGGTGCGCTTGGTGATGCGGCGGGCGACGTCCTGCGGGTCGAGATTGAAGGTTGTGCGATCGACGTCGGCCAGGACAGGTGCAGCGCCGCAATACGCAACGACGTTGGCGGTTGCCACCCAGGTAAAGGCGGGCAGGATAACCTCGTCGCCCGGTCCGATCTCGAGCGCTGCGAGGATCAGGTGAAGCGCCGTCGTACAGCTCGTCGTGGCGATCGCGTAGTCTGCCTCATGGCGTTCGGCGAATGCTTTTTCAAAGGCGGCGACCTTAGGCCCCTGTGTCAGCCAGCCGGACAGCAACGGTTCGCGCAGTGCCTGCCATTCTGCTTCGCCGGTCGCCGGCATTGCGATCTGGATTGTCGGTCGTCCGTCGGCCACGATCAGGCCAGACCTGCGGCGCGACGACGTTTGGCGACGTCGGCCTTGTGGGCGTTGCGCCACTCGATCAGTTCGAGCAGGCCATCGCGCAGGTCGGTGCCGGCGGTGAACTCGATTTCCGCCGCCGCCTTTTTCGTACAACCGATGCGGTTCTTGACGAAGGTCATGCCGCCCGGTTCATACTGCACCGACAAGTCCGATCCCGTAGTTTCCAGGATCAGTTCCGCCAGTTCCTTGATCGACGTGCGCACCCCGGTGCCGACGTTGTAAAACTGATCGGTGGTATCGGCTTTCATCGCCAGAATGTTGGCGCGGGCGCAGTCACGAACGAAGACGAAGTCGTAGGCTTGTGAGCCGTCGCCGTAGAGAACCGGCGGCTCGCCGTTGTCCAGCCGATCCAGCATTGTCATGATCACCGCGATATAGGCGCCCTGATAATCCTGGCGCGGACCGTAGACGTTCATGTACCGCAGTCCGACGTAGTCGAAACTGTCGTCGGTGTCCTTATACCGGTGGTGCAAGGCCCGGCACATCTGCTCACCGGCGATTTTCGTGGCGCCGTAAAAGTTGTTGTTGTTGTGTGGGTGATCTTCGGTCATCGGTTCTTCGATCGCATCGCCATAGACGGAGGCGGACGACGAATAGACCAGGCGCTGAACGTCGCCGGCAATACAGGCCTCCAGCACATTGAAGGTGCCGCCGATGTTCACTTCGAAAGCCGAGCGCGGGAAGTCCCAGCAATGCAGCAGCCACAGAGCTGCAAAGTGGAACACACCGTCAATGCCTTGCACCGCCTTCTTGAGAACGTCCGGATGCAGCAGTTCACCGCCGAGCGGAAAAATGTTGACGCGCGGATCCCGCAGGGCCTCCGCCATGTTCTCCTCGCTGCCGCGTGACAGGTTGTCATAAACACGAATTTCGGCGACGTCTTCTTTCAGAAGTTCGTCGATCGTGTGCGAGCCGATAAAGCCGGCGCCGCCAATGACTAGAAATCGTTTTCCTGTAAGGTCCATGAGGCTACGCTGTCAAGTGTACCACACGTTAGCGGTGTGCCGTAGATTTGCAAAAGAATTCACTGCTGCGTTTCTTCTTTTACAACATATACAATTTTGCCCGGCCTGCTTCAGGCTGTCGTCGGGGTTGGTTGCGGTTCGGATGCAAATGCGTGATGCCACAGCGTGCAAGGTGCGGCAAGGCTGGTTGGCTGTCGTTGCAACATGCAGCAGCCTTTCCCGGTTCGGCACCTGGAGGCCAGGCCGATGTGACCGCCCTTTGGAACGGCCCGGCATGGCCTGATCATCTCGGAATTACGAGTGCCAGGCAGGTGCTGCGATGATCATACCGGGGCGCGTTTTTTGGTCTTTGTCGCCTGCGTGGCACGGCCCCAGGCCCAGTCGCGGATGACCTTGATCTGCTCGCGCATGGTTTCCGAAAGTGGGACAATACTTCGCGTATGCCGGTAAATGTCCTTGTTGTTGAACTTCCGGCCGCCATCCTGGTTCGCATCGATACGGGCGGCAATGACGGCCTGTTCGACTTCGGCGCCATTCCAGCCTTCGGTCGTCATGACCAGATAATCGAGGTCGAATTCCTTCGGATCACCGCCCTGGTTGCCGATGTGAATTTTGATGATATTCTTGCGTTCATCTTCGTCCGGCAGGTCGCAGAAGAATACCTGGTCGAAACGACCCTTGCGGATAACCTCTGCCGGCAGATGCTGGATCTGGTTTGCCGTTGCGGCGACGAATACCAAAGGCGGTTTCTCCTGCATCCAGGTGAGAAATGCGGAGAAGACGTGGTTGCCGGCGTTGCCGGATTGTGCCATGCTCAGGCTGTTCTCGATCTCGTCGATCCACATGATCGCGGGCGCCACCGACTCGATGGTGCGGAGGGCTCGGTCGAAGGCGGCTTCCGGTGTACCGTAGACGCCCGAGTTGACCATGTTCATGTCGAGCCTGAACAACGGCAGTTTCCAGAAAGTCGAGACGATTTTGGCACACAGGCTCTTGCCGCAGCCGGAGACACCCATGATCAGGATACCCTTGGGAATCGGCATGCCCGCATCGACGGCCTCCTGCGTGAATGACGCTTCGCGTTTGATGATCCAGTCTTTGAGGTTTTCCATGCCGCCCATCTGATCAAGACCCAGTTTCTGCGGAATGAATTCCAGAAAGCCGGCTTTCTTCACCAGGATTTTCTTCTCCTCGAATATCTCATTGAAGATCGATTCCTCATCGAGCTTGTTGCCCATCAGAATCCGGTGTGCCAGGTGCGTGACCTCGTTGAGTGTCAGACCGCGCAGCGCCATCCCCACTTCGCCGTGCAGCGTGTCCGGGATCTGGCGGTCGGGATAGGTCTTCTGGATCCGCAAAAACTGGTGGATAAGTTCCTCCGGTATCGGCAGGCCGATATCAACGAGGGTGACTTCTTTCTCGATCGACCGCGGGATCGTGGCATCCGGCGAGACCAGGACGATGCTGGTTTGGCCGCTGCCGGTCAGTTCGTAATAGGCGTCGCGCAGGGCCCGCACGACTTCGTGCTGGTCCATGAAGTCGGGCATGTCCTTCATGACGTAGAAGCCGGGATGCGGATTTTTCGTAATCGTCTGGATCGCGGTCACGGGGTCTGTGGTCTTGCTCTTGCCCGGCGAGGGAAGGATCCCCGATGTGCATGACCAGGTGGAGACCTGCGCGTTTTCGTAACAGTCAGGCGCGATGGCGCGGAGGGTCTCCTCAACGCGGTTTTCTTCCGGCGTCTGCAGGAAGATCAACGGATTGCGGCCATTCACCGCATTCTGAATCTGTTCGGCAAATGTACTCATGGCTTGGTCCAGTTGCTTGAGTGTTGCACAGAAAGCCTGCAGTCGCTTGGGTCGGCAGCAGCGGAACGCTATATTGCTGTCGGGGATGCGATAACAGTACCCTATGAGGTATAGGGCAAGTTTGGTATGATTTCAAGTCGAGGAAACGATCTCGTGGCGTCCAATCGCGTGGCAGTGCCAGAGGAAGTTGTGGAAGCCACGATAGCGGCCTATCTGGCCGGCTACTTCCCGATGTCAGAGGATGGCGAACTCGATTACTTTACCTGTGATCCGCGGTCATTGTATCTTTTCGACTGTTTTCACGTGCCCACGAAGCTGCGCCGCTTCTATCGCAAGCACACCTTTGATCTGAAGATTGACAACGCGTTCGAGCCTGTCGTGCGTGCGTGCCGGGTCGGGCGCCCCGAGTGGATCAGCGAGTTTCAGGTACAACTCTACATCGAATTGTTCAATCGCGGATGTGCGCATTCGATCGAGGCTTGGCAAGACGGCAAGTTGGTGGGCGGCATATTCGGAACCCATTTTGGTGCTGCGTTCCTGGCCGAATCGATGTTTTATCAGGTCACTCACGCGTCGAACGTCTGCTTGGTTTATCTCATGGAGCGGCTGCAGTACGGCGGCTTTCACTTCTGCGACATTCAGTACGCCAATGAACATACAGCGCGCTTCAACCCGGTTGACATAGAACTGCCTGAGTTCCAGAAGATGTATCAGCGGGCGGTCAGCGGCGAAGCAAGGCTGGCGCCGTGAAGCCGGATGGAGAACCGTTGATGTCTGCGCCTGTGCCGGTAAAAATGGGGGGACTGACTGGGATTAGCGTTTCCGCGGTCCCAGCGTTACGGTGAACTGATTTGGCGCAGAGCCTCATAAGCGATGACGGCGACGGTGCTGGCGAGGTTGTGGCTGCGCGCATTCTGGCCAGGCATCGGCAGGATATAAAGGTCGTCCTTGTATTCGTCGTACAGACGTGCCGGCAAACCGCTGGTTTCGTTGCCGAACACCAGATAGTCACCGTCTGCGAATTCGAATTCCCAATATGGTCGCGTCCCCTTCGTACTCGCGAAGAAAAGACGCTGCGGTTGCTCACTCGCGACGAATTCGTCCCAGCCACTGTGCTGCCGACAGTCGAGGTGCGGCCAGTAATCGAGCCCGGCTCGACGACGGTGTGCTTCGTCGAGCTTGAACCCCAGCGGTCCGATCAGGTGGAGACGCGCGTCGAGACACACGCACATGCGCCCGATCGACCCCGTGTTCTGCGGGATTTCCGGGGCCACTAGCACAATGTTTAGTTTCACAGGTTCCATTGCAGCGCTAACTTCCCTTGGCTTTTTTCTCTGGCAGCGCGACATGTGTCTGCGCGCCCAGGCAAATACAATATACCAATGCCAGTGCAGAACATGACACGACCCGAGCCGCAATCTGAGCAGTTTGCAATCAGCGATCGTTCACAGCAGTTCCGCCAGTCATTCTTTCCTTCGGCATCGGCGGAGGATTGGTGCGACTGGCGCTGGCAGCTTCGACATCGTTTGCGCGAGACAGAGGACCTGGCGAAGATTTTCGAGTTGTCGCCGGCCGAGC
This sequence comes from Lentisphaeria bacterium, assembly GCA_003545375.1. Lineage (GTDB taxonomy): Bacteria > Verrucomicrobiota > Lentisphaeria > JABSQK01 > CAJWLW01 > CAJWLW01. Next base: position 14,810 of record DPYP01000548.1, read on the forward strand.
ACCAGGCGTTGACCCAGCCGGGGCGTGCGTTTCCAGTGAGCATCACGCCCTATTATGCCAGCCTGCTCGACCGCAGCGATCCGTTGTCGCCATTGCGTCGCACGATGTTGCCGGTGCCGGACGAGTTTGTCGCGTCACACGGTGAGATGTCGGACCCGCTGGCCGAAGACCGACACTCGCCGGTGCCTGGTATCGTACACCGCTACCCGGACCGGGTGCTTTTCCTGGTCACCGATTTCTGCCCCGTTTACTGCCGCTACTGCACGCGTTCGCGGTTGGTCGGCGGTAATGCCGAGTTCGACATCAATCTCGAGCAATGGCGGCGTGGTATCGATTACATCGCGGCGACCAAGTCTGTGCGCGATGTTCTGGTTTCCGGCGGCGACCCTCTGATCTACAGTGACGAGCGGTTGGACTGGCTGCTGCAGCGGTTGCATGCGATTCCGCATGTCGACATGATCCGCATCGGCACGAAGATCCCA
>DPYP01000272.1:0-6656 GCA_003545375.1 Lentisphaeria bacterium
CAACTTTGCGCCGGCGTGCGAGCGAATCATCAGTTTACCGGGGCACGAGGACAGACATGTGCGGGTGTCTTTGCCCGCGTACGGATGCCTGACACTCACGGACCCGAATGTTGCTGCAACCGCTGGTAGCGGAGCCGACCCGGTTGCGGCAGGCACGGATTTCCTGGATAACGGACTTGTTCGTGCCGAGTTTGACCTGGAACGCGGCACCCTGCAACGGTTGGTTCGCAAGGACGATGGCAAGGAACTGCTGTCGGGCGCCAGCCACGCGTTCTATTTCCCGGACTCTCCGGCACCGGTCTGCAGCAACTCGACGGTGCTGCTGAGGAGTCCGCTGCGAGGCACAATCGAATTCGAGATCTCGGTCGGCGACGCGTGCCGGATGACGACGCGCGTTTCGCTCGACAGCGGTGCGACCACACTGACGTGTGAAACGCAAGTGCTCGAGGTGCCGCCGCTGGCCGGAGATCAATGGCGCAATCACCTTGGCGTCCGGTTCGAGCTCGCAGAACGGGGGGAGGTATGGTCGTCCCACTTCAACGTACTCGAGCCGTTTCCGCACGATCGCATTTACAGCCCGAATGTGCTGGTCGCGGAAGAGGTTGTGTTCCTGAACGAAGGCAACCAGTTCTACATTCGTGAGGGCACCGCGCTGTCGAATATCCTGATCATGGAAAACGAGCCGGCGCGGCAGTTTCGTTACGCTGTGGGGCTTGTTCAGAAGAACCCGATCATGCAGGCCCGCGCCTGGGCACAGCCGTGTTTCATCGAGCGCGTGCACGCGAAGAAATCATTTTCCCAGTTCCTTGTCCAGTTCGACAGGGCCGACATAGAGTTGCTGTCCTGCCGGTACGACGATGGTGCACTGCTGCTGCGCCTGGCCAATACGTGTGACCGGAAGGTGCCGACATCTCTCACCATGTTTGCTCCGATTGCAGCTGCGTCGAGCACGACGCTGGCGGGCGACCACAAGTCGAACCTGCCTGTGCAGGATGGAAGTGTGGCCCTGGAGTTGTCTCCCTGGGACATTCGGCAGGTGCGGCTGACGCTGGCTTGACAACCGGCGCTTTTTTATGGAGACAAAAAATTTGGGTGACAGCCTCGGAACGGTGACCGGGTACAGAAATTGCCGTACACGGAACCACTTTATTGGCATTCGCCGCCGTCCATAGTACGCCCAACACTGTGGATTCAGCAGCACACCGCGTTTGGCTCGAGGCGGAGTCGAAAATCGGCATCGGAGACTGTACGGTATATCGCATGATTCCCAGAAATCACAATCGGAGATTCACACTGATCGAGTTGTTGGTCGTTATCGCCATTATCGCGATCCTGGTGTCGATGCTGCTGCCGGGCTTGAATAGAGCGAAAGAGTCGGCAAGAAACATCATCTGCATCAACAACCTGAAACAATTGTCACTGGTAATGGAGTACTACCATGACGTGAATGATTCCTATCCGAACTGGGGTACCTGGCCGCAACTGTGGTTCTGGCAAATCGAGGAATCCCGGGTCATCGGGAAGGAAGCGTTCTGGGACCTGCTGAAGTGCCCGTCTATATCCAGTTTCGGATGGTTCGACTGCACCGGGCACCCGTACCCGGGACCGTATAACGGCGGCTCGTGCCTGGGGCCGAGAGAATTCGGGTACGGCTACAACTGCGGCATCACCGATTATAACGGTTACCTTCACCGCAGGCGAGGAGACTTCGCCTATCCGCAGGTGACGGCATTGCTTGCCGAGGCCGGCAGCTACTACTGGTGGAACTACGCCAATCTCGGGGACGTTGGTTACTGGTATGCGGATCGCCACCGGGAGGGGATGGGCAATGTATTTTTTGTCGATCTGCACGTCGCGGCGGTCGAGACTCCCTATGTAAATTCCGGCGCCGATGACATGCGTGGGCTGGACAGGAACACCCAGGACTATATTCCCTGACTGCCGTGCCGGGGTTGACCGACTACCGGTGGCCGCCTGCGAAACAACCCCTTTTTTGGTGCATGCGATACACATAAACGGCAGCCTGGATGCCCGTCAGGAGCTGCCGTTGCCAACCGGGGTGCGGAGTCGATCTGCTGGGGGTATAATGGCAATGGATGAGTACGAAGAAAAGCTGAACGCATTCATGCAGGCCAACGGGATAGAGGGAGTTTTTCTCTCTACTGCTCCTGTTGCCTTCGCGGCCTGCAACGAACCGTGAGGGCAACCGTGTTAAATCACGCATATTCAATCGATCCGGTCACGTGTCCCATTGACAATTTACGTCTACGCGAACACCTTAAACCGAGCCGCGTCCAACACAACATTAGACAATTGAATCATCTACAACCAGGATTCTGACTCATGGCCGAGATTACGACGGCAGCGCCGGACGATGTTGCTGCAATCGAACAGCTGCATCGTACCATCGAGGAAATCCGCACGGAGATTGCGACCGTTGTGGTCGGACAGGACGAAGTCATCCAAAAGCTGCTCATCTGCATGCTGGCACGTGGTCATGCGCTGCTCATGGGGGTGCCGGGCCTGGCCAAGACCCTGATGGTTCACACCCTTGCCGATGCCTTGACGCTGGAATTCAACCGCATCCAGTTCACGCCCGACCTCATGCCCGCCGATATCACCGGCACGGATATTCTCCAGGAAACCGAACCCGGCCGGCGCGCCTTCGAATTTGCCCGCGGCCCGATCTTTGCCAATATCGTGTTGGCCGACGAGATCAACCGTACACCGCCCAAGACCCAGGCGGCGCTTCTCGAAACCATGCAGGAGAATCAGGTGACGGCGGCCGGCCGCACCATGGCGCTGGACCAGCCGTTTTTCGTGCTCGCGACCCAGAACCCGATCGAACAGGAAGGCACCTACCCGCTGCCGGAAGCACAGCTCGACCGGTTCATGTTCCTGATCAAAGTCGACTACCCCTCGTCTGCCGAGGAAGTACAGATTGCCAAGCGCACGACCGGTGCGGACCGTCAGCGGGTGCGCAAAATGATCGACGGCCAGACGATTCTCAATTATCAGCAGCTCGTACGACGTGTGCCGGTGCCCGATCACATCTACGATTACGCCGTTGCATTGGTTCGCAGCACGCGCCCGCGGGGCGAAGACACGCCGGACTGGATCAAGCGTTGGGTTACCTGGGGCGCCGGCCCAAGGGCGGTGCAGTACCTCATCCTGGGCGCTAAGGTCCATGCCGTTTTCGACAGCAGCTACCTGGTTCGCGAAGAGGACATCCGCAACGTCGCCAACGATGTCCTGCGCCATCGAATCGTGCTCAATTTCCACGCGGAATCGGAAGGCATCACCAGCGATCACCTGGTTGAACGGCTGGTCGAGGAGTGCGTCGTCTGATGGCATCCGGAGCCGAAGAGCCGGCCTACGACTTTGTCGATCACGACATCATCGCCAAGTTCGCCCGGCTCAACGTACGGCCGCGTGGCCTCGCTGCCGGCAACTTCACCGGCTTGCACCGCAGCTCGCATCACGGCGCCAGCGTCGAGTTTGCCGAGTACCGTAAATACGTCCCGGGCGACGACACGCGCCGAATCGACTGGCGCGTCTACGCCAAGTCCGACCGCTTCTATCTGAAGGAATTCGAGGCCGACACCAACCTGCGCTGCTATCTGGTGATCGACTGCAGCGGCTCCATGACGTTTGCCAGTGACGGCATGTCGAAGTTCGAATATGCCCGGCGCCTGGCCGCCACCCTGGCGCACCTGCTCGTACACCAGGCCGATCACGTGGGTGTGCTGTGTTTCAATGACCAGGTCGTTCACGACATCCCGCCGCGTGGAAATCCGGCGCACCTGCGGTTCATCTACGACACGATCGACCGGGTCAAGCCACGCGGCAAAACCGACATGGTCGAGATCCTGCACGGTCTGGCCGAGCGCATCAGCCAGCGCGCGATGGTCGTGCTGTTTTCCGATTTTTTCGTCGATATCGATCCGCTGATCTCGTGTTTCGAGCATATGCGGCATCGCAAGCACGACCTCGTCGCCTTCCACCTGCTCGACCGCCAGGAAACCGAATTCGAGTTTGACCGGCCGATCCGTTTTCAGGATCTCGAAGGCGGCAGTGCTCTGATGACCGAACCGGTCGCCATTCAGCCGGACTACAGGGTAGCCGTCGATAACTTTCTCTCTGCCATGCGGCACGGTTGCCGACAGCACAACGTTGACTATCAATTGACGATGACCTCCGAACCTACTGAAACGGCCCTCACGAGGTTTTTTCTGTCTCGGGCGAAACGCTGGTGCTCATGAACCGAATTCGTAACATCCTGCTGTTCGTTGCGATTGCCGGGGCCGGCGTTATCCGCGGCGACGATGACCAGGAGATCGCCGTCCGTTGGGCCGGACAGCTCGGTGCCAGCAGCTTCGCCGAGCGTGAGCAGGCCGGAGAGGAATTGTTGCGTCTCGGCAGCCGCGCCAGATCTGTCGTGGCACCGCTGCTCGAAAGCAATGACCCCGAGATTCGCCTGCGCGCCGGGCAAATCTGGGAACGCCTCGTCTGGTACGTTGTACCCAATGCGGAGGCCGATATCGACGCCTTTTTCGCTGAACTGCATATCGGTACGGAAACGCAGGCGGCGCCGCGGGAACCCGTTTTTTTCGCCGAAGATTTCGGGCGAAATGACTTTGTCCAACCTTGGCGCCGCAGCCGGCCGCAGGTCAGTGCAGCCTGGCGTCGGTTCATCACTCGCCACAAGGCTGAATCGATCCCGCTGCTGTTCGTCATACAGCAGAATCCGAAGACTCGCGCCCTGGTCGAAGATGGCGTACGTGTATTGCTCCAGGCAGTCAGCGCCAGCGCCATCCACCAACGCTTGCAGGCGCAGCCAATCCATGAGCAGGCCCAGTTCGTTGACATGGTCCTGGCACTCAATGCCGACTCGCTGCAGCAGGCCGATGCATTGCAACGGGTCGTGCTGATGCGGCTGGTTGGCCGCAACCGCGATGTTATCAGCCTGGGGCGCTTTGGTTGGCTGCGTACCCGTGACCGTGAGGTTGATGCATTTCTGGTCGAAACCGCCGCCGCCATCCGTGCCGGTAAACTGCAGAACGAATTCTGGGCTGCCGCCGGTGTCGAGCTCGACCGCGCTGGTCACGTCAATTCCCAATGCATGCTCATGACCTACTATGCCAAGGTCGGCGTGCTGCTGAACCAGCCTGATCAGGTCGCCGGTATCCTGCGTCACGAGTTGTTGCAAAGCGCCGAGCCGGCACTGCTCGAGGCGCTAGTCGCGGTGCTCAGTCAACTCGAGCTGCATAGTGAGATTCGCGTGTTGTTGCGCGAGTCCGGCACCGCGGCTCTCACATATCTGCAGATATACAGCGACAACAAGATGAAACAGATCGACCAGCTCACTGAGGAACAGTGGGAGTACTTATGCAATCTGATCAATTCTGAAAAAGACTGTTTCCGTCTCGCAGAAATGCTCGAACGCCACACGGAAAACCTGTTTGCCGCCCGCACCTGGCGGCTGATGTTCGAGTTCGATCCGCCTGATTCACTGTACGACGCCAACGCCGCCTTCCGCCTCGCCACCTGGCACGATGATCGCGGCGAGTTCAGCAAGGCGGCGGATTTTTACGAGTCAGGTCTTACCGCCTCGGAGAAGAGCGGTGGCAGTATCACGGGCACGTCTGCCACGACGATTCGCGAAAAGATCGACGAACTGCGGACTCTGGCACTGAACGACAGTGATGGCTATCAGGCTCTGGCACACCGTGCCCGGGTGGCTCTGCACAAGCAGCGTTACGCCGAAGCGATCGAGACGCTTGAACAGGCCATCGCCCTGCGCCCCGAGAACGCTGAACTCTATGGTGGTCTGTTCGTTGCCTGCAAGTACGGCAGCTACTACGACCGCCTCGTGGACTACGCCGAACGGCTCGACGGTGTGGAACCGGCGACGGATAGTGAAATGTTCGAGTTCATGGACCACTACCGGGAACTCATGGCGCTTGACCAGGCGTTGGCGCTTGCGGAGAAGCTCATGGCCATGGACGTCGACAAAACTGCGATGTATCTGGCCCGCGCCGCCATCTATTTGCGCATGGGCAAATACGCCGAGGCCGACATGGATCTCGAGACCGCAACGATGAATGGTGCGGAGGTTTTCGAGACTTGCCAGCTCAAGGCTTTCCTGGAGTTTTACCGGGCCGATTACGAGGCCGCCGTTCTCGCATTCGAGTGCAACTTCGAGACTGATCAGGAGAATCCGTACTATCGCATGTGGTTGTACTTTGCCAGGCTCTACGCCGGAATCGATGACCGTGAGTCATTGGCTGCCTACTATCGCGGCATGGGTACCGGCGATACATCGAGCATCTGGGCCGAGCAGCTCATTGGCTATCTGCTTGGGTACGTGGATCGCGAGTCGCTCCTGGAAGCAGGCGTCGCTCAGGGCGACGACAATCTCACCAGCGGCCAGATGTGCGAGGCCTGGTTTTACATGGGCCTGCTTGATCGCCAACGCGGCGATCAAGCCGCGGCCCGTGCCGCATTCGAGAAATGCATGGGCTATCGCATCTATATCTTCTATGAGCACAGTTGGGCCGCCGCCGAACTGAAAAAGCTGATCGCTGAGGAAGAAAAATAGAAGGTTGCAGGTGTCAGTGAACAGAAACCCTGAAACCGAAACCGCGAGCCACCCG
>DPYP01000461.1:0-8298 GCA_003545375.1 Lentisphaeria bacterium
CGAGGAGGCACCTGCAAGCGCGACAATTTCGAGGCAGGATTCGACTTCGTGTTTCGCGGTCGTGGGTGGGTCGTCCGGAGAGTCATCGAGGTAGAAACCACGACCGTTGGTGTTGCGGCCGATCTTATGCCCGGCCCCGATCGCCGCGAACATGATCGCGCGCTTGACGCCGCCCAGGCGCGACCCGATCCGCGTGAAATCCACAACCAGATCACAGGGTCGCCGGCGCAGGCGTCGCCACAGGCGCCACACGTCGCTGCCGCTTATGCGATTGAACAGCTTGATCGGCATCTCCTCGATACCGATGCTCAGGATTTCGTCGACATATGGGCAACCCTCGACAATCGCCCAGGCCCGGCGGCTGGTGACCAGTGTGATCCAACTTTCGGGACAGGTGGCGCGCAGCGCCTTGATGGCGGGGAATGCCAGAATCGCATCGCCGATGCCGGCCGGATGGAATATCAGGATATTACGCGGCGTTGCCATTCGTGCCGGCCGTCATTTACCGTTCTCGGCGTCTGCGGCATCGGCGGTGCCGTACTTTTCCAGTACCCGTTCCACGATGGCGCTCGTAGAAATGCCTTCGATCACTGGCGCCAGGACGACCTCACCGCCATGCGACTCGACGAATTCGCGGCCGACGACCCCGTCGAACCCATAGTCACTGCCCTTGACCAGAACATTCGGTCGCACCTGCTCAATGACCGGTTGCACCGAGTCGTCATCGAACACGACGATATAATCGACGCAGGCCAGTGCTGCGAGCAGTCGAATGCGCTCGTCTTCAGGCAGGATCGGTCGGCGATTGCCCTTGAGGCTGCGGATGGAAGCATCTGAATTCAGCCCGACAACCAACAAATCGCCTTGCTCGCGGGCGAAGTTGAGGTATTTCATGTGGCCGACGTGCAACATATCGAAACAGCCGTTCGTGAAGGCTATTTTCTCGTGCCGCTGGCGATGGGTTTCAAGTGTGCTGACCAGTTCCGGCATCGACTGGAGTTTGCCGGCGGTGTCGGTCGTCACAGCCATCAATTCCGTACGTATTTCCGCCAGCGACACGGTGTTGACACCGAGTTTTCCCACCTCGATGCCTGCCGCCACATTCGCCAGATACGCGGCACACGGCAATGGTGTCTGGACAGCGAGAAAGAACCCGAGCGTACTCAAAATCATGTCGCCGGCACCTGACACATCGTAGACTGATCGGGGCCGCGACGGCAGGAGCATCGACACATTGTTCTCTGCGTGCACGTACAAGCCGTCCCGGTCGACGGTGATCAGGGCAAACTCCAGTTCCAGTGAAGTGACCAACTGCCGCGCGGCCATGTTCATTGAATCTGCATCGCGCGGGGCGATGCCTGTCACCCGCTCCGTCTCGAGCCGATTTGGCGTGATAGCCGTGGCGCCTCTGTACATGCTGAAGTCATCGCCCAGCTTCGGGTCCACCAGGACCGGCTTGCCTGCCGCCCGCGCTGTCTCGATGACGCGTTGCAGCAGATCCGTGGTGAGCAGGCCTTTGCCGTAGTCCGAGACCAGTACGGCACTACAATCGTTGATGACAGCTGCGATCTTTGCAAGCACCTCTTCGACCACGGCCTCGTCGATTGGCGTCGTATCTTCCCGGTCGACGCGCAGGACGTGTTGCATGGCGCGCGCCGCGGATTGCACGCCACCGACATACCGGGTCTTCAACGTTGTGCTGCGGTCGTCGGCGCGGACGATGGCGTTGGTATCAGCACCGGAGTTTTTCAGTGCCGCGACCAGACGTTCGCCTTCCGCGTCGTTGCCGACCATGCCGCAGCAGACGACGTCTGCACCGAACTGTCGGAGGTTCAGTACGACGCTGGCGGCGCCGCCGGGCATTTCCGTTTCACGCTCGATCTGCAGGATCGGTATCGGCGCCTCCGGCGATATCCGCGAGACGTTGCCCCAGGCGTAATGATCCATCATCAGGTCGCCGAGCACGAGGACACGGCATTCCGGCGGGTGTCGTGTCAGCGAGATGAGGTAGGAGAGATCTATGTGGTCTGTTGCATCCATTTAAGGGAACCTACCGAGTACCCTGATCGAATTCAAGATACATCGTCGTCACCCTTTCATAAGCCAGGTGATTTATGAAAGGGTGACGAAGCGCCTTTTTGAGCCTGTTGAGCTTTGTATGTATACAGGAATTACTTAGGAATTAGACAGGTGATCTAGTAATTGATGAACGCCGAGCAAATGTTGCTGGGCTTGTGAAGGCGTGTTATGGGCGATTGCCGGACGCGGCATGCGCCGCGAAGCATCAATGCGGCATGGGCCGAACGAGCACGGGCGAGAAGCGATATGCCTTGCGGTTGCTTCAGGCTGATGTTGAGTGAACCGCGTGAGTGGCCCTGTTTGTCTTGACCCATGCCTGTTTGCTTGTGTCCGTTCTTTCATGTACCATAAATCAATGAAAGTTCTCATTGCATTGGACGATGTCAACGGCGGCGGTACGGAACACGCGGCGCTGCAGTGGATTCGTTTGTGCCACCGCGAAGAATTCGACGTTGCAGTCTGCACTCTGTACGGTCTTGGTGAGCTCGAACACAATTATGCAGTGGTGGGTTGCCCGGTACATTTTTTCGATGTCAAAAAAGTTGGCTATTTCAAGGCAGCCAGAGCGCTGAAGCGCCTGCTGTGGGAGCAGCGGCCGGACGCTATCGTTTGTGTTTCGGGTGGCACCCGTGCCCTGGTACCGTGGCTGGCGAAACGTGCCGGCGTGCCGGCGCGCATTCTGTACTTTGCGAATCCGAAAATTATGGAGGATCGCCGCGTCCATTATTTTCAGCGTTTGCAGGTGATGTTCGCGACGCATTTCCAGGCGTGCAGCCGGGAAGTAGCGGCCAACATCAAAGAGCTCTATGCCGCTGATCCCGTAGATCTCATCCTGAACGGTGTGGACATGAGGCGATTCCCTGTAGCGGAAAAGCCAAACCACAACGGGCGTGTGCGGATTCTGACGATCGGTTCTTACCGTGTCGCCAAGAATCATGAAGAGAAAATTCGAATTGCGGCGCATCTCGAGTCGACAGGCCTCGACTTCGTCATTCAGATAGCGGGCAACGGTACGGACCGTGCAGCCTTTGAAAAGCATGTTGCGGTGGCTGGGCTGGCGCACCGTTTCGAGTTGCTCGGCTGGCGGCCGGACATACCGGAGTTGTTGCAGGCGGCGGACATATTCCTGCACACCTCGCGCTACGAAGGCCATTGCATTGCGGTGCTGGAAGGGCTCGCTTCCGGAACGCCGTGCGTCTTGTACGATCTGGTGGTGCTCGATGAGATCGATCCGGAGCGCGGCGCTTTTGCCGCCGTCGCCAATGGCGATGCCGCTGCCGCGGCCCAGGCGATTTTGCGGCTGACCCGGGATCGTGAAGAGGCTCGGCGGTTGAGTGTCTGCGGCCGTGAGCTGGTTGCGACCCGATTTCCTGCCGAATTCTCAGTGCGTGCCTGGGAGAATTCTTTGAAGCGGGCAGTGGGCGTTGAGTAGGCTGGGGAACGTTTAACGTCACTCCGGCGGTGGTCAACTGCCGCCGTGACGGACGCAAACGACGTCGTTAAATCTTGCGCCGTCGCGCTCGGGGAATTGGGCGATTCGCGAGCCGCCGCCATGTTAGGAACGGCATTAGGCTTGAACAACGGTTGGATCAGCAGAATGGGAACGGATCTTGGCCACGTAACCTTGAGATATCGGGTATTCATCAGTAAACTAACAGAGATTCGCAACCATATGGGAAATCCCAGCTATATATTGTCATCGCAACATTGAGCCGCTTGAACGTCGAATGCGGTGCTTCACGCTCATTGAGCTGCTGGTCGTCATCACGATCATTGCGATCCTGGCCGCCATGCTGTTGCCGGTCCTGGGCAAGGCGAAATTTAACGCTCGCGCGATACTGTGCACGTCGAACCTCCGCCAGATCGGTTTGGGTGTCAGTGGCTATGCCAATGACTTTGGCGGATACTTCCCGCGCTCGGATTCTGGTTTCGGATCCAACCTCGTCGATGTCGGCCCGGATTTTTTCCCTGCGCTCGAGGAGCAGGGTGTCAGTCGCGACGTGCAGGATTGCGTCTTCACACCGCCGTTCATGAAATCCGACACCTACAGGGACACCTGGAAACAACCGGGAGCAGGAATCTACGATCAAAATACAATGCTCTGGGGTGGCTACGTGCTCTGGGTGCCGCGACGTCTCGGCGGCGGTCCGCCCAAACCGGTGGGCTATCCGACTCGGGGCGCGGATGACAGCATCGACGATTTACCGATCGTCACCGATTATGTCATCATCCTGGATGCGGGCGGTCCGCCCCTGACGGCGAAGTGGGCCTGGCACAAGCGCGGCGGCCGGGATATTGCGTGGCAGCCCGCCCCTTGGATTCCGGCCCCGCCCTATTACTACATGAAGGACGGGGTGTTGAATGCCCCGTCCAATCTCCTGTTTGGCGACGGCCATGTCGAGGGCCGCCGACCCGCGGAACTCACCGTGCGTTTCGACCCTGGTTTTCCGCATCTCCACTAACTAATGTGCCGTTGCTTCGGAAAATCCGGAATACCGGACACCCGACAGCAACGCCATATCGCGATTCCACGTCGCCAAATCGTTCTTCTCGAACTTGTTGAGGTGATTGAAGACATGCATCGAAATGGCGCTGCTGTTGCGGTTGTTTGTTATGGCATTGCGCCGATGATAACTTTGCTGCCTGTTACGATGTACTCAAACCAGCAATACCAGGGCATCACAGCTTCACCCCCTTCCGTTTATGCGAGTTTCGGCCGAGTCCCGCAGGTATATATATTTTCTTCTCGGCGTCTGCGTGTGCGTTGTGTTTCTGGCCTTGCCGTCGATGGACGACATTGATGTCACCTGGGAACATCTGAACTGGAACGCCGCGATGGCTATTTGCGAGACCGGCGTTCCGTTTGTGCGCCCCGGGTATCCGCCGAATCTGCATCACCCGCCGTCGTGGTCGTATATCATCGCTGCGTCGGTCACGGTATTCGGCGAGTCTGTGTGGGCGATGCGATTGCCGGGGCTTCTTTGTTTTTTGACAACCGGCCTGTTGCTGTACGCGTGTGCCCGGCGTTTGTCGTTGAACCGTCTCGTGGCGACACTGGCAGCAACGATTTATCTGACCAACCCGATGGCGCTGCAGGGGGCGTTGAACATGGATTACGCCGATGGCCAGCTGTTGCCGTTGGCAAGTGTCGGCATGGTCATTGTCTATCTGTACACTGAGCGCCGGCCGGTCTGGCTCCAGGGTTTGTGGCTCGGGCTCGGTGTCACCGTGCTGTTGTGGGCCAAACTCACCAGCACCGCGATCTTTCTGCTGGCGCTGGTGCTGGTGGCCGTCTTCAGTTTTTGCAAACGCAATCTGCAGGTCGTTGCTGCGGCGCTGGGGACCGGGGTGCCGCTGATGCTGTTGACCTGGGGGGGCTACTGCCTTTTCGTGAAACGGTCGCCGATCGGCCGGGACGAGTCGTACTGGGAGATGTTTTGCCAGCCGGTGAATTATTTGGTCAATGGCAAGGCGAGTGCCGGTATCTGGTCTCTGGAACCATCGGCGATGCTGCTGCACGTTTGCCGTATCACGACGTATGCCGGGCCGGTGTTCATGACAGTTGCGGTGTGTGGTCTGGCGGTTTGGGGTTTCGGCAGTTTGCGGCGGTTGCAACAGCGGCGGGCGTCATTGATTCCGGCGTACACATTCGGGGTGCTGCTGGGCTACACACTGTTCGTTGGCGGCACCGGGCCGTTTCCAAAATATTATGCACCGGCGTTTCCGTTTATTGCGCTGTTCTGTGCGATGCTGTTCACCGGTGTGCCGACGGCGAAGCTCTGGCAACCGTCTGCCGGGTCCGATGGGGCAACGGGCGACGAGTCGCTGCGGGGTCCCGACTGGTCCGGCCGCATGATGGCCTGGCTCACTGCGGTTGTTGCGTTGCTCACGGTTTATTGCGTGCTGGTGGTTGGCGACAACGTCTATCGACTCAACTACGTGCTGAAGGAAGCGGTGCTTGTCGATCAGCCGCGGCCGGCGTTGGTGGCGTACGCCACAGGCATGCTGCTTTGTCTGACGCCATTTGTTGCGGCGATTGTGACAGGCCTGGTGAGGCGATCACGTGCCCTGGCGGGCCGAGGATTGCTGGCGGCGTTGATAGCGTCGCAGCTCGGCCTGCTGGTTGTTCAGGCCCAGGGAGACTATTCGCTGCGCTACTTGTACGGCACGCCGATGGCTGACCTGCATGCCGTCCGGTCGGAGCTGCAAAAGCTGCCGCCGCCGGCAACGGTCATGGGCGAAGCAATGTACGCCACGACTGCCCGGCAGCGGTTGTCGCCGGGCTACAGCAATGAATTGTGGAAATCCATCGACGCGGGGATTGTCCCCTACATCGAGTCAGTGCGTCCCGACGCAGTTGTCTATGGTCTGATGTCCAGCGAGCTAAGCCTGCTGCGGCGTTTGCCGGACCACGAGCCGTTCAATGCTCTGATGAACGAGGCGTATGATCTGCAGCAGATCGGCGGCATTTACTTGTGGCTGAGACGCGAGGGTGCGACAGCTACACAGTGATCGTCTGACACACTTTGTCCTGCCTGGCCACCAGCACTTTGACCTGTTCCCGGTTCATCGCCTTGAGACAGTCGCGGGCCGCGGCCTCCACGAGTTCCGGACGGTTACAGTCGTCACTCAAGTGCGCCGTCACCAGGTATTGGGTACCCGGACCTACGACCTGCGCCATGAGCTCGGCGGCGCGCTTGTTGCTGAGGTGGCCGCGGCGGCCGTGAATGCGATGAAGCAGGTGCGCCGGACGCCGAGAGGAACGCAGCAGATCGTGTTCGTGATTGCTTTCGATAATCAGAACATTTGAGTTTTTGAGTTTGAGCGGGACAAGCTTGCCGAAGTGGCCGAGGTCTGTGGCGATACCGATCTTGCGGTCCTGGCAATGAATCACGAAACCAACCGGGTCGACGGCATCGTGACACACAGAGAACGCTTCGATTTGGAAAGGCCCGATGGCGAACGGCGAACCGTTCGTGAAGACGACGGCGTTCTCCGGCGCCTTGTTCATCATCTGCAGGCGTTCCATGGTCAGCGAATTGGCGAAGGCGGGGATGTTGTTGTTGCGTTTGGCGAAGATGCGCAGTGCCTGGGTGTGGTCATCATGCTCGTGGGAGACTACGATGCCGCGGATTCGGGAGGCCTCGACACCGGCGGTGTCGAGGCGGCGCTGCAGTTCGGCGCCCGAGAAGCCGGCGTCGATGAGGATGGCGTCGTCACCGCAGCGGATTACCGTGGCATTGCCGCCGCTGCCGCTACCGAGAACTGTGACCTCTACCGCTGTGTGCATTGGTTGACGAAATCCGGGAACGCGATAATGTTAATTCGGCGGTTGTCCGCGCGACGGTGGTTTTTGCCGGAACAGAGCGCACGCTGCCTCCTATGGAAATCGGGCGCCAAGCCCTGGCGTGCCAGTGACAATTCGGCGAGGACTATGTCTACCATACAACAGGGACTTTACCAGTCAACGGAACAGCAGCAGGTGCAAATTATTGCGCCGCAGCAGATCCAGTCGCTGGAGATTCTGACTGCGCCGCTGTTGGATCTGTCGACCAGAATCAACCAGGAGATGGAGGCGAATCCGGCACTTGAACGGCTTTCTACTGACGGCGAACAGCTCGTTGGCGATCCTATGGAAGAGGTTGGTGCGCCGCAGGTCGATGCGGATATGGACGGTGCTGCTGCCGAGAAAGACGAGTTTCTGGCCAACATCATACAACTCGACGAGTCGTGGGGCGACTACCTGCCGCCGAACCATGCGCGCTCCTACGCCGGTGCCGAGGACGACGAGCGGCGCCAGTATTTTTTCGATTCGCTGACGACTGGCAGTACTTTGGCAGACGATCTGCTGCAACAGTTGCGAACCAGTGACTTTGACGAACAGACGTCGAAGATCGGCGAGGCCATCATAGGCAGCATCGATGCATCCGGCTATCTGCGGTCCCCCCCCGAAGACGTCGCGGTTGCGTGTGGCGCCAACGTAAAGGACGTCGGGCGTGTCATCAACACGCTGCAGACCTTTGAGCCGGCGGGCGTATGCGCACGCGACCTGCGCGAGTGCCTGCTTCTGCAGCTCGAGCGCCAGGGGCGCAAGGATTCATTGACCTACAAGGCGATCGACAAGC
Organism: Lentisphaeria bacterium; assembly: GCA_003545375.1. Lineage (GTDB taxonomy): Bacteria > Verrucomicrobiota > Lentisphaeria > JABSQK01 > CAJWLW01 > CAJWLW01. Next base: position 8,205 of record DPYP01000461.1, read on the forward strand.
ATCTCGACAAGCTTGCCAAGAACCGCATTCCGCAAGTCGCCAAGGCTTTGCGAGTTTCCGCCGCTACTCTGCACGAAGTCATGCACGAGATTCG
>DPYP01000006.1:0-5332 GCA_003545375.1 Lentisphaeria bacterium
CGCAACCCGGTCGCCTTGACTGCTGTCGCAACCGCCAGCGGGATCAGGACCTGGCCGAGCAGCTCGACGGCTTCCTGGCCGTGCTGCGGCTGCAGGGCGAAAGAAATGATCACCGAACCGGCAAACACCAGCATCGCGACCAACGGCATGCGCCTGGGCAGATGCGGCGATCCGAGCACAATCGGCAGAGCCAGCACAGACAGGATGAATTGCGACGGCACTGCGAAATGGAACGTCAACGTCCTGATGGCTTCCGGAAGAAACGATAACGGCGGCACGATCCCGAGCGGATAGCCGAGAAACACGACGACGGCGAAAGCCACGAGATAGAAAGTACTCAGACGGTGATGCAATGCGACCATATCAGTGGTGGGACCCGAATAAGAGGATTGGCTCACAGTCAGACGCGCAGGAGTGCTGCCAGGCAGCTGGCCCAGTGCGGTAACTGACTGATAAAATACGAGTTAGAATGGTTTTGGCGAGTTCGCGACCCAAATGAACCTGGCACGATTACGAGCCGCCCGGTCTTCTTCTGGTGCCGTACGGTCGGCGGGCGCACGAATTAGCCAAGCAGTGCGGCGGGGAGGAAAGTCACCGGTGCATGATCAAATCACGTCGGTTTGTTTTTCAGCGCTTGTCTTCGCGCCATTGGACGTTCATTGGGCCTTCGGTTTTCGGATTTTAATCATGAACAAAGTGCCTTCGTTCCCTGCCAGGACTGCGGTGTTGGGCACGTATCGACTTTCTCAACGTCGGTCGAGGGTTCGGCGATGTCCAATATAAATGTCAGCACTCTCGGCATATTCACAGTAGTGCTGTAGCTGATCGGCTTCGAAGCGTTAATATACCACCGTGAATATCCCGAACAATCATCTGTCCGCACTGGTGCCGAGCCTGCGCAGCGGGGCGCTGGATTTGCACGAGTACCTTGACACGCTGCAGGCTGTGCACGACCGCCTCGAGCCGACGATCCAGGCACTGAGGCCGGAACCCGACCGCTTCAAGCGCCTGCACGCGGAAGCCGATGTGCTGCGCGAAAAGTTTGCGGACACCGCAAACCGGCCGCCGCTGTTCGGAATTCCCGTTGGCGTCAAGGACATCATCCGAGCCGACGGTTTTTCGATCACCGCCGGTTCACGATTGCCTTCCGACTGTTTCGCCGGGGCGGAAGCGTCGATAGTGTCGCGGCTGCGGCAGGCCGGCGCTTTGATCCTGGGCATCACGTACTGCACGGAGTTTGCCTATTACAATCCCGGGCCGACCTGCAACCCCATCAACTACGGCCACACACCCGGCGGTTCGAGCAGCGGCTCGGCGGCGGCGGTCGCCGCCGGCTACTGCCCGCTGGCGCTGGCGACACAGACCCAGGGCTCGGTTATCCGGCCGGCGGCGTTCTGCGGCATCATCGGTTACAAGGCAACCTTCGACCGCATTCCGATCGCCGGTGTCGTGCCGTTCTCGAAATCGGTGGACACGCTCGGGTTCTGCGTCGATGACATTGCGAGCCTGGGGATGGTTGCGTCGGTCGTCGTCAATGACTGGCAGCCGGAGACCGCCAGTGGTCCCTTCGTATTCGGAGTGCCCGAGGGGCCCTATCTGGAATGTACGGAGCCCGCAGCTTTGACACAGTTCCGGGACACCTGCCGGCGCCTCACCGCTGCCGGCCATGAGATTCGCCCAGTGCCGATGATGGCTGACTTCGCCGAGCTGCGGCAGCGGCACGTTGATCTGGTTAGTGCGGAGTTTGCAGTCCTGCATCGGGACTGGTACCCGCGTTACGGCCATTGCTACAGCTCCGTGGCTTCCGAGCTCTATGCCTATGCGACCGGCATCGAGGAAGGCCGCATTGCCATTTGTCGTGAGAGTCGTCTGCAGTTGCGCGAGCACATTCATGAGGCGATGGCAACGAATGGCCTCAGTGCCTGGTTGACGCCGGCAGCGCACGGGCCGGCGCCAGCGACGCTGGCAAAAACCGGTGAGCCAGTGATGAATCTGCCATGGACTCACGCTCTGCTGCCGGCCGTGACGGTGCCGTGCGGTAACGAGCAGGGCAGCGGTTTACCGCTGGGGCTGCAGCTCGTCGGCAAGTTCGGCGAGGACGAGGCGCTGGTCGCGCAATGCCAGGCGATTGCCCCGGTCGTGTCGGGATAGCCACCTGTATTCGCCTTCCCCGGAAAAAGGTCATCGGAAGACATGCCGCCGTACATATCACGGGGCCGTTGTCTCGGCATTCAGCGGCACAGGGATCTGGCAGCCGGACGCAGAGATCCGTTCAACTCGTTACAGGCAGGGCACGGGAAACCGGCTGACCAGCTCGTGGATTGCCTCGCGCACTTCGGTGATGACGGCCGGGTTGTCGTAATTGGCGACGACGCGGTGAATGAGCTTGCCGATCTCGATCATCTCCGGCTCTTTCATGCCACGCGTGGTGATGGTCGGGGTGCCGATGCGCAGGCCGCTGGTGACCGTGGCCTTCTCCGTGTCGAACGGGATGAGGTTCTTGTTCACTGTGATGGCCGCCTCGTCGAGGGCGTTGGCGGCTTTGTCGCCCGTTGTGCCGAGCGGCCGCAGGTCGACCAACATGAGATGGTTGTCGGTGCCGCCGGAAACAATGCGGAAGCCGCAGTCCGTCAGTGTTTCCGCCAGCGTAGCGGCGTTCTTCACGACCTGCTGGGAGTATGCTTTGAACTCGTCCGATGCGGCTTCCCGGAGGCAGATGGCCTTGGCAGCTATGACATGCATCAGCGGCCCGCCCTGGATGCCTGGGAAGATCCTGGAGTTGATCCGCTTTGCGTACGCTTCTTTCATGAGGATCAGGCCGGATCGCGGACCGCGCAGGGTTTTGTGCGTTGTCGATGTGACGACGTCGGCGTAGGGCACCGGGCTGGGATGGATGCCGGCGGCAACGAGTCCGGCGATATGCGCCATATCGACGACGAAATACGCTCCGACATCGTCCGCGATAGCTCGCAGTCGCTCGAAATCGAGGACACGCGGATAGGCACTGGCGCCGGCCAGCAGCATTTTGGGCTGGTGCTCGCGTGCTAATGCCGCCATTTCGTCGTAGTCGAGCGTTTCCGTCTCGCGATTGACGCCGTAGCCGAAGCAGTTGTAAAGTTTGCCGCTGAAATTGACGTTGAGGCCATGCGTCAGATGACCACCGTGAGCAAGGTCCATGGCGAGCACGGTGTCACCCACGTCGAGCAGGGCCATGTACATTGCCATGTTCGCCTGGCTGCCGGAGTGCGGCTGGACGTTGGCGGCTTCAGCCCCGAACAGATCCTTGGCCCGGTCGATGGCGAGTTGTTCGACTTCGTCGACGTATTCGCAGCCGTCGTAGTAGCGTTTTCCCGGGTAGCCCTCGGCGTACTTGTTGGTCAGGCAGGAGCCGGCAGCGGCGCGTACCGCGGGGGACACGATGTTTTCTGAGGCGATGAGCTCGAGTACGGTGTCCTGCCGCTTTGTTTCCGCGACGACCCATTTCGCCACTTCCGGATCGGCGGCGTGGAGGACCGAGAAATCATCGGCGGCGTGGCGTTCGATCTTGTGAAGGCGCCGGGCGTGGCGTTCGTCACCGGTATAGGGCGTCTCCAGCCAGGCATCGACAACTGCGTAGAGTTCGTTGGCGGTGATGTAATCGCCGCAGGTGACCAGGACGTTGGCGGCGTTGTGGGTGCGGCTCAGGCGTGCTTTGTCGACGGAATCAACGACGGCTGCGCGCACGTAGGGAAAACGGTTGGCGTTGATGCACATGCCTGCCCCGGTGCGGCAGATGAGAATGCCGCAGTCGGCTTCGCCGTTGGCGATGCGCTGCGCCAGCACGCTGGCGTAGTCGGGATAGTCGTCCGTTGGATCGTGTTCGTGCGGACCGAGGTCTTCGTAGTCGACAGAGTTTGCTCGCAGGTGCTCAGTGAGTTGCTGCTTGAGTTCGAAGCCGCCGTGGTCAGTTGCAATCAGAACGGTGAATGGCTTTCCGACAAAATCTTCGATTAATCTCATGGGTCCGGCTCGGTCAGTCGTTTATTGATATGCTCCAGCAGCGCGTCCAGAGCGGGCTTCATCGTTGTAAGGCACTGGCTGTATTCGTCGACGCTGCCGCCGAACGGATCGTCGATATTGATCTTGCTGTCCACGAAGCTCATCAATGTAAAGGTTTTTTCGGGGGCTGCCACCGGCGAGTGCTGCAATTGCGCCAGATGCGCGTGCGTCATCGTGACAATGAGATCGGCGGCGGCAACATGGTCGTCGGTAAGTTGGTGGCTGCGGGACGTCGGTGTGTCGACCCCTTCGTGATTCAATGTCTTGGCGGCCGTCTCGCTCATCGGCTCGCCGTCGAGGGCCGCGAGCCCAACGGACTCAACGGAGACATCAATTCCGGCCACTTCGCACAGGTGCTGGAAATACGCCGCCGCCATCGGACTGCGACAGGTATTGCCGGTGCATACAAACAGGATCGTCATGGTGCGATTGGCGGACATGGTGTGATTTCCTCAGTCGCCGGCAATATAACCTGCTCTCGCGACCATCAAATGACTGCAGCAGAACGGAACTCATCCGCGTGCCATTACGGATTCAAAACATTGGCGAAATTGTACCGTTCGCCTTCGTCGGAGGAAACTGTAGCGCTACGAATCAACAATTCGCGATGAACGGATGTATAGTCCTGCTTTATCCTCGTTGTCCTCGGCTGTGGGTCGAGATAGATTACGTCCGGAGATGCGTTATGGCTGACATTCACGATGAACGAGCTACAATTGGCTGGTACCGCACGCCGATACCCGGCGAGACCCTGCAGGCTTTGAACGCCCGCAGCGATCTCAAAGGCCTGCTGCAGTCGGGCGGCTATCTTGCCCTGGTCTGCTGCACGGCTGCCGCCTCGCTGTGGAGCGCCTTCACGGGTTACTGGTATCTCACGCTGTTTCTGCTTCTCCTGCACGGCACGTGCTGCACGTTCACTATCAATGCCGTCCACGAGCTCTGCCACAACACGGTCTTCAAGAGCAAACGGCTGAACGGTTTTTTCGTCCGCGTTTTTGGCTTCATCGGCTGGAATGACTGGGAGTGGTTCAATGCCAGCCACGCCAACCACCACCGCTACACGCTGCATCCGCCGCGTGACGGTGAGGTGGTGCTGCCGATCGTCTTGCTCTCCCGCAAGAGCTTTTGGAAAACGGCGTTCTGGTCGCCCCGTGGCCCCTACCACCTGGTCAGGGCCGCGGTCCTGAAAGCCCGCGGCTGCTTCGAAGACGAGTGGACCCGCAGCATCTTTCCAGAAGACAAACCCGAGGCGATCCGCAGGTTGAAGGCTTGGAATCGTTTCGTTCTGATCGGC
>DPYP01000426.1:0-3492 GCA_003545375.1 Lentisphaeria bacterium
CCGCCGGTTTCCGGATGGACGTAGAGGCGATCCGGGTCAGTGCGATCTGCACGTTGGTCGCAGAGAAGGATTGAGCCGTCGCCGAGGGCAGTCATCAGCCCGAAACAGTACTGATATGGTTTGTCGTCTTGAGCACGATCACGTAACGGTCCCTCATGATCCCAGGTTTTACCGCCGTCGGCCGACCGCAGAAGATGTATCATGCCGTCGCGCGAACACATGGCCTGCCCGTGCCTGAAGGAAGCGAACAATTCGTCTTCCGACAGCGGCAGGATGCACGGGTAGATCGCCGCCACTGCCTCATGACCGGCGAGTGGATTGCGATACATGACACCGGAATCAACAACGGTTAATTTTGACATCGCTTTACTTCCTTTGGTTTGTTCATTTACTCTCGATGTTGTTTACAAACATTGATTGGACATCATCCGGCAGGGCCTCGAAAACCTCTGCCTTGACGCGCGTGAACCCGTCCGTGCGGCCTGTTTCGCCCATCATGCTTAACCGCTCGGCCGAGTCGTTGACCTGGGCGTTGCTGTTGAGCCACCAGGGCATGTAGCGCGCGGCGATGGCGACCCGCGGTTCGTCGCTGCGGTTCGACGCGATGGCGTGCCACGCCCGCGTGTCCCAGACCAATGCGCTGCCGCCTTCGCCCTCGACCTGCACCTCATCGGGGTGCGTGGAAAACGGGTCGAAATTTTCCCGGTGGTGCGGGCTGTCGCCCCAGCGATGGCTGCCGGGAATGATGCGGGTGCCTCCGGTCATGCTGTTGAACGGCGTCAGCATCCACAGCGTCGACAGATGCATCGTCATGTCCGGGTAAGGGGTGGGCATGAACTCGGAAAATTCGTCGCTGTAAGGCCAGTCGGTGTGCCAGTCTCCCTGCTGGTTGCTGGGATAGCTGACCAGCGCAGATGCGGAGTTGACCCGCGGCAGCGGCCCGAGCAGTGCCTTGATCACCGCGATCAACGGCGGGCTTACCAGAAACGGTGCGAAGACCTGCGAACTGTTGATCAGGTCCTGCGCCACCGCGATGCCACCCAGCTCGGGCTGGTAACGCTTGTCCTTGTGCGTTACGCGGATCGCATCGTCGCGGACGCGGTCGAGATCGTCCGCACCGATCATGCCCTCGACGACACAATATCCATCGCGCCTGATCTGCTCGACATACTCGTCGGTCTGGCTTTGCTTCACTGACAAGGTTTGTGATTTAGACATGAGTGAAAGCAACTCCCTGGAATACTTTAATCGGAAGCCGTCTTGGTATCTGTTATTCTGACCGTTGACCCTTTTGGGGAATCATTGAAAGAGATCACGGTCTCCACTTATTTCAAGATCGGCTAAAGCCTGGCGGTCGACAACGCCTTGCCGCCAAAATTGGCTCCATAACTCGATATAGGCGGCCGAGAGCGGCAAGGCTTTCATTTCGGCAATTGTCCGTTCCACATCATAGGGGATTTTCTTGAACTCGATGCTGCCGTCATTCCAAAGCACATAGGACGCCTGCGCATCACCGTGTTCAGGCTGGCCGATACTTCCGACATTTACCAGGCGACAATTCCGCAATTCACGTAAATATGGCCGGTGAACATGTCCGACAAACATATAGTCGAAATCAACATCACCTAATCGCTTTTCTATCAGTTCCGCGGGGGTATCCGGCATTGCCTCGGGGCCCGGTACGGGCAGGTCGTGCCTCAGCAGTATCTGACAGCCATCCCACTGCAATTTAATTTTCTCAGGAAGGTTGATCAGGTAATCCACCTGATCGTCTGTAAGTTGTTCAGCACTCCAGCGGGCCCATTTTGTGCCATCGGTTTCCTGGTCATCAGCATTGGCATCCAGGCGATATCGAGCAATTTCCTCATCGTGATTACCCAAAACAACTGTCGACGAATGTGATCGAATCAAATCCACGGAGGCTGCCGGATTGGGGCCGAACGAAACAAGATCGCCGAGCACAATGATTTCGTCGACACCAGCTTCTGCCTGCAGTGCCGCCTTCAGGGCATGATAATTAGCATGAATATCTGATAAAATGAGGCGTTTCATGAGCAGACCAACGTAGGGTCTGCGCCAATGGTTGCAACCGGTTTGTGAACCATGACGACTTTTGTGAAAATAGCTGTTTTTGAGGTGGGAGCGGTTATATGTAGTGTCTCCCCGACGTCGACGAAAATCGAGGTTGATAAACGGGCAGCGCCGCTTGCGATTGATTGCCTTTGAGTACCCCCGAAGGAAAAGAGATGTTCAATATCAAAATGGCAGTTGCTGCCGCGTTGTGCCTTGGCGTTGCCGCATGGGCTCAGACGACTGAACCGGTCGCCCGCTACACATTTGCCGAAGGGGCTGGGGAGGTGGTCAACGATACTACCGGAAACGGCAACAACGGCCAAATCCACGGCGCCAAATTCATCAAGGGAAAAGCCGGCTCGGCACTGAGATTCAACGGCGAGACAGACTACGTGGATTTCGGTGATGCGCCCGGGTTGAAGTTCACCGATACCGTTGCCATCAGCGCCTGGATTTATCCGGAGTCGGTTCCCGATAAGCACTCCCAGATTGTCGGCCGAAAGGAGAGCGCGTTCGGGTTGTATCAGTGCATTATGCTCCAATCCGTTCTCGCCTGGGCGGTGCCCAACTATCGCGTTTATTGCAGCGCGCCCATGGGCCGTAAGCAGTGGAATCATGTCGCCATGACATTCAATGGGAAGGTGTTGGAGCTGTACGTCAACGGCGGCCTCAGGCATGCCCGTGAATCATTTGGCGAGCAAATCAGCAATGACGGCGCGTTCCGCATCGGCGGGGCGCCGCCGGGTTTCAGGGAAGCCTGCTTCAAGGGCCTCCTCGCCGACGTGAAGATTTATGATCGGGCGCTCTCTGCAGATGAGATAACGCATGCCTTCACGGAGAAACCCGGCTTGACGGAAGAGGAAATCGCGGCGATCCTCGCCGAGGAGGTAAGGAAACTGGCGTTCACCAATGAACTCCTTGCCAAACCCGATACGTACGACCTGGACAAGCGGGTCGTTGTGGCCCTCGATTTCAGTGGTTTTGGAGAGCTGCCTGCCGGCTCCCGGGCGGTGGTCGCCCTTGGCAGGCAGGGGAATGCCGGAGCGTTACATGAAAAGAATATCGAACTTCCAACGGCATCGCTCGAAGCGAGCGTGACCTTCACTGACTTGGAGCTCCTTGCGGGCGAGTACGAGGTTAGGGCGAAGGTCGTTAACCAGGACGGTCAACAGATAGGCACCGGTTCCGAGGGGACGTTCACCTGGTCGAAGGAACCGTCCTGGCCCGACCAGACAGCCGGGATGAAAGTCTTGAACAACTTCGTGACGGAGCTGCTCGACGTGAAACTTCCGGACGACTCTGAATACACGTTCACCAACCCGCGGGCCGGCTGGGTTTTCGTCGCCTCCACGGCGAAGGTCAACACCGGCGCCAGGCTCTGGATCGGTGTAGGCGCGAAAGCGCGCGAAGAGGTGATCA